>NZ_JBFBKW010000010.1:0-201525 GCF_040702325.1 Pseudarthrobacter sp. 902506025
GGCAAAGCAGAACGCTTCAACCGCACCCTCCAAGAAGGCTGGGCCTACCGCCAACCCTTCACATCCAACCAAGCCCGCGTCGACGCCCTGCAGCCATGGCTAAACTTCTACAACAACCACCGGCCCCACGGCAGCCTCGGAGGCAAACCACCCATCAGCAGGTGCAACCAACCTACTGACTGAGTACAGCTAGGGACCCGCCCCGTGCGCCAACAGGTCAGCGGGGCGCCAGCAGTCGTTAACCGGGCCGCCATTCCCGGTTCATTACCCATTAGTAACTTGAGAGCTCCTGTTGAGACCCCAACCTTAAGAGGCCCCCCACCATGAGCCCCAAACCGAACCGGCGTGCCCTGACACTGGCCGCCTCCCTCATCGTTGCCGCCTGCGCGGCCGGCGGAACCGTCGCAGCACAGGCCACCGTCCCGGCGCAGGGCACCAGTCCCGCAGCCGGAACCCACCACGACACGGACACTGACCTGGCCACCGCGTTCGACTCCGTCACCCGCAACACCGCCTGGCAGCAAACGTCCAAGCTGAAGCTGAACTTCCCCACGTACCACACCGAGGGAATCGCCTACAGCCAGGACCACATCTTCCTCTCGGCCGTGCAGATCCTCGAACCCACCGTCAAGTACCCCACTCCCCAGGGCGGGTACGACCGCACGCCTGGCAAGGGCATCGGCCACCTGTTCGTCATGGACAAGGCCGGCAACCTGCGAAAGGACATCATCCTGGGCGAGGGCGACATGTACCACCCGGGCGGCATCGACTTCGACGGCACCAACGTGTGGGTTCCGGTAGCCCAGTACCGGCCGGACAGCAGCGCCATCATCTACAAGGTGGACGAACAGACCCTGGACGTGCACAAGCAGTTTGAAGTCAAAGACCACTTTGGCGGCATCGTCCTGGACAAGCAGACCGGCCACCTCGTGGGCAACACCTGGGGTTCCCGGCGGTTCGCCGAATGGGACCTGCAGGGCAAGGAACTCGCCGCCTGGGAGAACCCGAACTATTTCATTGACTACCAGGACTGCCAGTACGTGCCCAATGCGAAGATGCTCTGCGGCGGAGTGACCAACCTTCCGCAGACTCCGTCCGCCGGCGGGACAGCGGCCACCTATGAACTGGGCGGCATGGCAATGATCGACCTGAAGTCCCATCAGGTGACACGCGAGGTCCCGTTCCAGCAGTGGTCCACTGCCGGGCACGTGGCCACCCGCAACCCGTTCAAAATGACCGCCGACGGCAACCACCTGAGCATGACGGTGGCCCCCGACAACGGCGACGAAGGCAACGGCACCGAGATCCTCACCTACGAGGCCGACGTCACCCCCGCCAAGTAGCAGCAGAACCCTCCCTGCACCTGCCCCGTCCGGCGGCAGATGCGCCCCTGAGCAGGAACGATTGGATACCCCATGCCTTTTACGGCACCGAGATTCACCAGAAACAGAGTTGCTGCGGCCACCGGCGCGGCCGTCCTGGCTGCTTCGGCAGTTTCGGCCGGACTGGTCGGCGTCAGCGCCGGCCCGGCCACGGCCGCCGGCACCCAGGACGCCACGGCGACGCCCATCAAGCACGTCGTGGTCCTCTTCCAGGAAAACGTGTCATTCGACCACTACTTCGCCACCTACCCCAAGGCGGCAAACACCCCGGGTGAGACGCTTCAAGGATCAGGCTCCCCCGCCGGCTCCTTCACGGCGGCGGACGACACACCCAAGGACATCAATACCCTGGCCAACGCCGGCCTGCTGGCGCCGAACAACCCCAACTCCATCCAGCCCGCGCGGCTCTCCCCGATGCAGGCCGTCACCTGCGACCAGGACCACGGCTACAAGGCCGAGCAGAACGCCTACAACGGCGGCCTCATGGACAAGTTCGTCCAGTTCACCAGCCGCGACGCCTGCGGCACCAACCAGTACGGCCGCCCCGGCCTGACCATGGACTACTACGACGGCAACACCGTCACCGGCATCTGGAACTACGCCCAGAACTACGCCATGAGCGACAACCACTTCAGCACCGTCTTCGGTCCGTCCACCCCCGGCGCGCTGAACCTGATTTCGGGCCAGACCCACGGCGCCAAGGAATACACCGCCGCCGGCCAGCCCGTCGCCACGCCGGCCACGGGAAGCAGCGCGGTCCGGCAGCCCGACGCAAACGGCGTCGGAACGGTGATCAACGATCCCGACCCGGTCTACGATGACTGCTCCAACAACAGCCATGCCAAGACCAACAACCTTGCCGGCATGACCGGCAGGAACATTGGCGACCTGCTCAACGCCCAGGGCACGTCCTGGGGCTGGTTCCAGGGCGGCTTCGCCCCCACCACCGCGGCTGCCGATGGCACCCCGGCATCATGCCTTGCCAGCCACACCAACGCCGCCGGCGCCTCCGTGGTGGACTACTCCCCGCACCACCAGCCCTTCCAGTACTACGCCTCCACCGCCAACCCGCACCACCTGGCCCCGGCCTCGGACGCCGAAATCGGACACGACGACCAGGCCAACCACCAGTACGACCTGACCGATTTCAGCAAGGTGGTGGACAGCGATAACATGCCAGCCGTCTCCTTCCTGAAAGCGGGCATGTTCCAGGACGGCCATGCCGCCTACTCGGATCCGGTTGACGAGCAGAACTTCATCGCCAAAACCGTCAACCAGATCCAGCAGTCCAAGAACTGGGACAACACCGCCGTCGTCCTCGCCTATGACGACTCCGACGGCTGGTACGACCACGCCGCCGCGCAGCCCAAGAACGCCTCCACCGGCACCGACGACGCCGCATGGTGCCAGGACGCCGCAGCGAAGGGCGTCCCCGTGGCCGGCGGCTACGCCGACCGCTGCGGACCCGGCCCCCGCCAGCCGCTGGTGGTCATCTCCCCGTATGCGAAGAAGAACTTTGTGGACCACACCGAAACCGACCAGGCCTCCATCCTGCGCTTTATCGAGGACAACTGGCACACCGGCCAGATCGGCGACTCCTCGGCTGATGCGAAGGCCGGGTCAGTGGACGCAATGTTCAACTTCCATCATGAGCGCAACGACAAGGTCCTGCTGAACGAACAGACCGGGACCGTTGCCTCGATCACCCACAACGGGCACCCCGCCGGGCAGTAACCCCACCCTCCGCACAGCAAGAACGGCAGGAGCGCTGCCCGGCACGAGCCGGGCAGCGCTTTTTCCGTGAATGGCTCAAGATTTGCGCTTAATCCGTTCTCCGCCAGTACGCGAAGCTACGCTGGCCGTGCCATCGCATCCAGCGCACGCCATTGGGGGAAACATGCCTGCCAGTCGACACTTTTCTTTGCCTTTTCGCGCGTACCGCGGGGACGGGACGCCTGCCGCGGCAGGGCCCCGGCAACCGATATTGCGCGCGGGGGCCGCGGCCGCCGTGCTCCTCCTGCTGACCGGCTGCTCCACAGGCCTCGCTGTCCGTTGCTGCCCGCCCCGCGACCGAATCCGCCATGGCCACGCCTGCCGCGAAGCCCGTTGCGGACACCCCGTGCACGGCCATCGACGCCCGGCAGGTCTCCGGCGGAAGCAGCTATGTGTGCACCAAGGACGAGTCAGGCAGGCTGGTGTGGCTGGAGGCCGCAGTGTCCAAGCGCGTCTCCGACAAAGTGGCTGCGGCCGCTGCCGCCAAAGCGGCCGCCGACAAGGCCGCAGCCGAACAGGCAGCTGCAGCGAAAGCTGCAGCTGAGAAGGCTGCTGCTGAAAAGGCGGCCGCAGACAAAGCCGCGGCGGACAAGGATGCCGCGGACAAGGCCGCAGCAGAGGCTGCAGCCCGTGCCGGGAACGAACCCCGGCTGCGACCCGAACTACTCGGGCTGCGTTCCCATCGCCTCCGACGTTGACTGCGCAGGTGGAGGCGGCAACGGGCCGGCTTACGTCCGTGGCCCCGTCCAGGTCATCGGTCGCGACATCTACGGACTCGATGCAGACCACGACGGTGTCGGCTGTGAGTGACACAGCGGTCAGGCAAAGGCCTTGACCAGCTCTTCGCTCTTCTCCCACAGCCCGCGCGCCAGTCCGGCGTCGTAGGCCTGGGCGTTGGCCTTGGCCAGGGCGCGCTTGGCGTAGTAGGCCCCGGAAATCCAGTCCATGCCCGCGGTGCCGTTGATGAGCCAAAGCATCGTGTCGGCGCCCTGGTCCGGGCTGAGCATGAAGCGGTTCAGCAGGGTGGTGTAGGCATGCCGCCACGGGCTTCCGGACTCCGCCGCGAAGTTGGTGCGGACCACGCCCGGGTGGAATGCCGCCGTCGTAATCCCCTGGTCATGGAAGCGGCGGTGCAGCTCGGAGGTGAACAGGATGTTGGCGAGCTTGCCCGTGCCGTAGGCGCGGTTGGTGCTGTACCCGTACTCGGCGTTGAGGTCGAAGAGGTCCAGCTTGCCGAAGTTGTTGGCGGCGCTGGAGGTGTTGATCACCTTGGCGCCGCTGGCGGTGAGCGTGTCCATCAGGAGGGTGGTGAGCAGGAACGGTGCCAGGTGGTTGACCTGGAACGTCGTCTCGTTGCCGTCCACGGTAAGCGTCCGCTTGCCCATGATCCCGCCGGCGTTGTTGGCCAGGACATCGATGCGCGGGTAGTTTGCCTTCAGTTTCTCCGCGAGGTCACGGACCTGTGCGAGGTCGGCGAAGTCGGCCAGGTAGTGGTCGGCGCCGATGTCCCCGGCCAGGGCGCGGGTCTTGCCGGCGGAACGGCCGACGACGACCACCTGGTCCCCTGTCCGGGCCAGCGTCCTTGCGGCTGCCGCTCCAATGCCGTCGCTGGCGCCGGTGATCACGATCGTGCGGGGAGTCGTCAAGGGGTGTCCTTTGGTCGGCGGGTGGCGCACCGGCATGGCACACCAAGGGGCATAACGACGGCGGGGCGGCCGGTGTTCCCACCAGCCGCCCCGCCGTGCTCCCGGACAGGAGGGTGTCAGCCCACCGCGCCGGCCACCAGGAAGATGACGGCGGCGACGGCGAAGCCCATCACGCCGATGAGGGTTTCCATGACGGTCCAGGTCTTCAGGGTGGTCTTAACGTCCATACCGAAGAAGCGGCCCACCAGCCAGAACCCTGAGTCGTTGACGTGGGATACCACCACGGATCCGGCAGCCACGGCGATGACCATGGCGGCGATCTGCATGCCGTTCAGGCCGCCACCCGCCACGGCGGGAGCAATCAGGCCGGCGGTGGTGGTCAGCGCGACGGTGGCTGAGCCCTGGGCAATGCGCAGGATGGCGGAGATCAGGAACCCGGCCAGGATCAGCGGGATGCCCACGTTGCCCAGCACGTCCGCCAGCGCCTTGCCGATGCCGGAGGTGCGCAGGACGCCGCCGAACATGCCGCCGGCGCCGGTGATAAGGATGACGGAGCAGACCGGTCCCAGGGAGGACTCGAGCAGCTTCTCCAGGGCGCCGGCGTCGCGGCCCCGGCGGGTGCCCAGCACGAACAGCGCCGCGAGCACTGCGATCAGCAGGGCCACCGGGGTTTCACCGATGGTGCGCAGGACCTGGAACCACTGTTCCTTCTTGACGGAGTCATCCAGCGCACCGGAGGACGCCAGGGTGTTCAGGCCGGTGTTGAGGAAGATCAGCACCAACGGCAGGAGCAGTAGCCCGATGATGGTGCGGAACCGGGGAGGGTGCGCCTCGGCGTCGGCGCTGGCGTGGCCCAGGATTTCGGGGACGGGGAGGACCAGCTTCTTGCCCGTGTACAGGCCGTAGAGGTAGGCGGTGACGTACCAGGTGGGGATGGCGGTGATGAGGCCTGCGATGAGCACCAGGCCGATGTTCGCGTCGAAGAAGGCCGCAGCGGAGACCGGGCCCGGGTGCGGCGGCAGGAAGATGTGCATCACCGAGAAGGCACCGGCGGCTGGCAGGCCGTAGCGGAGCACTCCCCCGCCCAGGCGGTGGGCGACGGCGAAGACCACGGGCAGCATGACCACCAGGCCGGCGTCGAAGAAGATGGGGAAGCCGAAGATCAGTGAGGCCAGGCCCAGTGCGAACGGGGCGCGTTTTTCACCGAAGATGCCGATCAGGTAATCGGCCAGGACCTTGGCGCCGCCGCTGGTTTCCACGATCCGGCCGAGCATCGCGCCCAGGCCCACCAGCAGGGCCACGGTTCCCAGGGTGGTGCCGAAGCCGTCCACCAGGACGGGAACCACCTTGTTGGCGGGGATTCCCGTGGCGAAGGCCGTGGCGAGGCTGATGAGGATCAGGGCGATCAGGGCGTGCATCCGCAGCCGGATGATCAGGAACAGCAGCACGAGAATTGCCGCCGCGGCGATGAGCAGCAGTGGACCTGCGCCCATCGTCTGGGTCCATCCTTCGATGGTCATGGTTCTCCTTTGAAACAGGGTTGGGGATTTGGGGGGTCAGGACGCGCCGGGCGCCTGGCCGGTGGGGAGGTTGAGGGCCTGTACGACGGCGGCGACCAGCTCTTCGGGTGAGTGCGAGATGTCGAGGCGGAGGCTGCCGGCGGCGATCTCTTCCGGGGTGAGAGGCTCCAGGGTGGCCAGCTGGCTGGGCAGCAGCGTGGGCGGCATGAAGTGCCCTTCCCGGCCCTGCATGCGCTGGCTGATCAGGTCCGCCCCGCCGTCAAGGTGGAGGAAGACCACGCGGCCCTGGGCGCCGGACAGCAGGTCCCGGTATCCCCGCTTGAGCGCGGAGCAGGTCAGGACCGTGCTCTTGCCGGCGGCAGCCTGGGCGGTCATCCAGTCACGGATCTCCTCCAGCCACGGCCAGCGGTCTTCGTCCTGCAGGGGGATGCCCTGGCTCATCTTGGCGATGTTTGCGGCGGGATGGAATTCGTCCGCTTCGGCGCATGCCCAGCCCAATTGACGGGAAAGGGCCGCGGCCAGGGTGGATTTGCCGGAACCGGCAACGCCCATGACCACAAGGTGCGTGGCTGGATACTGCATGTCATACCTCCGGAGAAGACGTCTTTGGCTTTCGAAGAAGCTCGTTGTGGACCCGCCTGCAACGGGCCAAGCGATAAGGTATCACCTTTCCTCCTGAAAGATGCTATCTATTCGTGTCACAAGTCATACCTTTGGCCCAATTCCCGCTATTCTTGGAGGGCGCAGCGGCGCGTGAGCGAACGGGGAGAGAATGTCGACGGCGACAGTCCAGGATGGCGATGAGATGCACGACGGCGGGTCCTCCCCGGCCATGCACGAACGGGTGCTTGAGGCGGTGGGAGTCGCTGTCGCCTCCGGGCGCCTCGCGCCGGGAAGCAGGCTGACCCTTGAAGGGCTGCAGCAGGACTACGGGATCTCGCGCACCGTCGCGCGGGACACCATGAAAGTCCTGGAGTCCATGAATTTGGTCTACTCCCGGCGGCGGGTGGGCATCGTGGTGCAGGACCCGTCATTGTGGAATGTCTTTGACCCGAAGCTGGTGCGGTGGCGGCTGGCCTCGGATCGGCGGGAATTGCAGTACAGCAGCCTGACCGAGCTCCGCATCGCCGTCGAGCCCATTGCCGCCGCCGGCGCCGCACGCCGGGCCAGCGCCGCCGAACGCGCACAGCTGGTGTCCCTGGCCGGGGACCTCCGCCGGCTGGGGGAAGCCGGGGACCTGCAGGCTTTCCTGGCCGCCGACATCGCCTTCCACCAACTGCTGCTGCGCAGCTGCGGCAACGAAATGTTCCGGGCGCTGGAGGGGATGGTGGCGGAGGTCCTGACCAGCCGCACCCGGCAAGGGCTTATGCCGTTCAAGCCGCGGGCCGAGGCGCTGCAGGCACACGAGGATGTGGCGGCTGCCGTGGCCGGCGGAGACACTGCCGTGGCGGAACGGGCCATGCACCACATCCTCGATGAAGTGCGAGAGGCGATGGGGCTGCACTGACACCGGGGACACGCAAACGGTCCGGCCGGGGCAACCGCCCCAACCGGACCGCGTGGAATCAGGCGTCAGTCGACGACCTTCACCTTCCCCACCATGCCCATGTAGTCATGGAGTGCACAGATGTACTCGAACGTACCTTGTGCCTGGAAGGTCACCGCGAACTCAGCGCCGGGCCACATGATTCCCGAGTTGAGGTTGCCCCCGGTGAAATGCGTCGGGTCGCCGGACGGGGCGAAAATGTTCGCCGGTTCGGTACCAAACGTGACGGTATGGGGAGCGTCCATGCCGGTATTGGCGAACACGACGGTATCGCCCACATGCACCGTCACGGTGGGCCGGACGAAGCGCATGACCATCGCAACGCCGTCGTCACCGCCTGCGATCACCCTATGACTGTTGGCCTGGTCCGCCAGGTCAGCGGTGAGCTCGCGTCCGTCGCGCAGGATGGACCGCTCCTCGGCCCGCGATGACTTGTCGTAATCGGCCTGGCTGTACGGATAGTCAGTCCCCTGCTCGCGGACGTGCACCGTCCCCTTCATCACGGCGCCGTGAACCAGGCAGTAGTAGGTGAAATCGCCTTCGCGCGGGAACGACAGGCTGTAACTCCTGGCGTCCGGGAAGCCGGGCACGTCAACGTTGGCCAGGAGGCCCGAGTTGTAATACGAATGCCCGTCGTAGCTATCCCCTCCGCGCTTCAACAGCTCATCGTTGTTGAACGGGTTGAACGGCTGCAGCGGCTGTCCCGATGCCAGGAACGTCACTGTGTGGATCTCCGCGGAGTTGGCCTCCCATGTGATGGTGTCCTGCTCGTTGATGAAAATCTCGGAGGGGAGGAACTGCATGCCCTGGATTGCCTGGTTGCGGGACTCAGAGCCCACCTGGACCTCCCACGTCCGGTGGCCCGGCTGGCCCGCCGAGGCGGGACCCGCTGCAGCCATTGAGGCCAGCAGCGAAACAGCGAAGGCAACGATAAACGCCAGTATCTTGAATCTGGAATTGCTTCCCCGACTACTCTTCATAGCAATGCTTCCTTGAACGGCAACCGGCCATCAGCCGGTGTACAGCTATGGCCGATTCAAGTCACTGCTCATGGGGCCGAACCGGCCACTGATTATCGGAGTGAAAGTGCCGGCTGCCGATGCCGGGGAGCGCAGGCAGCCGGGCCGGCCGAGCATCGTGCCGGACATGCACCACCCCAACTGGTGCCGCGCTGGTTGGAGTTTTCCAAACGCCGCCGTGGGCGTGGGGTTGGCACGCTGCGTACGTACGCACCTAATAGATTGCTCCTTCAACTGAACTTTGTCGAGGAGGAAAAACCGAGGGCCTGGGAGCGGACCACGAAAGGCGCGGGTTAACAAAAAAGCAGGGCTTGCCGTGAAACGGCAAGCCCTGCTTTTGAAACCTAACGGTCCCGGATCCCTAGGAAATTAGAGAGCCTGGATGTTGGTGGCCTGGGGACCCTTGGGGCCCTGCTCGGTGTCGAAGGAAACCTTCTGGTTCTCTTCGAGGGAGCGGAAGCCGGAGGAGTTGATCGCGGAGTAGTGCGCGAAAACGTCCTGCGAGGAGTCGTCCGGGGAGATGAAGCCGAAGCCCTTTTCAGCGTTAAACCATTTGACGGTACCAGTAGCCATTATTTTTGTCCTTCGTGAAGGTGGAGGGAACGTCCCGACTTTCGGGCCCTCCGGCGTGGGGTGTTCAAAAACCGCTACTTCAGAAGAACACGGACTTTCGACCGTGCGTACTGCCTGAACTACCAACTGCATAAACACAACAACAGGGTCAACACTACAGGAGATCCGCCGCAGGCCTAATTGCGGGTCTCTTCAACTCCGCCCTATCCGTTCGCAGTCTGCTGCAGCGCCGCGCTGTAGCGGGTGAACCCGGGGCGGAGCCGGACCGAGCGCGGGCCCACCATGGCGATGTCCTCCCACAGCACCAGGAAGGACCCGCGGTGCCGCCAGCGGAGGATCCTGGCCACCAGCCGGGGCCGCGTGAGGCCGTTCCGGTCGTAGCCCATGAAGGAGGCCGTGCTGTGCGGGCCGATGACCAGCCCCAGCACGCGCGGCTCCGCCATCAGCTGGTGCGGGGTGCCGTCCAGGACGAACCGGACGTCTGCCACCCGGCCCAGCCTCCCGCCGTCGGCATCATGGACGGGGGTGCCCAGCAGGTCACCGAGGATCATGGCGGCCTCCCGGAATGCGCGCAATGATCTTGTCCCGGACCCACCGCTCCACCCAGCCCGCGTCCAGCGACTCCCCGCTGATGCCAAGCCGCAGCACCACGCCCACCTCGGCCACGTCCTTCCATGGGATGCGGATCAGCCGGGACGACGGCGGCCTGCCGCCAAAGATGCGCGTCCCCAGCACCGCCCCCGTCAGCAATGCAGTGACGACCGGCGCCGCGGCCCCCGGCTCAATCTCCACGTCCACCGCGGGCCCGCTCAACTCGAGGTCGTCGACGGTGGTGACCGGGACGCCGTCGTGATCCAGAACCTGCCGGTCCAGCAGGTGCAACTGGGCGTCCAGGACGCGCCCGGCCACCTGCGGGGCGGGAAGCAGCGGGTCGGGCGAGGATGTCATGAGCCGGCTCCTGTCACGATCATGAGGGGGATGGCGGCGATGGAGGCCACCAGGATGATCACCAGGTAGACCATGCCCAGGACATTGACCACCCGCCCGTTGACATGCTCGCGCATGTACTGGGGGTCGTTGGCCACGATGAGGATGGGCAGGTAGGTCAGGGGCAGGGCGATCGCCGAGAACACCACCGAGTATTCGGTCACCAGGACCGGATCCACGCCGGTAGCCAGGACCGCGATGCCCACCAGCAGACAGACGATCATGGCCAGGTGGAAGCGGGCGGCCTCCGCGGGCCGGCGGAACTTGCCCCAGGACCAGCCAAAGAACTGGGCCAGCGTGTAGCCGCTGGAGAGCGTGGTTTCCAGCGCCGCACCGAACGTCGCCGCCACGATCCCCACCAGGACCAGCGCCAACCCGATCTTCCCGGCGCCCTCCGCGACGGGCAGGACCACCTGGGACAGCGAGGTCACCGAGATGCCGGCCGGGAGCAGGACGACGGCGGCGCACGCGGCGATGGAGACGGACAGCAGGCCGCCCAGCGGGAATCCCACCAGGACGTTGATCCGCTCCTGGAGCAGGTCCTTTACCGTCCACCCCTCCTCCACGGCGCCTGAGGAGAAGAAGAACACCTCATACGGGGTCATGGCCGCGCCGAACAGGGCGATGGCGTAGTAGCTGTACGTCCACACCGTTTCCTGTTCCGGCACAGCGGGCGCCAGCTGCCCGGCCAGCATGCCCCAGTCCGGCTTCAGCAGGAACAGTGCCACCGCAAAGATGATCAGGGTCAGCCCCAGCAGGCCCGTGACGTTCTCCATGATGGTGAACCTGACCCGCCAGACCACCAGCCACACGGCCAGCGCCGCCACGGGAATCCACAGCAGGTAGTACACGCTGCTGGCCAGCTGCAGGGCCAGGGCAACGCCGCCGATCTCGGCCGTCACGGTCATCAGGTTGATGAGGAAGGAGGCCGCGAGGTTGGCCAGCCCGGCCCGCGCGCCCAGCCGTTCGCGGATCACCTCAAAGGTAGCCCGGCCCGAGGCCGCAGCCACCCGGCCGGACATGTTGGCGAACAGGCAGATCCCCACCACGCCCACAGCCACCACCCACACCAGGGACAGGCCAAAGCGGGATCCGACGACGGCGTTGGTCACCAGGTCCCCGATGTCCACAAACCCGCCGATGGCGGTGAGGATCCCGAGCGCGACGCCGAGGAGCCGCTTCACGGTTCAGCCTTCATGGGGACCCCACCTTGCCTTCGAGCTGTTTGAGGGCGTCCTGCGCGCCGGCGAGCGCCTTGTCCCCGTCGGACACGGAGGGGGCGCCGGCGTCGTTCGCTGCCAACGCGGCGCGTGCCGTGGCAAAGCCGGCGGCGCACTGGTCCAGCACATCCAGCGCCTGCTTCTGGGTTTCGCGCTCCTCCTGCGTGGCCGGGGAGAGCTTCAGGACGGTGCTCCGGCTGGTCTGGATCTCCTTCAGCTCATCATCAAGCGTGGTGGAGGTTGCGGCACGGGTCAGTTTGCCGTCCATGTCCTGCCGGAGTGCGATGCGGGCGGTGGCGACGGCGGAGGAACTGTCTTTGAGGGCCGTGGACACCGACTGGCTGGTGCCGCCGCTGCAGCCGGTGAGCAGGGCGAGCGCGGCGAGGACCAGTCCGCCCAGGTGCTTCCGGCCCGTCCGTGTGCTGCGTCCGGCGGGGCCCGGCCCTGGAGTTGTCAGCACCATCGCCTCCAACCCTCCGGGGAAGCCCCCGGATCCTCGGAATTCGCCCTTCCCAAGGCAGCCACAAAGTAGTTGCCTATGGTCAGGTATAGCACCGGCGCGGGAAGTTTGACCTGCTCAGGGGCGGAATTCTTGCCTGCTGCGCAGGGGTGGCGGCCAGCCCTCGACGGCGGCACCCAATGGGCATATCCTGCATCCAGACCTGCGGAAAAACCCTGCCACCGGGAGGTGACGCCATGGAAATGCCCAAGGCAACCGAGGAAGAAAAAGAGCGGTTCCGCCGTGTGGTCCCCAGCCATCCCGGAGTTGTGGTGAAGCCGATGTTCGGCAATCTCGGCGCGTTCATCAACGGCAACATGTTCGCCGGGCTGTTCGGGTCCACCATCGGGGTGAAGCTCTCCCGGGAGGACGCGGAGCTGCTGGAGTCATCCGAACGGACCGTCCCGTTCGGGCCGGCGGACAGGCCCATGGGTGGCTACACCGGACTGCCGGAAGTGTGGAATGAAGAGGGCGACGGCGACGACACCCGGGCGCGGGCATGGGCCGAAAAGGCGCTGGCTTACGTCGCCACCCTGCCGCCCAAGGAAGCCAAGGAGCCCAAGGCCCGGGCCACCAAAGCCGGGGCACGCGGAGCGGCGGCGAAGTAACCGTGTCCGCCCCTGGCGTACCGTCGGAAGGAGCCCCAGCCATGGAACCGTTCCGGGTCATCCTCCTGCCCGGCAGCGTCCTCCCCGCCGGCCCCGCATACGGCGCGCTGCTGGCGGCACTGGGTGGCACGGTTGATGCCGTGGCCAAGGACCTTGAGCTCTACGCGGGCGACGCTCCCCCGCCCGGCTGGAGCCTGGACACCGAAGCGGACGGCGTGCTCCGCGAGGCGGACGCCCGCGGCTGGGATACCTTCCACCTGCTGGGGTATTCCGGTGGTGGCGCAGCGGCACTGGCGCTCACGGCCCGGCACCCGGAACGGCTGCTGAGCCTGGCCCTGCTTGAACCGGCCTGGGCAGGCACCTGGGACTGGAGCCCGGAGCACACCCGGCTGTGGCACCGGTACGGAGAACTGCGCGACCTGCCGCAGGAGGAATTCATGGCCGCCTTCATGAGGCTGCAGGTGAAGCCCGACGCCGTCCTGCCGCCTCCGCCGCCGGGTCCCCCGCCGCCGTGGATGGCCAAGCGCCCGGCCGGGATCAGCGCCTTCCTGCATGCGTTCAACACCTACGAACTGGACCGCGGCCGGCTGGCGGCCTTCGGAAAGCCGGTGCTCTTTGTGCTGGGCGGCATGAGCAGCCCGGATGAGCAGGGGGACAACGCTGGGCGCCTGTCCCGCGTCTTCCCTGATTTCCGGCTGGAGGTATTTCCCGGCCGGCACCATTTCGACCCGCCGCACCGTGCGGAGCCGGAGCGGGTTGCCGCGCTGCTGGGGGCGCACTGGGCACGGGCACAGGCAGCGTCGTAGCGGGCGGCTGGGACTTTTTCCTCTGTTTCTGCGGAGCCCCGCGGACGGACGCTCACCCCCGGCTACTTCGCGCTCACCATGGCCAGCGGCATCATCTCCGTGGGGCCCGTGCTTGAGGGCTTCCACGCACTGTCCATGGCGCTGCTGGTGGTGTGCGCCCTCTCCTACCTCCTGATTCTTGTCCCCAGCCTGTTCCGCCTGGCCAGGTTCGCCGCCGACATGCGCAGCGACTTCATGGATCCCGGGCGGGCGTTCGGATTCTTCACGTTCATCGCCGGAACAAACGTGCTGGGGACGCGCCTTGGCATGGCGGGATGGCAGGGCGCGACGGCGGTGCTGCTTGCGGTCGCAGTGCTCGCGTGGGTGGTGCTCGGCTACGTCGTGCCGTGGACACTGGAATTGGCGCACGGATCGTGGAGATGGCAGGCGCGCCCATGGTGGATGCAACGCGCGGGCTGGTGGCCGGCGCCTCCGTGGTGTTCTGGTCCTTCGCCCCGTGGCTCTTCCCGGTGCTCCTCGCCGCCGGCGGGTGGCGCCACGTGCTCCACCGCGTGCCGTTGTCCTACGAGCCGGGCCTGTGGAGCGTGATCTTCCCCCTCGGCATGTACGCCGTAGCCGGGATCTACCTGGGCCGCGCCGACCAGTTGCCCCTGGTGGCAGCCATCGGCCGGGACGAACTGTGGCTGGCGGTCGCAGCGTGCCGGGTCAGCCTGCCCGCGGGCCGGGACCGTGGGCCCTCTGGCGGCCGTCGCGGTGGGCAAGGTAGGCGTAGACCATGAGGGCGATGCCGGCCACGATCATTACTGCAGGGAAGGCGAAATCCACCGGGATCAGCACGGCCATGGCCTGCAGCACGAAGATCAGGCCCATGACGGCAAGGATGCCCGCTGGAATCAACGGCCATTTCATCCGTTCCCTGCGGTTGCCGGCCTCATCAACGCGGACCGGGACCAGGGAAAGCACGCCGAAGGTGGCCGCCAGGCCCAGGAAGAGGACGGCTGCAGTGGGCGTACCCTGCAGTTCCTGCGGGAGGGCCACGATGACCGCCAGCGTGAACATGACGCCGGAAGGTATCAGCGCCCACCAATTGCCCGGTTCCCGCACGAACACGGCCCCGAACCCGGCACCCATGAAGAGGAACAGGAAGGCCGCGCCCCAGGCGCCTCCGGTGAGCTCGGTGGCGATGACAACAGCTGCCAGGCCCAGGAACACGGACCCGGGGATGGCCGCCCACCAGTTCTCCCGGCGCCGGATGAACAGGGACAGGAACAACACCCCCACGGCCGCGAAAATCAGCGGCGCCACGAACGCAGCAGTGTCCATGACGCCCAGCCGGTCCAGGAGCAACAGGCCGCCCAGGGCAATGAGGATCACGCCTGCGATGATGCTTGCGTTTGCCGATTTCACCGTGTACCTCCCGGATCCGGCAGGCGGCCTTACACCGCCCTGTTTGTTTCAGGCTAGGGCGGCCCCGGAGCCTGAAACAGGGCACAAAGCCCCCGGCCCCGGTGACCGCCGGTGGCCCGCGTCCAGGACGGGACCTTCAGCCCTATAGCGGGCCCGGGAGGATTGGCATCCTTGTAAAGGCACCGTCCGGGTCCTCACATTGCGAGGCCGGAGCGGCTTTCCACCGTGAAACCCCCAGTGACTTTCCGCCGGAGGCACCGTCAAGGATGCCCGCCGGCGTGCAGCCGCACCCAGCTGGCTGGATTTTGAAAGGGCCGACATGTCCGCTGACATCCTCACCTTCCGTCCCGCTCCCCTGTCGCAGGCGGACGCCGCGCGCCGGCGGGCGATGCTCCTCCACCCGTCCAATTTCGTCCCGGCATCTGCTCCGGACCGTGACGCTACGGAGAAGGCCGAAGAGCAGGCCGGCCGGTTCGACGCCCTGTACAAGGAGTTCCTGGACCGGGGACTCTCCGCTAACGGGGCCAGGACCGAGGTGGCCCGGGCGGCCGCACGGGAGATCTGGGACGGTTTCGCCGTCCAGCTGCGGCAGCACCGTGCCGCGGGCCAGCAAATGGATGCCAACGTCCTGGCCGTCGCCCTTGCTTCGATCCAGTGCCTGAACAGCGTCCTGCCGCGCCGTCCTGAAGATCCCCACCACGCTGTCCGCGCCGTCAGCACCGCACGCCGCCGCCTCCAATACAACGGAGGCTTGCTGCACCGGCTGCATCCGCACCGCAACCCCGCCTTCCAGGACGCAGTCGCCACGCTTCAGTCGCTGGAGGTTTTCCTCACCCGACCGCAGCAGCACGCCGCCTGAGCCTGGGCAGGGAGGTACGGAACATTGGCAACCATGGACGAGTACAAGGCCGTACACGCCGGCAACGAACCGCCAGGAGGCCTGGACCACGCCGCCGAGCTGGGGCACGGCGGCTGCAATGTCATTTCCAAGGACAGCGGCGGGGTGGTGGGCCGCTGGGGTTCGTGGGAAACTGCCAGCGTGGCCCTGAACCGGCTCCAGAAGCTCGGGGGGCGGTATGAATACCGGCTGGAGGAGTCCCATGAATGGGTAGCGGGGCCCGAGCACAGCACCATCTGCGCCGTCTGCAGCGTCCCCCGGGATGTTCCGGCTTCGTCCGGGACGGCGCTGGGAATTGACTGGCCCTAAGTGCCCGATAATTTAATGAAGTTCCTCCCGGAGGGGCGGCTGCAGGGGAAAGGGCAGCCGGGGAGGGCATCGAGTTGATGAGAGCGTCTTCATGAATACACCTGCAGCCCCCCCCGACGAGTCTTGGTCCGCCATCCTGCCCCTCCGGGTCTTCATCCTCACTGACCATGAAATGGTCCGGAAAGGCCTTGGCGACCTGCTCGAACACTTTGGCTTCGATGTAGTTGGCGAAAGCGGATCCGCTGCAGAAGCCCGGCGCCTGATCCACGTCCTGCAGCCGGACATCGTGGTGCTGGATGACAGGCTCCCGGACGGCACGGGCATCGAGGTGTGCCGCGACCTGCGCTCCACCGCTCCTGAGGTGCGTTGCCTGATCCTTACCGGCTGGGACGAACAGCACGCCGTACGGGCAGCGGTCCTGGCGGGCGCTTCTGGCTACGTGCTCAAGCGAATCGGAGACAGCGATGCGTTGATCGACTGCATCCGCAGCACCGCCGCCGGCATTTCCCCCATCGGCCCCGGCGTCAGGGAGCGCGTGGCCGAGAGCCTGTACGCCACCGCTTCGGCCCCCTGGCTGAAGGCCATGACGCGGACGGAACGGAATGTACTCGCCCTCATGGCCCGCGGACTGACCAACCCCCAGATCGGGCAGGAGATGGTGCTGCCGGACGCCGCCGTGGCCACCCACGTGTCTTCCGTGCTCCATAAACTGGGCTTCCGGCGGCGGGGCCACCTGATTCCCGCTCCCATCCCCCGAGCGTGGGAGCTGCTGCACTGACCGCCCCCCTGACCGCCACCCCGGAACCATCGTGAGCAGGCACCATTTTGAGCCGGCCACGGTCCAGTAACCCGCTCAGCCGGCAGCGGGCGCCCTCCATGTCACACTCGTGCCCTTGCCCGGGACGCTGTCGATGATGCATTCCCCGCCCAGACGGGTGGCCCGGTTCTTCATGTTGGTCAACCCGCTGATCCGCTGTGGATCGTTGAATCCGCGCCCGGTATCCCGGACTGTGAGGACCACGTCGCCATCCTGGACGGCGAGCAGGATGGCGATGTCCTCTGATCCCGAATGCCTGACGGCGTTGCTGACGCTTTCGTGGAGTACCGGCAGCAACTGTGCGGCGACGTCGTCGTCGACCGCATCGTCCACCGGCCCGGAAAACTGGATCCGGGGGAGGAAACCGGAAGCGTTTGCGGCCTCCTGGACAGCGCGCAACACGCGTCCGCTCAGTAGTTCCTTATCGGGCTCCCGGGCCTGCAGGGAGTAGATGGTGTCCCGGAGCTGATGGATGCAGTCGTCCAGTTCTGCTGTGATCCCGGCAATGCGCCGCTCGTGGGCAGGCGGATCCGCGGTGTAGCGCCGCAGGCCCTGGATGCTTAGTCCGGCAGCGAAGAGCCGCTGGATCACCAGGTCGTGCAGGTCCGCCGCAATCCGTTCCCGGTCAATGAACAGGGCGTGCTCTTCCCGCAGCTGGTTCGCCTTGAGCAGGTCCAGCGTCAGGCCTATCCGGGACGCAAATACGGCGCTTTGCTCAACGTCCACTTCCGTATACCGTGCTCCGCCAACAGCCCTGGCCAGGACCAGGACGCTGTCGCGGTGGCCGTCGCTGTTGCTGCCCAGGGCAGCCACCAGGACCGGCCCCAGCTTCTCGGCCGACGTCGGATCGAACACCAGGAGCGGGTCGGCCAGGACCTTGGACTCCCCCGTTTCCAGGACTTCGGACAGGACGGCGGCAGCAGGCATTTCCTGGCCGCCGGGCATCGACTGGGCACCCACCGAGGTCCGGCACCTGATGATTCCGTCCGGCCCCACTGAGGCGATCAGGGCCAGGACGGAAGCCGAGGCGTTTAGGGCGCGTTCAGCGATCATGTCCAGGTTCTCCGTGTCGGAGCGTGGCTGGTCCTTGAGGCGGTCACTGACTTCCATGCCCGCTTCCAGCCAGCGCTGGCGACGCCTGGTGTCATCAAACAACTTCGCGTTCTGGATGGCCACCCCGGCGGCCGCCGCCAGGGCGACAGCGAGGTCCTCGTCCTCACCGGTGAAATCCTGGTCGCCGATCTTCTCCGTCAGGTACAGGTTCCCGAAGACCTCGTTCCGGACCCGGACCGGGACGCCCAGGAAGGTGCTCATGGGCGGATGGTTGGAAGGAAACCCCACCGCTATTGGATGCTCGCCCAAATCGTGGAGCCGCAACGGCTTGGGTTCCCGGATCAGCTCGCCAAGCACGCCATGGCCGGTGGGCAGGTCGCCGATGACCCGGGCACCCTCTTCATCGATGCCCACGGTGATGAAGTGGCTGAGCTGCTGGTCGTCGCCGATGACGCCCAGGGCCCCGTACCGTGCCCCCACCAGTTCGCACGCCGACTGCACCAGCCGGTCCAGTACTGCTTCCAGGCTCAGGTCCTCTGTCATGGAGACCACTGCGCCGAGCAGCCCCTCGACATGTTCCTGTGCCCGGACAAGATCATCCGCCCGCTCTACAAACTCCCGCAGGAGTTCCCGGGTCCGCCGCCTAATTGGTTCACGCCACATGTAAAAACGCTCCGAAATAGAACGCATCCACGGCGGGCTGCATCACCCCGGATCCGTTTTTGGAAAGCCCCCAGCGTCTCTTTTCACCATGCTAACAACCCTCGGCACCGCGCGCCCTAAAGGTTACGGACAGTCGTCCCCCGCTGTGCCCTTCGGCCCTTCAACAGGTTTCTGCGCGACGCAGGGACCGGGACAGGGGGCACCTTGACGGGGATGCTGAACCGGAAGGCCCGCCGGGAGATGTGGTGCGTATCCTTCCGGCGCCGGACGGGCGGCGGCAGGGCGGGCAGCTGCTGGGCGTCGCGCGCGAAGAACCATTGTTTGGCAGCCTCCACCAGCACCAGATACACCACCACCATGCCCAGCAGGGCCAGGAAGAACGGCACCGGCAAGGGGTCGAAGCCCAGAACTGCGGCCGCAGGTGACAGCGGCAGGAAGATGCCGAGGGCCACAACTCCCAGCGAGGCGGCGATGAGGCCCGCTGAGGGCCGGCTCCGCAGAAAGGGGACCCGCCGGGTGCGGATGGCGAAGATGATCAGCGTCTGGGTTGCGATGGATTCGATGAACCAGCCGGCCCGGAACTCCCCCGGCGCTGCAGCGAACACGAACAGCATCAGCCCGAACGTCGCGAAGTCGAACAGCGAACTGATCGGCCCGAACAGCAGCATGAACCGCCGGATGAACGCGATGTCCCAGTGCGACGGCGCCCGCAGCTGTTCCTTGTCCACCCGGTCCCCCGGAATGGCCAACTGCCCGGAGTCGTACAGCAGGTTGTTCAGCAGGATCTGGCCCGGCAGCATGGGCAGGAAACTCAGCACCACGGAGGCCACCGCCGCGCTGAACATGTTGCCGAAATTGCTGGACGTGCCCATCAGCACGTACTTGATGGTGTTGGCGAAGATCCGCCGGCCCTCCATCACGCCGTCCGCCAGCACGCCCAGGTCCTTGTCCAGCAGCACGACGTCGGCCGCGTCTTTGGCGACGTCCGTTGCGGTGTCCACGGAAATGCCGATGTCCGCCTTGTGAAGTGCCAGGGCGTCGTTGACGCCGTCGCCCATGAAGCCCACGGAGCCGCCGCTGAGGCGCAGCAGGCCGATGATGCGCGCCTTTTGTTCGGGCGAAACGCGCGCGAAGATCGTGGCCGTCCGCACGGCGGCGGCGAGGTCGGTCTCGGACATCGCCTCAACCTGGGAGCCGGTGAGCGTGCCGCCGGAAATCACGTCCAGGTCCGCGCAGACCTTCTCCGCCACTTTGGCGTTGTCCCCGGTGGCGATCTTCACCGAGATCCCCAGTGCCTCCAGGCGGTCCAGGGACTGCCGGGCGTTGGCTTTGGGCCGGTCCAGGAAGACGAGGAAACCGGCCAGGGTGAGGTTCCGCTCGTCCGCCGGCGCCAGCCTGTCCAACCCCGCGGCCGGGCGGGTGGCCACGGCAACCACCCGGGAGCCGGCGTCGAACTGTTGGTCCAGCAGTGCCTGCACGGCGGCCGGGGTGGGTCCGCAGAGGGCCAGGATGTCCTCCGGGGCGCCCTTGGTGACCAGCTTCGCAGGGCCGGCGTGCTCCCGGACCAGCACGGTGGTGCGGCGGCGCTGGTGGTCAAAGCCGATCAGGTCCACCCGCTCGAAGCGCCCCGGATCGAAACCGGACGCCCCGGGGCTGTCCCAGAGGGCGGCGTCCAGCGGGTTCTGCCCGGCCGGGGAATTCTTGGCCTCCGCGTAATCGGTCTCGGTGGCCAGCAGGCCCAAGGTGAGCAGGCCGTCGTCGGACGTCTCCGGGGAGGCTGGCAGCGCACCGGTGAAGCTGATCCTGCCCTCCGTCAGGGTGCCGGTCTTGTCCGTGACCAGGATGTCCATGTCCCCCAGGTCCTCGATGCATACCAGGCGTTTGACCAGCACCTTGCGCTTGGCCAGCTGCCGGGTGCCGGTGGCCAAGGATGTGCTGACCACGGCCGGGAGCAACTGAGGGGTGATGCCGACGGCAATTGCCAGCGAGAACAGCAGGGATTCAATGAGCGGACGTTGCAGCAGCAGGTTGGCCACGAAGATCAGCGAGGTGAGCACCATGGCTACCTGCAGCAGCAGGAAGGAGAACCGCTTGAGTCCCAGCTGGAACTCGGTCTGCGGCTGCCTCTCGCCCAGCCCGAGTGCGATGCGCCCGAATTCGGCCCGGCCGCCGGTGGCCACCACCACCCCGGTGCAGCCGCCGGACTGGACCACCGTCCCCATGAACACGCAGGAGGCGAGGTCGCCCAATGCTGAACCGGCGGAAACGGGAGCAACTTCCTTGGCCGCAGGCTGGGACTCCCCGGTGAGGATGCTTTCATCGCAGAGAAGATTGTTGGTGGTCAGGAGCCGGATGTCCGCCGGGATGATGGCACCCAGGGAGAGATGGACGACGTCGCCCGGCACCAGGGCGGTCACGTCCACTTCACCGGTGGTTCCGTCGCGGAGCACCACGGCCCTGTGCGTTACGCGGTCGTGCAGGGCTTCGGATGCCCGCTCCGCACGGTACTCGTTGGTGAAGCCGAGGCCTACGCTGGCCAGCAGGATCACACCGATGACGATGGAGTTGGTGGCGTCGCCAAGGAAGAGGGACAACCCGGCGGTGACGATCAGGAGAATGAGGATGGGGCTGGCAAACTGCCGCCCCAGTACAGCCCAGGCGTTGGCGCGGTGCGTTCGGACCGCGTTGGGGCCCAGCTGCTGGAGGCGGGCGGCCGCCTCTTCCCCGGTGAGGCCGCCCGGTCCGGAACCCAGGCGCGCCAGCGTCTGCTCCGCCGTCAGGCTCGCGGCGTCGGTGATGGCCAGCTGGAGGGAGCTGCGCTCCTGGACGTTCACGTCTGTCATGCCGGATCCGTTCGGAACGCGTGGGCTTCGTGGTTTTAACCTAAGGCAAGGGTACGACGGCGGGGCCGGTTCAATCAGGCGCCCCGGGGCTGATGGCGGTTCCCAGGATGTGGGCCATGGGCGGGTTGAACCGCGCAACGGCAAAATCGAAGCGTTGGTTGTCCTGGACTGTGAATCCCGCCGCGGTGACGGCGGCAAGGGTGTCCCGGTTGAGATGGCAGCCGCCCATGAACCGTCCCCAGACCGGGGTCAGCACGTCTTCGGCCCTGGCCAGGACCGCATGGGCGGACCGGACGTGCTCGTAGTAGGCCAGGGTTCCGCCGGGCTTGAGCACGCGGCGGATCTCCGCGAGGGCGGTGGCCTGGTCCCAGACGCTGCAGAGGACCAAACTTGCCACCACGGCGTCCACGCTTCCGGAAGGGGCGGGAATGTGCTCCGCGGCGCCGGCCACAACGGTGACCGGCACACTGGCCGATGCTGCTGCTTTCTCCGCCACGCTTCTGAGATAGTCATCGGGCTCCAGGGCGAGGACATGGGTGACGGCAGGCGGGTACAGCGGAAAAGACGATCCCGCCCCTGCGCCGATTTCGACCACAGATCCCTGCAGCCCGGCCACGATGCGGCGGCGGTGCTCTGCGGCCCCGCGGCGGTCCATGCCGGCGACGGCGCGTGCGAAGGCCCGGGCGAAAAGCGGGTGTTGCAGGCGGTCCATGCGGTTGCCTCCTCGGGGATGCTCTCTGCAAGCCACCCTTCACAACTACTTAAGGCTCAGCACTTCGTCTATTGGCCGGCCGTTGACGAACACCTGCGCGCTCGTGGCCCCGGAGGCGGCCATGGCCGTGTACTCAAGCTGCGCCTTGGCCCGCGGGATGTCGCAGACGCCGCCCAGCATGAACTGCCCGGAGAGCCAGATGGTGATGGTGCTGCCGTTCAGCTCGCCGCCAAGGTAGGTCAGGTTCGACTGGTACAGGACGTTGACCAGGCCGGACAGGCCCACGTCCCGGCTCTTATTGGCCAGCAGGGTCCCCACGCTGGGGCCCACCTGGTCCGTGAAGCGGACGGGTGCCGTGGTGGTGGCCACCAGGCTGTCACCACACCCGATCCTGGGCCCCGAGACGCCGTTGTCGCCTACCGCCACGTAGTAGATGGTTAACGGGCCGGTTTGTTCAGGCAGACCCGTTGGGGTGGGTTCCTGCGTGGGCGGCGGGCTTGCCGGGGCGGACGACGGCGGCGCGGCACCTGGGGTGGTGGGCGCGGCTGAGGTGCTGCCCGGCGTCGTCGGGGTCGCCGTCATGGTCGGGGTCGCCGTCATGGTGGGGGTCGCCGTCGTGCTGGGGCCGGCGCTGCTCGCCGTGGGGCCGGGGGCCGCGGAACTGGTGGTGGGGCCCGGCGCCGGCGGCCCGAAGCAGGCGGTGAGGACCATCAGGCCGCTGAGCCCGAGAACGCTGAGTGCCGAAAGCCTGGGCCTGGTCATGATGCCCCCTTGAATGCGGGTTCCGGGCTGTGGAACCCACCCTCAAGGTACGCCTGGGGGTTACTCCACAACAGGGACTAAAGTCCGAGCCCGGCCTTTGGCGTCTTGGGCAGGTCTCCCCATCACAGGTTCCCGCCCACGTGTGGAAGCATGCAGTAGGGCCTGCTTGGGCCTGGAGGTGACTTGGGGGAAAGATGGCGTGCAGGGCAACACCACGGCAGTACCGGCTGGCACTTGTGGTGGTTCTGGGGTCGCTGGTTTCGGCGGCGTGTGCCGGTCCCAAACATCCTGTGCCCGAAAAGAGCAGTGAACCGCCGGTCACAGAATCACCAGCCCCTGTGGCGCAAAGTTTCGCCAGATACGACGGACTGCGTGCGGAGCTGATCGCCGCCCTGGAACAACAGCTCCCCGGCATCAGCTGGACCGTGCATCTGCCGGCCAGCGTGAACAAGCTGGCCGACGGCAGGTGCTTCTTCGCAACCAGGACGATGGTCAGCAGCGCCGACGTAGTGGAGCCCTCACACCGGTTCGCGGATATTTTCTCCGCCGGCGACCCCGTCCTGGCAAAATACGGCTTTCCTGCGTTTGGAGGGACAGACCCAACACCGGGCGGCTGGACGGTGGCGCGCAGCGCGAATGCGGCCGGAGCAATCGTCAGTATCGAGTCGAAAAGCCCGGCCTACCTGTACATCGGGGCGCCGGTGGATTCAGCCACCTGCGATCCGGCGGAGCTTCCCGACCCCTGACGCGGAAGCACGGGGGCCGGCCGGCTGCGGCAGCAGGAAGGCTGCGGGCGGGACGACGCCCCACCCGCAGCCTCGCCGGCTTTACGGATGCACCAGCACCTTTACGGCCGTGTCCTTGTGGTTGATGAGGGTATCGAAGCCCTGCTCCACCAGGTCCTCCAGCGCGATCCTGCCCGTGATGAACGGCTTGAGGTCCACCTTCCCCTCCTGCACCATCCTGATCACGGCGGGGTGGTCGCGGACGTAGGCGATGGTGCCGCGCAGGTCGATTTCCTTGAGCACGATCTTCTGCATGTCCACGGTGGCCGGCGCGCCCCAGATGGACACGTTGACCACCACGGCCCCGGGCCGGACGGCGTCGAGCATGGTGTCCAGCACTGCGTTCACCCCCGCGCATTCGAAGGCGACGTCCGCCCCGGCGCCCTCGGTGAGCTCGCGAACCCGCGCCGGGACGTCCTCCTTGCTTGGGTCAAGGACGTGGTCCGCCACCCCGCTGGAAGTGGCCTTCTCCTTGCGGGCCTGGGTGAGCTCACTGATGATCGTGGTCACGCCCATGCCTTTGAGGACCGCCGCGGTGAGCAGGCCGATCGGCCCGGACCCGCCCACCAGCGCGGTGTCGCCGGCCTTGACGCCGCTGCGCGCCACCGCGTGGTGCGCCACGGACAGCGGCTCGATCAGCGCCGCCTCATCCAGCGGGATGTTGCCGATGGGATGCACCCAGCGCTGGTCCACCACGATCTTCTCGCTCAGCCCTCCCCCGCCGCCGGACAGCCCGATGAACCCCATCTGCCTGCACAGGTGGTAGCTGCCCGCCAGGCACATGTCGCAGGTCCCATCCACGAAGTAGGGTTCGACGACGACGTTGTCACCCACTTCCAGCCCCTCCACGCCTTCGCCGACTTCAGCCACAGCCCCGGAGAATTCGTGCCCCAGGGTCACCGGGGATTCCTCGTGGGACAGCGGGTGTGGATGCCCGGGCGCGGGACAGAAGATTGGCCCCTCCAGGAACTCGTGCAGGTCGGTGCCGCAGATGCCGCACCACGCGACGTCGATCTTCACCGCCCCCGCGCGGAGTTCCGGCTCCGGGATGTCCTCGATCCTGATGTCCTTGCGGGCGTGGAAACGTGCTGCCTTCATGATTCCTCCATGCTGTAAACGCGGCTAGCGGGTGTGGTGGCTGGGCTGCAGTTCGTAGACCGGTGTGTCGAGTCCTTCCATCCGGGCCTTCAGCTGCAGCGCCAGGTAGGCGGAGTAGTGCCGGCTCTGGTGCAGGTTGCCGCCATGGATCCAGAGGTTGGGCACGTTGGTGGGCTTCCACATATTGCGCAGCTCCCCCTCCCACGGACCAGGGTCTTTAGGCGTGTCTGAGCCATATCCCCAGCATTTGCCCACCCGGTCCGCGATTTCGGGCGAGACCAGGTCCGCCAGCCACCCGTTCATGGACCCGTACCCGGTGGCATAGACAATCAGGTCCGCTTCCAGCTCGGTGCCGTCGTCCATCACCACCGCATTGCCGGTGATCTTGGTGACCTGCCCGTTCTTCAGCTTCACCCGGCCGTCGATGATCAGCTGGGAGGCGCCGACGTCGATGTAGTAGCCGGAGCCGCGCCGCAGGTACTTCACGAACAGGCCGGAGCCGTCCACACCAAAGTCCAGGTCGAACCCGGCGGCCTCCAGCTGGGAGTAGAACCCGGCATCCCGGGATGCCATCTCCTGGTACACCGGCACCTGGGCCCCGGGCAGGACGCGCATGGGCAGGGAGGCGAACAGCAAATCGGCCTTTTCCGTGGTCACGCCGGCCGCGAGCGCCCGCTCCGAGTACAGGTCACCCAGCGCCAGGTCCATCAGGGACTCGCTGCGGGCAATGTGGGTGGAGGACCGCTGCACCATGGTGACGTCGGCGCCGTGCTCCCAGAGGTCCGCGCAGATATCGTGCGCCGAGTTGTTGGAGCCGATCACCACGGCTTTCTTGCCCGTCCAGTCCCCGCCGCCCGGGTGCTGGGAGGAGTGGCGCTGCTCGCCCAGGAAGGACCCGGCGCCGTCGAAGACCGGGATGTTCGGGTAGCCGGAGACGCCCAGGGCGAAGATGAGCTGCTTCGGCCGGAGCGTCACCGGTTCGCCGTTGCGAAGGACGTTGACCGCCCATTCCTGCGTGCCGTCGTCGTACGCTGCCCCCACGCACTCGGTGCCGGACCAGTAGTTCAACTCCATGATGCGGGTGTAGTGCTCCAGCCAGTCACCGATCTTGTCCTTGGCGGCGAAGACGGGCCAGTCGTCCGGGAACTTCAGGTAGGGCAGGTGGTCGTACCAGACGGGGTCGTGCAGGTGCAGGGACTTGTAGCGGTTGCGCCAGGAGTCGCCGGGGTTCTGGTTCTTCTCGACGATGATGGTGGGCACGCCCAGCCGCTTGAGCCGGGCGGCGAGGCCAATCCCGCCCTGGCCGCCGCCGATGATGACGCAGTAGGGCTGCTCCTCGTAGCCGAGCCGCGCTTCCTGCTCCTCTTTGAGCTCTTTCCAGGACCGGCGGCCGCGGACGATCTCGTGGGCCACGCCCTGCTCGCGCCGCGGACCCTTCTTTTCCTCGAAGCCCTTGAGCTCCTGCATGGTGGTCAGCAGCGTCCAGCATTTGCCGTCCCGGAGCCGGAGGTGGCCGTAGCCGCGGGCCGCGCCGGTCTCGAACGTGATCCAGGCTTCCGTGTTCTCCGTGTCCCCGGTGGCATCCTCGGCAAGCGCCCAGTTGGCCGGCTGCACGCGATCCAGGGTGGCCTCCAGCATGCGGCGGATGTCCGCCTTTCCTTCCAGCGTCTTGAGGTTCCAGGTGAACGCCACGAAGTCCCGCCAGTAGCAGTCGTCCTCGAAGAGCTCCAGCGCGGCGTCCACGTCGCGCCGCTGCAGCGCCTCATCCAGACCGGCAAGCCAGGCCTGGGCGGCAGCCGTGGGTGTTTGGGTCATCTCCACTCCTTTGTGCTGTTTCATGGGCTCCGCCTGCCCGATATGCTGGGGCGGGCGTGAGCTGCATCACCAGTTGAACGCGGCGGGGGTAACAGCGGCGTTACACGGATCCGGCAAGGGAGCCGGCTGCGAGGAGGAAACGGTGGACTACGGCCAGAGGTTTTCGGACCCGGCGCGGTACGCACGGACGCTGCGGCGCGCGCACGAGCTGGTCATCGCCGGTGTCCCGCGGCCCGAGATCCCCACGCCGCTGGCGGAGTCGTGGCGGCGCTCCATGGCCCTGGGCATCAGCCCGGACCAGCACAGCCCGCGGCACCTGCACGAGGTGTCCGAGGTCCTGGAACTGCGGCGGGAACACCGGCTGCAGCAGGTGATGCCGGCGCTCCACGACCTCCTGGCCGATGATTCCCGGTCCGGCCGCCACCTGCTGGTCCTCACCGATGCCAGCGGCGAGATCCTGTGGCGGGTGGGCAGCCCGGCCGTGCTCCGGCGGGCCGACACGCTGGAGTTCTCCGAAGGCGCGGACTGGTCCGAGGCGGGCATCGGCACCAACGCCATCAGCGAGGCCCTGGTCACCGGTGGCGCCGTGCAGCTGTTCTCCGCCGAGCACCTGGTGCGCACGCACCACGAGTGGGCCTGCACGGCGGCGCCCATTACGGACCCGGCCACGGGGCGGGTGCTGGGCGTGCTGGATGTCTCGGGACCGCTGGACACCATCAGCGCGGACACGCTGCGGATGGTGCGGTGCGCCGTCCGGGTGGCGGAGGCCTTGCTGGGAACGTCCGACGGCGGCACCTCCCCGGGTGCCTCCTCTTCCGTGGGTGCGTCTGCCGTGGGTGCGTCTTCCGGGCGTGCGTCGCGGCGGCCTGCGCCTACTGCAGCCCGGTCCGTGGCGGTGGAGTCGCTGGAACTGCTCGGCGACAAGCCCGCGGCGGTGTTCGCTGACGGGAGCCGCAGGCCGCTGACCCTGCGCCGGGCGGAAATCCTGGCGCTGCTGGATTCGCGGTCGCAGGGCTGGTCCGCGGAGGAGTTGGCCTACGAGCTTCATGGGGATGCCGGAACCCCGCAAGCCATCCGGACCGAGATGTTCCGGGTGCGGTCCATGCTGGGCGGTGCCGTGGAGTCCAACCCCTACCGCCTGGCCCCTGGCCTTGCGGGACATTCCGATTCCGGGAGGGTCCTGCGGTTGCTGCGCGACGGGCATGTGGCGGACGCGCTGGAAGCGTACCGGGCACCCCTGCTGCGCCGGTCGGTTGCCCTTGCCGTGCAGCTGCTGCGGGACCAGCTGGACCTGGCCGTGGGATCGGCCGTGCGGGCCGGCGGGGACGCTTCGCTGCTGGTTCAGTGGCTTTCCACGGACATGGGAGCTGTTGACCCGCTCGCGGTCGAGGCACTGGGCCGGTTGGTGGGCCGCGGCGATCCGCGGTACCTGGCCTTCCGGGCGTCCTGCCCCGCTGGTTGAGCGCGCCAAGGTGGGGCCGCCGCTTCCGTAACCGGGGAGTTGTAAAATGGCCGGGGCCACACCGTCCGGCGCTATGCCTGCGCTGGAGAACCGACCCCGGGCTCAGCCGGGGCTCCTGGACAGGACGGGCAGTGCGGACCAGGGAATGGTTTCCGTTTCCGCCGAAAGCTGGGGAGCACAAGGGATGTTTGGGGCTACCGAATTTACTGCCGGCGGTTGTACCCGCTGCCGGTGGGCAACACCTGCCTCCT
Source organism: Pseudarthrobacter sp. 902506025 (assembly GCF_040702325.1). Lineage (NCBI taxonomy): Bacteria > Bacillati > Actinomycetota > Actinomycetes > Micrococcales > Micrococcaceae > Pseudarthrobacter > Pseudarthrobacter sp. 902506025. The sequence continues at coordinate 28,455 of NZ_JBFBKW010000010.1, forward strand.
TTGCAGTGCCCGGAACGGCCTGCGGAACCGCTCGAGGTTTATTCACCGCAGGATGGATCGGTCACTAGGAGGCCACCCATGTCATTTTCCAAGCGATTCAGGGGCTCCGCCGGCGCGGTGCTGGCAGCCACGGCTGCCGTCATGCTGGCGGCTTCCCCGGCCACGGCATTCACCCCTGCGGCGACCGTCGCTCCCCTGCCCTCCCCCGCAGTCAGCGGTGGCACGCAGGCGGCCGGCCCCTTGGCCGGTGACGAGGGCCGCTACCTGGTCAGTTTCACCAAGGGCTCGGACGTGGCAACGGAGGCGCAGTCCCTTCGGTCCCAGGGGGTCCGCGTCGGCAGGACGTTCTCCGCAGCGGTCCGGGGAGCGGCCATCACCGCCACCAAAGCGCAGGCGGCTGCCCTGGCACATTCACCCCGGATCTCCCTGATTGAGCCGGATTCGCCCGTTTCGGTTTCCGACACCCAGCAGTCACCGCCCTGGGGCCTGGACAGGATCGACCAGCGGGCGCTCCCGCTCTCGAACACCTTCACGCCCACTGCCAGTGGCGCGGGCGTCAGCGCCTACGTCATCGACACCGGAGTCCTGGCGGAAAACACGGACTTTGGCGGCCGGGTGGCCGCAGGCTGGACGGCCATCGCCGACGGCAAGGGCAGCAGCGACTGCAACGGCCACGGCACGCATGTCGCCGGCATCATCGCCGGAAAGACCTTCGGGGTGGCCAAATCAGCCAGCGTGGTTCCGGTACGGGTACTCGGCTGCGACGGGTCCGGGTATGACTCGGACGTCATCGCGGGGCTCGACTGGATCGCGTCCCAGCATGCCGCCGGCACGCCCGCGGTGGCCAACCTCAGCATTGGCGGCCCCACCAGCACCACGCTGGATGACGCCATCAGGGGAATCATCAATGACGGCGTCACAGCCGTGGTGGCTGCCGGAAACGCCGCGGTGGACGCTTGCACCACCTCCCCGGCACGGGTGGCCGAGGCCCTGACCGTCGCCGCCACCGATTCCTCGGACCGGCAGGCAGGCTTCTCGAACTACGGGAGCTGCGTTGACCTGTACGCGCCGGGCGTGGGCATCCAGTCCGACTGGGACACCTCCACCACCTCGGTAGCGACCTTGAGCGGCACGTCCATGGCGTCTCCGCACGTTGCCGGTGCTGCGGCGCTTTCCCTGTCGCGGAACCCGCAGCAGACGCCGGCTGCGGTGGCAGCGGAACTTACGTCCGCCGCCACCCAGGGCACTGTCACCAACGTGTCAACAGGCACCCCCAACCGCCTGCTCTTTACCGGCCCGGCCGCGGCTCCGGTGGCGAGGGACTTCACCAGTGACGGCAAGGCAGACCTCCTGGCACAGGACGGCAACGGGAGCCTGTGGACTTACCCGGGCCAGGGCAACGGCCTCTTCGGCTGGCGCATCAAGGTGGGCGACGGCTGGAACGTCATGACGGCGGTCAGCGCAGCAGGCGACCTCACGGGAGACGGGCAGCCTGACCTCATTGCCCGCGACACCAACGGGACTCTCTGGACCTACCCGGGGCTCGGCAACGGCCTGTTCGGGTGGCGGATCAAGGTCGGCGACGGCTGGAACGTCATGACCGCCATCAGCGCAGCAGGCGACCTCACCGGAGATGGCAAACCGGACCTGGTTGCCCGAGACACCAACGGGACCCTCTGGACCTACCCCGGCCTCGGCAACGGCCTCTTCGGATGGAGGATCAAGGTCGGCGACGGCTGGAACGTCATGACCGCCATCAGCGCAGCAGGCGACCTCACCGGGGACGGCAAACCCGACCTCGTCGCCCGCGACACCGACGGCACCCTCTGGACCTACCCCGGCCTCGGCAACGGCCTCTTCGGATGGCGCATCAACGTAGGCCCCGGCTGGAACGTCATGACCGCCATCAGCGCGGCAGGCGACCTCACCGGGGACGGCAAACCCGACCTCGTCGCCCGCGACACCGACGGCACCCTCTGGACCTACCCCGGCCAGGGCAACGGCCTCTTCGGCTGGCGCATCAACGTGGGCCCGGGCTGGAACGTGATGACCGCCATCAGCTAGGGGCCGGCCCCATCCGTCACCAGACGGAGTCCCCGCGAAGGACAGCGTCGCTGCCGCCGTCAACGTAGACAATCTGACCGCACAGGTGCGTGTTCTCGGCGCTGTTGAGCCAGGCCAGCAGGCGGGCCACCACGATGGCGTCCGCGATGCCGTTCAGCGGCATCGGGACCTGTGTCAGCAGCGCCTCACGCTCCTCTTCGGTATCGATCAGCTCGGCGGTCATGGGGGTGGCGATGACACCGGGCGCCACGGCGTTCAGCGGGATCCCGGCCCCCGCCCAAGCTGCAGTGGAAGCCTGCCGGCGGACCCACCGCGACAGTGCCAGCTTCGTGGAGCAGTAAATGAGGCCGCCGGTGGTGGCTGGTTCCTTGGCCAGGACCCCGGCCCGGGCCAAGGAACCGGGCTCGTCCCCGGCGGTGAGCAGCGCCACCAGCTCATCGTCCGTTGCAAAGAGGGCCGCCATGGAGGAGACCACCACGGCGCGGGGTGCCTCCGACCCAGCCAGCAGCGGCCGGAGCCCTTCAAGGGTGGCAACCGCTCCAAAGAAGTTGACGGCCACGGTGGCGGGAACCGGCGTATCAAGGCCTGCATTCGCATAGATGGCATCGATCCTGCCGCCGCCGACTTTTCGTACCGCGTCCACCAGGCCGGCGCGGCCCTCCGCGGTGGAGAGGTCAGCCACCACCTCCGCATCATGGAGGTCCACTCCGATCACGCGTTCGCCCCGCTGCTCGAGCAGTTCCTTGGTTGCCTTGCCGATGCCGGACGCGGCACCGGTGATAACGGACGTGCGGGGCATGGTGGTGCCTTCTTTCCCTGGCCGGACGGGTCGGCCCCAACTCTGCCCGGCAGGCCCTGCGGAATCCAGAGTCCAAAGGCCCGTCCACCGCGGGCGCAAGGCACGATTAACAAGCCTTGTCACGCCGTTAACCGCACATTCATATCCTCCTCAAAACCTGTACAACGGCTGGAAATAGCGTGGGAGCCATGGACAACATCTCCCGCAGAACCCTCATCTCCGCCGGCCTTGGAGCCGGCCTGGTCGCCGCCCTGCCGAATGCCGCCGTCGCCGTTTCCACCGCTGACGACGCCGGCCTCCGCACCGATCCCTTCATGCTCGGCATTGCCTCCGGCGAGCCGTGGCCGGATGGCTTCGTGCTCTGGACGCGCCTGGCGCTGAACCCCGTGGCGGAGGACGGGCTGGGCGGCATGCCGTCGCGGCCTGTGGCGGTGCTGTAGGAGGTGGCCGAGGACCAGGGCATGCGGAACGTGGTGGCCCGCGGCGTGGAACAGGCCCGTCCTGAGGCCGCGCACTCGGTGCACGTGGAACTGCGGGGCCTGAAGGCAGGCCGCGAGTACTTTTACCGGTTCCGCGCCGGCCGGCACGTGAGTCCCGTGGGCCGGACCCTGACCAGCCCCGCGCTGCACGAGACACCCGCCTCCTTGGCGATGGCGTTCGCCAGCTGCGCCCAGTACGAGCACGGCTACTTCACCGCCTACCGCCGCCTCGCGGAAGACCACCCTGACCTGGTGCTGCACCTTGGCGACTACCTCTACGAGTACAAGAAGGGCAGCTACGTGATCGGCGGCGGCAACCCGCGGGACCACGAGGGCCCCGAGACCGTCACGCTGGAGACCTACCGGCAGCGGCACGCCCAGTACAAGGCCGACGCCGACCTGCAGGCCGCGCACGCCATCGCACCCTGGGCAGTGGTCTGGGATGACCACGAGGTGGACAACAACTGGGCGGACGACGTGCCCGAAAACAACGACGCCGGCCAGCTCAACGACAGCACCGAGCACTTCCGGCAGCGCCGCGCCGCCGCGTTCCAGGCCTACTACGAAAACATGCCGCTCCGCCCGTCGTCGCTCCCGTCCGGCCCGGACATGAAGATCTACCGGAGGATCCAGTGGGGCCAGCTGGCCAACTTCCACATGATGGACACCCGGCAGTACCGCGACGACCAGCTGGCCGGCGACGGCTGGAAGAAGAACGTGGCGGAGCGGCTGGCGGAGGACCGGACCATCACCGGCGCCGAGCAGGAGAAGTGGCTGCTGGACGGATTCAGGAATTCCACGCAGCGGTGGGACATCCTGGGCCAGCAGGTCTTCTTCGCCGAGCGGGACCGCAACAAGGCACCGGAGATCGACGACGTGTCCATGGACGGCTGGGACGGGTACGCAGCCTCCCGCCGCCGCATCACCCAGGGCTGGGTGGACGCAAACGTCCGGAACGCCGTCGTGCTCACTGGCGATGTGCACCGCAACTGGGCCAACGACGTCAAGGTGGACTACAAGGATCCTGCCTCCCCGGTGGTGGGCTCGGAGCTCGTCTGCACCTCCATCACGTCCACCGGCGACGGCACCGGCTCCACCACGGACGCCACCATGGCCTGGAACCCGCACCTGAAGTTCTACAACGACAACCGCGGCTACGTGAACACGCGCATCACCAGGGACGCCATGACCGCGGACTTCAGGGTGCTGGACCATGTCACGACGCCGGGCGCCCCAGTTTCCACGAAGGCCTCCTTCGAGATCCGCGACGGCGTCCCGGGGCTGCAGCCGCGCGCCTGACCTTCCGCGGGGACGCGTTTGCGTGACTTATGGGCCTCTTGCTGGTGCAGCACCCTTCATTTGCGGGGTTTCCTGCTCCTCTCGAAGCCAAGAGTGACGCAAACGCGTCGATGATGAGCCGGCGGTGTCGCCCAACAGTCACCTGGTGGCAGAGTCCGGCAGGTGAATAACCCGTAGCCCCAGGCAACAAAAACAGGTACCGAGTGTCCTTGTAGGGGTACCTAATGGAGCCTACTCTTAGTCCCCTAGGGGTACCTTCGTGTTCCCCCAGGGGGTCCGCGCCGGGCTGGGCCGGCGAATACGACCTCAGCGGAAAAGAGAATCTGCCTAAAGCATCAGCGCCCAGGAGCCGGCCATGAAGATCGCAGTTTCCCCCAGGTGGTTACGGCACGCGGTGGTCCTGGCACTGGTCGCCGGAATGGCCCTCGTCGCGTCTCCCCCGGCATCCGCCGACTCCGTCTACGGCACCCCCAGCATCACCTATTCAGGCGTCGCCAATCCGCCGACGTCGGACAAGCCGCAGAGCAAGCTCTGGTGGAATGACGGCTCCTGGTGGGCGGACATGTGGACCAGCGGCAGCGCGTGGAGCATCTATCGGCTGGACCGCCCCACCGCCGCCTGGGTGAACACGGGCGTGGTCAATGACACCCGCGGCAGCACCCTGGCGGACACCATGTGGGACGGCAGCCACCTCTATATCGCCTCGCACGTGGTCACGGTCTCCACCGACGCCAACCCGGTGCCCTCTGCCGCCGGACAGCCCGCCTACCTTTACCGGTACAGCTACGCCGGCGGGAAGTACACGCTGGACGCCGGGTTCCCCACGGTCATCACCAACAACAGCAGCGAATCGATGACCATCGATGAGGACAGCACCGGCGCCATCTGGGCCACGTGGACGCAGGTGGCCGGCAACAGCACCAGCGGATTCACCAACACGGTCTACGTCAACAACTCGGCGCCCGGTGGTTCCAGCTGGGCTGCGCCGTTCGTCCTCCCGGTCTCCAACCCGCACCCGGCACCGGACGACATCTCCGCCGTGGTGTCCTACAACAAGAACAAGATCGGCGTGATGTGGAGCGACCAGCTCACCGGCTCGGTATGGTGGGCCTCGCGCACGGACGGGACCTCCCCCACCGCGTCGTCGTCCTGGAACTTCCAGCCGGCCATCCGCGGCCAGGGGCAGGCCGATGACCACCTGAACATCAAGTCCCTGCAGTCGGATACCAGCGGCCGGGTCTTCGCCGCGGTGAAAACCAGCCTGAACGACATCTCCAGTGATCCCACCCTTCCGCAGCTTTTGCTGCTCGTCTTCAAACCGGGCACGGGATCCTTCACACAATCGACCATTTCCACCACCGGTGACTGCGTCAGCAGGCCGCAGATTGTCCTGGACACCCAGAACAACCTGGTCCATGCGTTCCAGACCGCCCCGCCCACCTCGGTCAGCGGCTGCGCGTACTCGGGGGTTGCCGGCAGCATCTACGAGAAGACGGCGTCCATGGACAACCCGGTCTTCGGCACCGGCCGCGGGACTCCCGTCATCCAGAGCGCCTCGTCGTCCAGCATGAACAATGTGACCACCACCAAGCGGGGGGTGGACAGCTCCACGGGCATCGTGGTCATGGCCAGCGACGACGTGGCCAAACGCTACTGGTACTCGGACCGTCCGCTGGGGCCGGCCGTAACAGCGCCGGTGGCGTCCTTCTCGGCCTCTCCCGCCTCCGGGAACGCGCCGCTGAACGTCGCCTTCACCGACACGTCCACCGGCACGCCCACGTCCTGGGCCTGGGAGTTCGGCGACGGCGGCACGTCCACGGCGCAGAATCCCACCCACAGCTACGCGGCAGCCGGTACCTACGCCGTGAAGCTCACCGCCACCAACAGCGCCGGTTCCAGCTCGGCGAGCACCACCGTCACCGTCAGTGCAGCCACAGCGTCCGCCGGCATCACCGCCGTCGGCTCAGTGACCACCTACGCCGGAACAGCTGCCTCCGCCGTCTCCATCAGCGCTCCCGCCGGTACTGCGCCCGGCGACGTCCTGGTCGCCGCCATCACGGCGGACCTGAACCCGGCCATGGCATCCGTCCCGGCGGGCTGGACTCCGCTGGTCAACGGCCTCGGCATCAACAGCTCGTCCACCTCCGGTGCCAAGGTCTTCGTCTACTACCACGTGGTGGGCGCCTCGGATCCTGCCAGCTACTCGTGGACCCTCGGCACCGCCGTGAAGTGGGGCGGCGGCATCACCGGCTACCGGGGCGTGAACAACACCGCGCCGCTTGACAGCCCGGTCGCGACGGCCGTGGACGCCACGTACACCGCCACCAGCATCACCGCCCCAAGCGTCACAACCGCCACCAACGGTGCCATGCTGATCGGCGGCGTGGGCTGCGACTGCGCATCCCCGATAGTGTCGTCGGCACCCAGCGGCTGGACCCAGCGCTGGCAGGCCGCCGGTGGCCAGATCGCCGAGCTCGCGGACAAGGTCCAGGGCACGGCAGGTTCAGTCGGGACGGCCACCTGGACCCTGGGCGGGGCGCGTGCGGTTGCCGCCTGGCAGGCCGCCCTGAAGCCCGCGGGCTAGTCTCCGGCCGCGGGCTGCTTCACCGGGCTACTTCACGGCGGCGGCCGCGTTGACCCTGCCGTATGCCCAGTAGGTGCCGGTACCGGGAACATCGTCGGCAGTGGATTCCACGTCTGCCCGGATGGACGCGTTCGTCGCGCCAGGGTGTGCGCTCCAGGCGAGGGCGGCGGCAGCGGCCACGATGGCTGAGGACATCGAACTGCCATTGCCCACGTCATAGCCCTGCGAACGGTTGTTCTGTGTTGCCAGGACGAACGGGTGGTTGGGGAACGTGGAGTAGACGTTCACGCCGGGCGCGGCGATGTCCACCCAGCTGGCGCCGTAAGTGGAGAACGAGGCTTTGGCGTCGTTGTTGTCGGTGGCTCCGACGGCGATGACGTTGGGGTAGGCGCCCGGATAGATCTTGGTCTGGTTGCCGCCGTTGCCCGCCGCAGCCACCAGGACCACCCCCTTGTTCCAGGCGTTGTTGACGGCGGCTTCCAGGGTGCGCGAGGCCCGCACTCCCAGGCTCATGTTGATCACCCTGGCACCGTTGCTGACCGCCCAGTCGATGCCGCTTGCCAGACTGGAGCTGGACCCCACGCCACTGTCGTTGAGGACCTTGCCGGCCAGGATGGTGCAGCCCGGGCAGACGCCGGCCACCCCGATGGTGTTGTTACCGGTGGCGGCGACGTTGCCGGCCACATGGGTGCCGTGGCCGTAGTAGTCCTCCGCGACGGGGTCGCCGGCCCTGGTGGCTGAGCTGCTGAAGTTGGCGCGGGCCACCACCTTGGGGGCAATGTCCGGGTTGTCGCTGGCGACGCCGGAATCCAGGACGGCGACTTTGGTGCCGTTGCCGGAAGTGGTGTTCCACGCCTCGACGGCGTCCACATCAGCGTCCTTGGTGCCGGCAGGAACCGTGATGTCGCCGGCGGTGTTGGTGAACGACTGGCCGTCATTCTGCAGGGCGTACTGGCGGGGGAAATATTGGTCAGAGGTGGCGGCACCCACCGGCTGGTCCGGTTCGGCGTATTCGACGGCGGGATCCCCGCTTAGTGCGTCGATGAGCTGCGTTTCGCCGCCCGCGGCAACGCTGACCAGCTGGGCGCCCGTGCCGCCGATGCTGGACCCACCAGCGAGTCCGTGCCGCTGGAGGACGTTGGCGGCAGCACCGGCGTCGCGGAACTTGACGATGATGTGCCCCGGCGCGGCAGGCGCACCCTGCGCGGCGGTGGCGGGAAGGGCCAGCGGGACAGGACCAAGCACCATGGCTGCTGCCATGAGACCGGCGGCGAATAGTTTTCTCATGCCGGCTATCTTTGCCCGGGCCGGGCGGTCCGGCTAGGGGTAAAAGCCCCAAAGATGGTCTCCGCCGCGCTTCCCGGGCAGGATCACCAGGCGTGGTCACGGCGCGGAGCGGGTGCCCGAATCCTCCCCTGACCCCGTGGTTGCCACGAAGTTCCAGTCGAATGAACCGTCGGCATGAAGCGTCAGCCGCAGGAACCCGTGGGTGTCGCTGAACCGCTTTGCGATGTACGGCGGACTGCTGGTGAAAGGACGCAGGTCTATGCCTCCCGTCGAAACCTGGAACGCGGTCATCCCCTCATCGACGCACTGGTCTGCCTTGTTGACGGGGCAGGACCGCTCGTAATTGTGCTGCGAACCGGACAGGGTCAGCCGGACGCGGTGCTTCCACATCACATCAATCCACGGCTTCTGGGCGGCAGTCCGCCGGTGCTCGCTCGTCTCCGACGTGAAGTACGGCTCGTGGTACACGACTGCCAGGTGCTGGCCCGCCGCCTCCGCAGCAGCAAGATCCTTGTCCAGCCAGCCGGTCGCGGCCTTGGCCTCCGCGGTGTCGTACCGCCACAGCGCGGAGGGCAGGAACGCGAAGTGCCATTTCCCGAAATCCCTGGAGTACGGCTGGCCGTTCGCGATGAACCCGCGTTCCTCGTTGATGGCCGCCTTGTCCGGGGACCCCGGGCATTGGCCGTTCATGAAGTTGTCCAGGTCTTCGTTGCGGCCGGGTTCCCAGTCGTGGTTCGGGCCGGACACCCAGTACATCCTGGGCAGGGTGCCGCCCCACAGCGGTTTCCAGAAGTTCACGTAGTCCTCGCAGCGTCCGGTGCTGTACTGGAAGTCCCCGAGCCCCAGGAACGCGTCAATATCGTTGGTCCTGACCAGCTTGGTGATCGCCGCACCGTTCCGGCCGGATGGGCTGTCCGGGTCAGTGTTCGCAGGGGGGTTCATATCGCCCACAGCGGCGATATGGATATCCGGCGCCGGTGACGCGCTGCCCGGTGGAGACGGTGTGCCGGTGCAGCCCGTGGCACAGAGCGCCAGCAGGGCGGCGCCCGTTGCTGCTGCACGCCGAAAGCGCCTGGATCGAGGGAGCGCTGGCTGCATCCCGTTGCCTCCTTCGGGAATCAGGACCGGACGGCGGGAGGACGACGGCGGGACCGCACCCCCGCCTGCCACGCTCAACAACCCGCGGCGCCCACTGCTTTGCAGGCGTTCACCCGGCCGTGCGCCCAGTAGGAACCCGTGCCGGTGATGGGATCAGCTGAGGATTCCACCTTGGCGCGGACGGATGCGTTTGACGTGCCCGATGGGGTGCTCCACACAAGCGCGGCAGTGGCGGCGACGATGGGTGAGGCCATTGACGTGCCGCTGAGGATGTCGTAGCCGGGCGAAAGCTTGTTCTGCGTACCAAGGACGGACGTGTAGGTCGGGAGGGTCGAGTAGACCCGGACCCCCGGGGCAGCGACGTCCACCCACTTGCCGTACGTGGAGAAGGACGCCTTGGCGTCATTGTTATCGGTTGCTGCTACCGCTATGACGTTCAGATAGGCGCCCGGGTAGACCTGGGCCTGGGTACCGGCGTTGCGGGCCGCGGCTACGATCACCACTCCCTGGTTCCAGGCGTTGTTCACGGCAGCTTCGAGGGTCCGTGACGACACCCGCTGGCCCAGGCTCATGTTGATGACCTTGGCACCCTTGCCGACAGCCCAGTCGATGCCCTTGGCAATGCCCGAGGAAGAGCCGGACCCGCTGCTGTTGAGGACCTTGGCGTCCAGGATGGAACAGCCCGGGCACACACCTGCCACGCCCAGGGAGTTGTCCGCCGTGGCCGCCACGATGCCGGCCACGTGGGTGCCGTGGCCGTACTGGTCGTAATCCTCCGGGGCGAGGATCTGGGTGTCGCTGAAGTTTGCCCGGTCCACCACTTTGGATGAGATGTCCTCGTGGTTGACGGCAACCCCCGAATCGATGATGGCCACCCGGACGCCGGTTCCCATAGTGACGTTCCACGCCTCGACGGCGTCCACATCGGCGTCCGTGGTGCCCGCGGCGACGGTTACCGTTCCGTCGGTGTTCGTGAAGGATTGGCCCGTGTTCTGCAGGGCGTACTGCCGGTCGAAGTACGGGTCTGCCGTGGCGGCAGTAACCAGTTCGTCCGGTTCGGCGTACTCAACAGCGGAGCTGCGGCCCAGCGCCGCCACGAGCTGCAGTTCCCTGCCCGCCGGCACTGTGATGAGGTGGGCGCCGGTGCTGCCTATCGCCGGCCCGTCGGTGAGCCCGTGCTGGCCCAGGACCCCGGCAGCGGCGCTGTTGTCCCGGAATTTGACCAGGATTTGTCCCGGTACGGGCGAGGACGGCGGGGCGGCGTTCCCCGGGGCAGCCGCCGTGACTGCGCCGAGGACCAGGACCATCGCAGCCAGGCCTGCGGTAAGCATCTTTTTCATGGCTTATCTTGCGCCCCACAGGCCACACCTGAACAGGCCTTGCCACAAGCAACTCTGGCAAGAGGAGTTTCGCCCGGCATGTTCGCTGATCGAACATTTGTACGTTTAATGAACTTCGCGGTAGCCTCCCATGAGAAAGCATGCCGTGGATCACTCCCCCTGGTGACCGGGCTCGCATCGCGGCGTGCCGCTCCCGCTTCCCTGATCAAAGAGGATTACATGACTACGTCTCCTTCCACCCGCGCGTCACGCTGGCCGGTCTGGCTTTGCTGGCTGGCCATGGTCCTGGACGGCTTCGACCTGGTGGTGCTCGGCACCGTCATTCCCACACTCATCAAAACCGGCGAGCTTGGCTTCGACGCGGTCGGCGCCACGCTGGCCGCCACCATCTCCCTCGTCGGCGTCGGGCTCGGCGCACTGTTCATTGCCCCGCTGTCGGACCGGTTCGGGCACCGCAAGCTGCTGGTTGCCTGTGTCCTGTGGTTCTCCATCTTCACCATCGCGGTGATTTGGGCGCCCAACGTGGCAGTGTTCAGCACGTTCCGGCTGCTGGCCGGCCTGGGGCTTGGCGCCTGCCTCCCGGTTGCCCTGGCCTACATGAACGATTACGCCCCCGCCGGCTCCGCGGGCAAGTCGACCACCCGGACCATGACCGGCTACCACGCGGGCGCAGTGGCCACGGCCTTCCTGGCGCTGATGGTCATCCCGGACTGGCGCACCATGTTCGTGGTGGGCGGCATTGCGGGCCTGGCCTTGGTGCCCCTCCTCTGGTTCAAGCTCCCCGAGACCCTGCCGGCAGAACGGGAGGCCAAGAAGCAGGAGCAGGGCAGTGTCCGCGACCTGGCGAAGAAGCCGTACCCACTGGTGGCCTTGGCCATCGCTGCGGCCTCGTTCATGGGGCTCCTGCTGGTGTACGGCCTGAACACCTGGCTGCCGCAGCTCATGGCGTCCGCCGGCTATCCCGTCAGCGCAGGCATCTCGCTGCTCCTGGTGCTGAACCTAGGCGCCGTGGCCGGCCTGATCATCGCCGGCATCCTGGCGGACAAGCACGGAACCAAGCGGATCGTGCTGCTCTGGTTTGGCCTGTCCGCGGTCTGCCTTGCCCTCCTCAGCGTCAAGGTTGACAACGCCATCCTGCTCAACGCCCTGGTCTTCGTCACGGGAGTGTTCGTCTTCAGCTCCCAGGTGCTCGTGTACGCCTGGGTCAGCCAGCTGTTCCCGGCGCGACTGCGCGCCACTGCCCTCGGCTTCGCCGCGGGTGTGGGCCGCGTAGGTGCCATCGCCGGACCGGCCGTGACCGGCGGACTGGTGGCCGCGGGCATCGCGTACCCGTGGGGCTTCTACGCTTTCGCCGCCGCCGGCGCCTTGGCCGTCGTGGCGCTCGTGACCGTACCCCAGGTCATTTCCACGCGGAACCCGGCGCCGGAACACGCCGGCTAAGCAAACGCGGCCGGGGCTTTAGACACCACGACGGCGGGAGGCCGGCTTTCAGAGCCGGCCTCCCGCCGTCGTACGTCTTTACGCCTAAATGCAGGCGGGCTGGTAGGCGGGATCCGCCGGGCCGGACGCCTGGGCCAGGGCATTGGCCACCAGCTGGTGCACCACGGGATCATTGGGCGCCTGGTCGTGTTCGATGACGTCGGCCGGGCACTTGTCCTGGATAGTGATGTTGGTGACCTGCCGGGCGCTGCCGCTCAGGAACTGGCTGTTGTACGGGATGACCACTTCATCATGGGTGGTGGAAATGACCGTGTAGGCAGGGCCCGCGACGGTATCGCCGATCGAGTTCAGCTCCTGCATGAACGGCGAACCGGCCTGCTGGTCTGCGCACGCGGCGCATCCGGCGGCGGTGTAGTCGGGCGTGGGCACCAGATCCGGCGGCGGAAGGATCACGCCTTCGGTGCCGTGATTGGACGGTGCGATGCCGACAAGCTGGTGGACGTACTTGGCGCCACCCAGGAAGCCCATGTAATAGCGGGGCATCATGCCGCCCTGGCTGTGGCCCACCAGGTCCACCTGCTTGGCGCCGGTAGCGGAGCGGACAGCGTCCACGAACGGGGCAAGTTCATTCGCCGAATCCTTGACCGGGGCCGTGGCGTAAACGCCGTTGGTGGCACCGTAGTTGAGGGCGAAGACGCAGTAGCCCCGGCTCTTGAGGTCCGGCGAGAGCGTGGACCAGTTCTTCTCCATGCTCTCGAACGTTCCGGGAACCAACACCACCGGGTAAGGATGCTCGGCTGAAGGTTTGCAGGACCAGTCGTTGGCCCCGGGCGGGGAGATGTCGACGGCCTGGGCGGGGGCGGCCATCAGGGATGAGTTCAGGACGGCTGCGGCGGCAACGGACAGGGCTCGGCTAAGCAAGGACATGGAAACCTCTTTGTTCATCTGTCTATGGGGAAGCCGGGCTGATGGTCTTGGGGGTGTCCATCAGGTCCGGCCGAGGTTTTCCATGCTGGCAGTGGTGCTGCTCCTGCGCAGCGGAAGTGCACGAACGTGCGGCCAAAACCCGGGCTTACCAGCAGCAGCCTCCGCGGCAACTGTGACCCACAGCACGCGTATTGTTACTGGTGAGTAGCTAAATGGGGGCATGCCAGCGGCGGGCCAAGCGACCACAGGCGTTTGCACGAACGTGCAGTTTCGCCCAGTGACGCCGACGACGCCGGTTTCCCGCGGCCCGCGCTCAGGCGTGCCTTGGGAACTCGCGCACCGGACGGGCTCCTACCGCGGGTCCAGCCGCACGGCACTGACGACGTCCTCGGCGTACAGAGCATGCGCCGTTGCCTGCACGGTGTCCCACCTGCCGTAGGTTGACGGGTCGAGGAACTGCTCCCAGCTCCGTTCGAGATCCCTGCGCACGTCCTCGGGCCAGTCCCGGAATCCCTTTCCAAGCACACCGGCTGCGCCCTTCCGGTCTTCGACTTCGTCCCAGATCCGGTCCCGCCGTGCCTCGTAGTCATCATCGCTTTCACCGGGCAGTTCCAGCACGTGCGGAATGCCGCTGAGGGCGCAATGCCAGTCCCAGTGGTGCGAGAGCAGCATCCGTTCCCGCGGAATCCGGCACGTGAGCAGGACGTCTCCCCGGTTGCGCCTGCAGCTGTCAACCAGGTATTCACGGGTAGTGCGCGCCCAGAACCAAAGGGCGCCGTCGCCGCTGGTGGGAAGGCGGCGGTCCATCTCCCGGAACATCCAGGCATAGGCGTCGGCGAACAGCGGCTCCGCCAGATCTGGGTCCGGAAGGAGCTGCCCGGTCGAAAGGAGCTCCTCGAAAGCATCCTCGGTCTGGAAGGTGTGGAGCAGGAGACGGCTGGCGGTCAGGTCATAGCCCACCCGGCCGGCCGGCACTGCACGGTCAGCGCGGGAACGGGCAACAGGAAATTTCGGCACAGGCAGAGCGTAAAAGCTGCCCCTGACATTGCGACGGCGCGAGGCCAGATTGTGCGCCAATCATCCGGATTGCGCGTTTCGCGCAAGTAGCCTTGCGCTAATCACGCAGCAGTGCCTATGATCTACATCATGCTTTTGGGCGGCCCGCCCGACCTCCCCCTCCCCAAACAACAATGAGGTTGCTTTATGTCTGTCCCAATCAAGGCCACTATGGAAAAGGTTCCTGGCGGCATGATGCTGATCCCCCTGCTCATCGGCGCCGTCCTCGGCACCTTCGCCCCGGATTCCGCCAAGTTCTTCGGCTCCTTCACGGGCGCGCTCTTCACCGGCGGCACCACCATCCTTGCGGTCTTCTATGTCTGCATGGGCGCGAGCATCGATATCAAAGCCACCCCGTACATCCTGAAAAAGGGCGGCGTGCTGTTCGGCAGCAAGGTCCTGTTCGCCATCATCATCGGCGTCATCGCCGGCAGGTTCATGGGTGAACTTCCCATCGACGGCGGACTGCTCTCGGGCCTCTCGGTCCTGGCCATCCTGGCCGCCCTCAACGACACCAACGGCGGCATGTACATGGCACTCATGGGCCAGTACGGCAAGCCCAAGGACGTTGCGGCGTACTCCGTGATGACCCTTGAATCCGGGCCCTTCCTGACCATGGTGACCCTCGGCGTCGCCGGTCTCTCAGCTTTCCCGTGGCAGGCCCTGGTGGGCGCCGTCATCCCGCTGCTCCTCGGTGCGATCCTGGGCGCCCTGGACCCGGCCATGCGCAAGTTCCTCTCCTCCGCGGCACCGGTGCTGATTCCGTTCTTCGCCCTGGCCCTCGGCTTCGGCCTGAACCTGGGCCAGGTGCTCAACGCCGGACTGCTGGGCGTCGGCCTGGGCCTGTTCGTGCTCATCGCCGGCGGCGCCGTGCTCTTCTTCGCTGACAAGCTGACCGGCGGCTCGGGCATCGCCGGCCTCGCGGCAGCAACCACTGCCGGCAACGCCGCCACCGTTCCCATGCTGGTGGCCGCCGCCAACCCGGCCTACTCTGCCGCAGCCGGCCCCGCCACCGTGCTGGTGGCAGCTTCCGTGGTGGTCACCGCCATCGGCTGCCCCCTCATGGTCGCTTGGTACGCTAAGCGCCTGAAGGCCAAGCAGACCGTGGAAACCCGCGAGGTGTCCCCAGCAGTATGAACGCCACCGCAGCCAAGCGCTGGGCAATCATCGCCGACGACCTGACGGGAGCGGCAGATGCCGCCGCAGCCTACGGACCCACCCACAGCAGTTGCGTGATCCTTGACCTGGCCTCCACGTGGCCGGAGGCGGACATCCTGTCGGTCAACACCGAGAGCCGCTACCTTGCGGCGGAGGAGGCTGCCTCCGCCGTGGCTGCCGCGGTGGCACAGGCCCTTGGGCAGGACCGGCAGGTCTTCAAGAAGATTGACTCGCTGCTCCGCGGCAACCTCGGCCCGGAGATTGCCGCAGCGCTGGCCAGCGTCAGTAACGGCCGCGGCAGGGGCCTGGCCCTGGTGGCCCCTGCCTTTCCGGCCACGGGAAGGACCACCCTGCGCGGCATGGTCCATGTCAACGGTGCGCAGAACGCGCAGGGACGGTTCGACGGCGACGTGGCGGCAGCAGTTGCCGCCGGAGGTCTTTCCGCTGAACTGGTGGGCCGGGAAACGGCACGCACCCCGGAGGACCTGGCGGCGCACCTGCAGGACCTTCGGGACCGCGGGACTGACGCCGTCGTACTTGACGCGGTCTCTGACGATGACCTTCAGCAGATCGCCGCCGCGGCAGCCCTGCTGGACTTTCCTGCCCTCCTGGTGGGTTCCGGCGGGCTGGCCGGCCACGTTGCCGCACGCGAGGAAGGACGCGATGTCCTTCGTGACCACGCACAGCACGTACAGCGGACGCTGACCGTGATCGGCAGCTATTCCGGCCTCGCCCGGCAGCAGACCGAGGCCCTTGTCGCCGCAGGTGCCGAGCACATCACGCTGGACCACCAGGCGCTGGAGGACCCGACGGTTGCCCGGAACGTAGCGGCCGCGATGCTGCGGACCGACGTCGTGCTGACGCCAAATCCGATGGGTGCCGTGGACAAATCGCAGGCCTTGGTCGTGGCCGAAGCGCTGGCGAGGGCCACTGCCGGCGGCATCGGGAACTGCGAAGCCCTGATCCTGACGGGCGGGGAGACTGCGACGGCGGTCCTCAAGGCGCTCGGCGTCGGCAGCTTTACCGTCCTGGGCGAGGTTGAGCCCGGCGTCGTGATGAGCCTGCTGCCCGCGCCCCTCCCCCTCCTGGTCACCAAGGCCGGCGCCTTCGGCGATGCCGGCACGCTGGCCAGGACCACACAGTTTTTCTCTAGCACAACGACTGAAATGAGTACCAAGTAATGGGACGCCCGATCGTAGCCATCACCATGGGGGACGCCGCCGGCATTGGCCCGGAAATCATCGTCAAGGCCCTGGCGGACAGCGAACTCCGGTCCAAGGCGCGGATGCTGGTCATCGGCGATCTTCGCCGGCTGCAGCTCGCCGCGGACATCGTCGCCAGCCCGCTGGCCCTGCGGAAGGTGGCCGAGCCGTCGGACGCGCTGTTCCAGGAAGGCACCATCGACGTCCTCGACATCGACTGCATCCCGGAGGACCTCGCCTGGGGCGAGCTGTCCGCCGCGGCCGGGCACGGTTCGTACCTCTTCATCGAGAAGGCCGTGCAGCTGGCGATGGACCGTAAGGTTGACGCCATCTGCACAGGCCCCCTTAACAAGGCGGCTCTGCACGCAGCCGGGCACAAGTTCCCCGGCCACACCGAGCTCCTCGCCGAACTGACCGGCACCGAGGAAGTGTCCATGATGCTGACCGCGCCGAAGATGCGCGTCATCCACGTGACCACCCACATCGGGCTCATCGACGCCATCGCCAAGATCAACGGGGACCTGGTCTACCGGACCATCAAGCGCGGGTATGAACTGCTGCGCACCTCCGGCATCGAGAACCCGCGGATCGCTGTGTGCGCCATCAACCCGCATGCCGGTGAGAACGGGCTGTTCGGCTACGGCGAGGAGGCGGAGAAGATCCAGCCGGGCATCGAGAAAGCGCAGGCGGAAGGGATTAACGCCTTCGGTCCCCTCCCGGCGGACACCCTGTTCTTCCTGGCCGGCCGCGGCGACTTCGACCTGGTGGTGGCCCAGTACCACGACCAGGGCCACGGCCCCGTGAAGGTCCTTGGCCTGGAGAACGGCGTCAACATCACCGTGGGGCTCCCCGTGGTGCGGACGTCCGTTGACCACGGCACGGCCTTTGACATCGCCGGCAAGAACATTGCGGACCACGAGTCGCTGCTCGAGGCCCTGCGGCAAGCTGTTGACCTGGCACCGGCACGGGACGAAGCCCTCTAGCTCCTGCACGAACAGGACGGCCGGTCAGCGTGCAAGCGTTGGCCGGCCGTTGCCGTCCCTGCCGAGCACTAGCATGGGTAGCACTGCCACCGCCATGCCCACGGGAAGGAGACCGGGAATGCTCAGCGCAAACGCGCGGCGCGAGGAGATCTACCACCTTGCCGTGACCACCGGCCTGGCCTCCGTGGAGGAACTCTCGGCCAAGTTCGAGGTGACCGCGTCCACCATCCGCCGCGACCTGGCGCTGCTGAACTCGCAGGGCCGGCTGGCCCGGACGTACGGCGGGGCGATGGCCATGGGCGCGCACCCGGAGGCGTCGCTGCGGCAGCGCACCGGGGAGGCGTTCGAGCAGAAGCATGCGATCGCCCGCTGGGCTGCGTCCGTAATCCAGCCGGGTGAGAACATCCTGCTCGACGCCGGCTCCACCGCGGGTGCCCTGGCGCACGAGCTGCGCGGGTTCGATCGGCTGTCCGTGACCACGCCGGGCATCAACACACTGCAGGAGCTGGCCGATTCGGAGGGCATCGAGGTGGACTGCCTGGGCGGCCGGCTCCGTGGCGTCTCCCAGAGTTTCGTGGGGCCGCTGGCCGAGGCGGCGCTGGAGCGGATGAGCTTTGACCGGGTGTTCCTGGGCGCCGACGCCGTCACCGCCGAGGACGGCATCTGCGAAGCCGACCATGCCCAAACTCGGCTCAAGGAGCTGATGGCCCGGCGCGGCCGTGCCGTTTACGTTCTGGCCGACTCCTCGAAGTTGGGGCTGCGGCCCTTCCACGCCTGGGCGCGTTTGGCTTTGCCGTGGACTTTGGTAACGGACGACGGCGCCGACCCCGCCCAGGTGCAGAAGTTCCGGGATGCCGGGGTTGAGGTTGAGGTGGCAGCGGTTACGCCCGCGGCAAGCGCGGGCTGACGCGCTGCTAGTTCTCTTCCAGTTCGCCCCGGACGAGGCGCCGCAGGACGTCGGTGAGCAGTTCGACGCCGCGCAGGGCATCGTCGTCGAGCGTGTACTCGGCCTCGTTGTGCGAGATGCCTTCGACGCTGGGAACGAAGAGCATGACGGTGGGGACTACGTCCTTCATGTTGGTCGAATCGTGCCCGGCGACGGTCATCACGTTCCTGTGGCTGTAGTCCAGGCTCTCTGCGCTTGCCCGGCCCAGGTCCACTCCTTTGGGCTGGTAGGACACCACTCCCCAGTTGTGGGTGAGGTCCAGGCGGATCTCAGTGCGTGAGTCTGCCTCGGCGTCGATGATCCTCTTTCCCAGGCGTTCCATGGCGAGGCCCAGCACGGACTCGTCCGGGGAGCGCAGGTCCAGGTTCATTACCACCTGCCGGGCTATGGTGACCGGCGAGTTCGGCAGGACATGCAGCTCGGAGACGGACGTGTGCAGCAGCCCTGGCTCGAACTCCGCGGCCAGTTCACGCGCGGCGGCGATCACCAGCGCGGCCCCGAAGAGGGCGTCGCGGCGGTCTTCCATGCGGGTGGCGCCCGTGTGCGACTGCGCTCCGTCCACCGTGACACGGTACTTGCTGGCGGCCCAGGTCCTGTCCACGATGCCTACCTCGGTACCGCTCTCCTCCAGCTCCTTACCCTGCTCGATGTGGATCTCGGCGTAGCGGGCAACTTGTGCGAGGACCGGAGCGTTCCCGTCCTGGGCGCCTTGCCCTGCGGCCAGTGCCTGAGCCACGGTGGTGCCGGCCGAGTCGGCAGTAGCCAGCGCGTCACCCAGCGGAAGTTTCCCGGTGAAGACTGCGCTTCCCATCATGCTGGGCGCGAAGCGGCTGCCTTCCTCGTTGAACCAATTCACAACGGCCAGGTTGCAGGTGGGCTCAAGCTTTCCGTCCCGGGCTTCCGAAGCTACGCGGGCGCCGGCATGCGCCGCTGCGAGCACTCCGTAGGCTCCGTCGTACCGTCCGGCCAGCGGCTGGGAATCCAGGTGGGATCCCGCCAGCACGTACGGGGCACCGGGGACCAGCTCCATGGTACCGAACTGGTTGCCTGCCTCGTCAACTGATTCGGTATAGCCGTGCCGGGCCAGCCATTGGCTGAACCAGGCCCGGGTGGCATGGTCAGCCGCCGTGCCGGCCTGCCTGTCCACTCCTCCGCCGGGCGTCGCGCCGAAGCCGGACATCGTGGCGAAATCGGCGAGGAATTGGTCGTCGGTGGTGCTCATGGGGTTTCCTTCCCTGTCAGGGCTGCCTCAAGGTCTGCGGTGCGGACCGGCGCCGGTAGGTTTTCCTTGCCGAAGCGGATTTGACCACCCACCATGGTGGCCAGTACCCGCGTGGCGGCGATGTCCGAGGGGGCCACTGCGGTGGGGTCCTGGTCCAGGAACACCAGGTCGGCCAGGTACCCCGGGGCCAGGCGCCCCTTGATGTGGCCGGTGCCCGTGGCGGCTGCTGATCCCGTGGTGTAGGCGGCCAGGGCCTCAGCCGCGGTGATCCTTTCGTCCGGGCCGTAGACCTGTCCTGACGGGGTCAGCCGCTCCACGAAGGACTGCATGACGTCCAGGGGCCTGCCGTTGGAGACGGGACGGTCCGAGCTTCCCGGCAGCGTGACACCGCGTTCCAGCAGGCTCTTGGCGGGGTAGGACCAATTGGTGCGCTTGGGGCCCAGCAGTTGGGCCATGCCGTCGCCGAACTCGGTGATGAAGTGCGGCTGCGGCACCAACACAATGCCGGCCGCGGCAATCCGGTCGAGCTGATCGGGGCGGACCACCCCGCCGTGCTCAATCCGGTTGGGCTGTAAGTTGATCCCAAAGGTCTCCTGCGCCTCCGTGATGATGTCGATCGCATGGTCGATGGCGTGGTCGCCGATGGCATGCATCGCAATTGCCCAGCCCGCCCGGTACGCCTCGAGCGCTGATTCCCGCAGCTGGTCCGCGTCCATTTGCAGGTAGCCGTGGTTGTGGGTGCAGCCGACGTAGTCCTCGGTCATGTAGGCCGTGCTGCCCAGGAGCGAACCGTCGCTGAAGATCTTCACCGGTCCCAGCCGCAGCCAGTCGTCGCCCAATCCTGTGCGGATTCCGGCGTCCAGGCTCCTGGAGGCTGGATCGTTGGCGTGGCCCGCCACGTTGTGGAGGGCATCCATGACCAGCATCGGCTGCATCCTGACGCTGAGAAGACCCTTGTCGCGGGCGTTCTGGTAGGCCGCGAACTCGCGGGGCGAATAGCCAATCCAGCCGCCGGCGATGCCCGCATCCGTAACGCTCGTAATACCTTCGGCGAGGTAGTGCGACGTCGCCAGATCCAGCGCGTGCGCAATGGTCTCCAGCGGATACGGCAGGAGGATGTCCTGCACCAGCCGCATGGCATTTTCCTCAAGCAGCCCGGTCGGGCGGCCGTCGTCGCCCACGACGACGGCCCCGCCGTCAATCGGGGCGGAGAGATCGGCCCGGGCTGATACGAGCTCCAGCGCCACGCCATTGAGTGTGCAGGCGTGGCCCGAGGAGTGCTTGATCCACACCGGACGCCCCCCGGCAGCCTCATCCAGCCGGTCGCGGTCCGGTTGTTGCCCGCCGAGAAGCAGCGGGCTGTAGCCGGAGGCCACCACCCATTCTCCGGGGGCCATCCCCGCGGCGGCGTCGGCGATGATCCGGTAGACCTCGTCCAAGCTTGCCGCTGCCCCTGCATTTGCCTCCATCAGGCCGAGGCCGAACCACACGCTGTGTGCATGGACGTCGTTGAACCCGGGGACAATCGTGGTCCCGGCGGCATCGATGGTGCGGACAGCCAGGGCCGCCAGGTCGGCGCCGGGATCCACCTCGAGGATTTTGCCGTCGTGGATGAGCAGGCTTGTCGCGGCGGGGCAGGAAGCATCCTGGGTCAGGATGCGTGCGTTTCGAATCAGGAGATCGGCGGGCATAAATCCTCTTTGATAGGGTCCCCGGATGTGGCGGAGGGGTTGGGACCAAGGCCTGGGAGATGGACTACGCTCTATTCAACGCTGTAATAATGCTGCCTTCAATGGACATCGAACGCCGTTTCTAGCGCATCGCTTAGGCTTTTGCATAAAATTGATCCATGACAGCACTTGACCAGGGCACCCCGCGCTTCTCCGCCTCGGCTATAAGGGAGTTCCGTCCAGGCCGGCCCACAGAGCCGGAATGGACAGAGCTGCTGGAGAGTCTGTGGAAGGAACGGTCCCTGCTGGTGGACGACTTCCTCGAGCGCTTCTCCGCCATTTCCTATGGTGAGGCCCTGGTTCCCGAGGAGGACGTCTACCGCACCGCCGCGGACACCATGGACATGTTCCTCTACCAAATGGCCGGATTGGAACTCCCACCGGACCTGCAGGCCCTCCCCCGTGAAGTGGCAGCCCGCCGGGCCCGCCAAGGCGTCCCTCTGGACGCATTCCTTGAAGCCATCCGCAACGACTTCCGCGTTCTGTGGAAGGGGTTGGAACGTGTTGCCCGGGACAAAGGGATCGGCGTCCTGGTGGCCAACATGGACCGGGTCCTGGACGCCGTCGAAGGCTATGTCAGCAGCATCCAGCAGGCGTATGCCGAGGAAGAGGCCCGGCTGACCCGGAACAAGCAGCTGTACCGCCAGCGCTTGCTTTCCCGGCTGTTCAACGCTGAACTGGGCGGCTCCCGCGGAGTGCAGGACCTTGCGGCGGCCCTCGGGGTGCAGGCCACAGGAACCTTCGAAGTGCTCGCGGTTACATTGGACGCCGTGGCCCAGGCCCTGCAGCAGTTCGAGTCGGACCACCGCACTTATGTGTACGAGAATACTGGAGTCCTGTATCTCTTCAGGCAGCAACGCAAGGGGCGAACCTGGCAAGAGGAAGGACCCGGCTTTCCTGCCGGGTACGTACCCGATGTCGACGGGCTGGATGCTGTCCCGTCCGCCGCAGCATCGGCCCTCGTGCTGGCGCAGCAAAAGCGCCGGGGCACAGGACTGGCGACACTCGAGGACGCATGGATGGGGATCGCGAGCGGCCTCCTGGAGCAGAAGTTCCCGGGCTTCTCCTCACCCATTAAGCAAGCACTGGATAAGTGCACGCCTCTTGAACGTCAGCGCCTGCTGGAGGTGGCGCGCAGCTACGGGCGGACGGGGTCCATCAAGGAGACGTCGGAGGAGTTGTTCTGCCACCGCAACACCGTGGTCAACCGCCTGCATAGCCTGCATGAGGTCATAGGCCTTGACCTCACCGTGCCGGCAGAGGCCGCGCGGGCCCTCGTCGCCCTTAGCCGCTATAAGGAGTTTGCCAGCTGATTTGTGAAGATGCCCAACGGGCGGAGGAAAAGTGGGTGGATATTGTCATTGTTTAGGGCTTTATCACTGACCTAATCTCGAATAATCACCGCAGCAGTGCAGGCAATCGCCTTTCGTCCGCCGCGGGACCCGGGACGCAAAACTCAACCCGCTCGAAAGGGCCCACGCAGTGACCACCTCAAATTCACTCCCCTCCACCGTAGGTGCTCCTCCGGTAATCTCAGGCAAAGACGCAGGAAAGATTGCCCGTGCCGCCTTCGTCGGGACCGCGCTGGAATGGTACGACTACTACCTCTTCGGCACGGCCGCGGCCCTGGTCTTCAACCGGCTCTTCTTCACCAACATGGACCCCACCGCGGCTCTGCTGGCCTCTTTTGCCACGTTCGGCGTCGGCTTCGCCGCCCGCCCGATCGGAGCCATGATCTTCGGCTATATCGGTGACCGTTATGGACGCCGGCCGGCCCTGCTCACGACCATCGTCATGATCGGCGCGGCGACGGCGTTCATCGGCCTGTTGCCGGACTTCGGCAGCATCGGCCTGGCTGCACCAATCATGCTGGCGGTATTGCGCCTGGTGCAGGGCCTGGCTGTCGGCGGCGAATGGGGCGGCGCCGTGACTATGGCGGTCGAGCACGCACCCGTCGAGAAGCGCGGCCGGTACGCCGCGCTGGTACAGGTCGGCTCTCCGGTGGCGACGCTGCTGGCCTCCGGCGCGTTCTCGCTGGTCCTGCTGTTCCCGTCCGAGGCCTTTGACGCCTGGGGCTGGCGCATTCCATTCCTGATCGCCTTCCCCATGCTGGGCATCGCGCTCTGGATCCGGCTCAAGGTGGAGGAATCCCCCATCTTCAAGGACCTGCTTGCCCAGGGCGAAACGGCCAAGGTCCCGGCCTTCGAGGTGTTCCGCCACGCCGGCGGCCGCCTGGTCGTGGCAGTTCTCGCCGCGCTGCTCGGCGTCGGCGGTTTCTACATGATCACCACCTTCGCCGTCAGCTACGGTTCGAACACGCTCAAGGTGGACCGGAACGTCATGGTCAACGCGACTCTGGTTGCCGCGGTAGCCCAGATCGGCGTTACTTTCCTCATGGGCCGGCTGGCCGAGAAGATCGGGCCTGGCAAGGTCACCATGTGGGGCGGCATCGTCAGCGCCGTCGCCGCGTTCCCCCTCTTCGCGATGATCGACACCAAATCCCCGCTGATGATCACGCTGGCCATCACCGTCGGTATCATGCTCATTGCGGTGGCCTACGCCGTCAACGGCGCCCTGCTGACCGACCTGTTCCCGGCCAAGCTGCGCTACTCCGGTGTGGCTCTGGGCTACAACATCGCCGGTGCCACCAGTGGGTTCATGCCGCTGCTGGCCACCGCCATGCTGGGTGTCTCCGGCAACCAGTCCTGGGGCGCGGCCCTGATCCTGGCGATCATCTCCCTGCTCACGGCAGTTGGTGGGTTCCTGGGTGAGCGCCTGCGCGTCCAGGACAAGAAGCTCGTCGCCGAAAGCTAGGCACCGCGGCCGCCGCCAGGAGACCGCGTTACACCCTCTGTCGAAACTCACCACCACTTCGGGGAGCCGTCCGGCGGACGGCTCCCCGTTTGTTAGGAGACGAACATGCTTAGTGACGACCAGACCCTTCGGATCCTGGACGCCGTAGACGCCGCCTTTGATGCGCAGCTGTCCTTCACCCAGGACCTGGTCAAACACCCGTCGCTGCGCACCCGGGAGGGGAGCGCCCAGGACCTGATGTTCGCGGCCATGGCCGGCCGTGGCCTGGAAATGGACCGGTGGGAGCTGGACGCCGAGGGCTTGTCTGCCCATGAGGGCTTCGGGCCTGTGACGGTGTCCTATGAAGGGATGACAAACGTGGTGGGCACATACCGCCCGGCCACCGAGCGCAGTCGGTCCCTCATCCTCAACGGACACATCGATGTGGTCCCCGAAGGCCCCTCCGAGGCCTGGTCCCGCTACCCCTGGGATGCCCCGATCATCGACGGATGGATGCACGGCCGCGGCGCCGGCGACATGAAGGCAGGCCTGGCTGCCAACCTCTTCGCCTTTGACGCCGTCCGTGCCGCAGGGTTTGAGCCCGCTGGCCGCATCCACTTCCAGTCCGTCATCGAGGAGGAATGCACAGGCAACGGCTCGCTGTCCGCCCATCTGCGCGGCTACCGGGCCGACGCCGTCATCATCCCCGAGCCCGAGGAGGACATGCTGGTGCGCGCCAATGTAGGCGTGCTCTGGTTCAAAGTCAGGGTGACCGGCAACCCGACTCATCCGCGCGAGATGGGCACCGGCTTCAACGCCATCGATGCGGCGTATACGGCGATCTCGGCGCTGCGCGAGGTCGAGGAAAAGTGGAACGCGGACCGCGGACAGCACCGCTACTTCGAAGGCCTGGACCACCCCATCAACTTCAACTTCGGTGGAATCGCGGGCGGCGACTGGCCTTCCAGCGTCCCGGCCTGGTGTGAGTTCGATGTGCGGGCGGCGATCTACCCCGGCATCAGCGCGGAGCAGGCCTGGTCCGAACTCCAGGAGTGCCTGACTTCCTTGGGCCGCGGTCCGTCGCCGATTAATGCGGTAGGCGTGAAGACAGGCTTCTTCTCGGAGGGCTATGTGCTGGAGCCCGGGAGCGAGGCGGAGGCCATGCTCGAGCGCACGCATTCGCAGGTCTTCGGCCGGGAACTGGAAAGCTTCACCACACCGGGCTACCTCGATGGCAGGGTCTTCGCCCTCTATGCCGATACGCCGGCGCTGGTGTACGGCCCGGTTTCTGAGGCAATCCACGGGTTCGACGAGCGGGTCTCGGTCGAATCCATCCGCCGGATCACCAAGAGCATCGCCCTGTTCATTGCCGGCTGGTGCGGTATTGACGAGAAGCCGGGCCCGCCTCGGGAGCGTTGAACCACGACGGCGACAGCATCCGCCTCCACAAGCTCCGCCGTCTTGGCTGAGGTGCCACGGTTTCCGGCCATCACACGGTGGGTACGCTGCTTCTACAGCGAACGAAACCACTAACCGGACTGGAGACACGCATGCACGCCGTACTTGAATACACCTACGCGGACGACTACCTCGAAAGCCGCGGGCAGTACCGCTCAGACCACCTCAGGGCGGGGTGGGAGGCGGTGGAACGCGGCGAGCTCCTGCTCGGCGGCGCAATCGGCGAAGGCCCCTTCAAAGGGTTGCTGATCTTCACCGGCGAGAACCCGCTCGAGGCCGCAAAAGCCTTCGCAGCCGCAGACCCCTACGTCATCAACGGCGTGGTGACGTCCTGGAGTGCCAGCCCGTGGACCACGGTGCTGGGCAACGAGGCCGCCACACCGGTTCACCCGTAGCCACCGCACACCAGCGCGGGACCGGCGCTACTCGGCAATGTCCTCCGCCCACAGCTCCGGCTTGTCGGCCTGGAACGCAGCCATCATGTCCACGCACCGCTGATCATCCAGGACCACCACCTCGACCCCGCGTGACCGCAAAAGCTCCAGTTCGCCGTCGAACGTCCTCGCCTCCCCCACCACAACGCGGGGAATCTTGAACTGGATGATGGTTCCGGCGCACATGGCACACGGGGCCAGGGTGGTGTACAGCGTGGTGTCCCGGTAGCTCCTCTGCCGTCCGGCGCTGCGCAGTGCGGACATTTCCCCGTGCGCGATCGGATCCGCGTTCTGGACCCGTTGGTTGTGTCCGCTCGCAAACACCACGCCGCCCCGCGCGATCGAAGCCCCGATGGGGATGCCACCTTCGGCCAGGCCTTTTTGCGCTGCCTGGTAGGCGGCTTCGAATGCGGGAAGGTCGGCGCTGTCCAGTTCCGGCGCAAGGGCGTGAGGCTGCTCGTGGGTCATGGCGTCATTGTTGCACGGGCTGATTCTGCGCGGGGGCGCCGTCGTCCTCATAGTGGGTGGCGCGGGCAAGGTCGCGTCCGGCGATGTAACCGAACGTCAGGGCAGGGCCAAGGTTGATCCCGCCGGCCGGGTAGTGTCCGCCCATGACCGAGGCCTGGTCGTTGCCGGCGACATAGAGGCCCTCGATGGGGTGCCCGTCAGTATCCAGGACGCGCGCCCGGGCATCGGCCGCCAGCCCCGCAAAGGTGCCGAAGGATCCCGGGACGATTTTCACCGCGTAGAACGGCCCCTTCTCCAGCGGACGCAGCGAGGGGTTGGGGGTGTTCCCGGGGTCACCGCCGTACTTGTTGAACTCGGTGGCGCCGCGGTTGAAGTCCGGGTCGACCCCCCTGCGTGCGTTGTCGTTGAAGTCCGCAACGGTCCTGGCCAGGGCCTGCGGGTCGATGCCACAGGCCACGGCAAGTTCCTCGATGGTCTTGCCCTTTTTCAGGTATCCGCTGCGCAGGTACGGGAACAGCGGCACCGGCAGCGGTTTGGCCATGCCCAGCGGGTACTTGCGCACGAATGGGGCGTCGGCGATCTGCCATGCTTCTGCGGGTTCGCCCTCGGGGGTGGCAGCCAGCAGGCCTTCCACATAGTCGTAGTAGCCGTTGGCCTCGTTGACGAACCGCTTGCCGTCCCGCCGCACCCCGATGCTGCCCGGCTTGGCCCGGTCCATGATGTGCGGGAAGGTGCCGGTGCGTCCGTTCCGGTACGGGACCAGCGACACCGGGCACCACGCGGCCGGGGACGCCACCCCGGTCTCGAAGCGGGCACCCACCGCCTGGGCCATGGTGATGCCGTCCCCGGTGGTTTCCTTGGGCGCCAGGGTCCAGTGCTCCCGGCCGGTCGGGGTTTTGGGGAAAAGGGCTTTGCGGCGGGCGACGTCATTGGGAAAGCCCCCGGCGGCCAGGACGACGCCGCGGGAGGCAGTGATCCGGATTTCGCCGTGCGGGGAGCTTACGACGGCGCCCGTCACCTTCCCGGACTCATCGGTGAGCAGGTGCCGGGCCGGGGTGGAGACGCGGATGTCCACGCCCAGGTCGTCCGCCGATTTGAGCAGCCGGCCGGTGAGCGCGGTGCCGTTGACCAGCTGCATGTTGCGCCGGTAGGCAAGGAGATCCAGGAGGTGGAATCCCACCCGCCAGCCGGCGTGGAAGATCCCCCGGATGTCCCCCTGCGAGGCGGAGAGGAACTTGGACAGGTCCGGTCCCGCCATGATGCCCATGCCCAGGAATGAGGTTTCGTAGAGCTGGTGGCGCATCCTGGCCCGGAGCGCGGGCTTGATCCGGCGTGCATTGATCGGTTTTGGACCCACGGAGCGGTGCCCGGTTCCGGCGCCCGGGGTGTCCCCGTAAATGTCCTTGATCTTGGCTCCGGGCACGAACTGCAGGCTGGTCTTGTTGTGGAAGAAACCCACCATGTGGGGAACGGCCTCAAGGAACGCGTCAACCCGGTCTTCCTCGTAGTGCCGGCCGAGGCGGTGGCGGAGATAGGTCCGGAAAAGTTCACGGTCTTCGTTGACGCCGGCGGCTTTGGCCAGCGGGTTTCCGGGCGTCCAGGCCCAGCCGCCGGACCAGGAGGTGGCACCGCCGCAGACGGCGGCTTTCTCGACGACGACGACTTTCAGTCCGTGGTAGGCGGCGGTCACGGCGGCGGACAGGCCGCCCGCGCCGGAACCAATCACCAGGACGTCGCAGTCCAGGTCCGGGAGCCGGGAAGGAGTTTGTGAAGGGGACATCATGCCAAAGCTTTCTTAGTGGAAGTAGGTGTCGGAGTCGAGGCGCGGCGGCGCACCGGTTTCGAGGGCGTCAATGGCGGCGAGCTGCGGTGGCGTCAGGGCGAAATTGAAGACGTCAAGGTTTTCGCGCTGGCGTTCCAAGTGTGCCGACTTGGGGATGGCGATCCGGCCGTGCTGGACATGCCACCGCAGGACGATCTGGGCCGGTGTTTTCCCAAGCTCCCTGGCCGGGCCGCTGATGGCATGGTGGCTGAGGAAGCTGCCGTTGCGGCCCAGCGGGCTGTAGGCAGCGGTCAGGATCCGGTGCCCGGCGTGCCAGCCAAGCTGTGCCGGTTGGCCGTGTTCGGGGTCCACCTGTACCTGGTTCAGGGGTACCCGCAGCCCCGCGGCCTGCACGCGCTGCAGGTGGGCCGGCTTGAAATTGGAGACACCCCATGCGCGGATGCACCCGTCATCCATCAGCTGCTGGAGTCCCTCGCAGGCTTCCACGAACCGTCCCTGGGCGGGGTTGGGCCAGTGGACCAGGAACAGGTCGAGGTAGTCCGTGCCCAGCCGCCGGGTTGCTTCCGCGAAGGCTTCCCGGACGCCGGTCCGGCTGTGCCACCGGGTGTTGAACTTTGTGGTGAGGAAGAGCTGGCTCCGGTCAATTCCGCTGCGGCGGATTCCTTCACCCACGGCTTCCTCGTTGCCGTAGTTCTCGGCGGTGTCGATGTGCCGGTAGCCGCTGCCGATGGCCTGCGAAACGGCGGCGGACGCATCCTCACCCATCAGCGGCCAGGTCCCCAGGCCGATGAGCGGGATCTGCACGCCCGGCACCAGACCGGTGGTGGTTCCGCCTGCGGTGGTGGTGCTCATTGCACACCCGCCTTCGTGGGTATCCCTGATTCGCGCAGCGCGTCGGCCTTCGCCAGCACCGCGTCCACGCCGGCCTTGAGCCGCCGCGCCCACCCGAGCTCACCCAGTTCAGCCGCGCGCCGGTCCGACGGCGCCTCCGCACTGACGGGAAGCCCGTCCGGCAGTGCCGCCACCACCCCGGCAAGGTCAAACCCGCCCTCGCCGGGAACCTCCCGTTCCGACCGGGATTCGGTGATGAGCGCGTCCCGGCTGGCTGGCCGTTCCGCCGGGCCGTCACACAGTTGAAGCAACGGCACAAGGGCTGCGTGGGCGCGCAGCGCATCCCACTGGCCGGCGGCGCCTGCACCCACCAAGCGGTTGAAGTGCAGCGTGTCCACCACGATGTTGCAGCCGGCGCGGCGGGCGAGATCCGCGGCCTGGGCAATGGACGCAACCGGCTGGTACGAGATGGCTTCCAAGGTGGGGGTGATGCCAAAATCGCGGCCGTCCTCGGTCATCGACCGCAGCGTGGTGAGCAGCCTTCCGGCGTCGGGATCCCCTCCTGCAACAGTGATGGAGCTGGCGCCCAGCGCCTGGCCGGCCTCCATCATCCGCAGCCAGGCCTCGCGCTGGTCGCTGCCGTCCAGCAGCAGGAATTCGATGTCCCGTACGGTGACGCCGGTGTCCCGCATGCGCGCCAGGGCCTCCCTCAGCATCGGCGAGCCCGGCTGCAGGTCATAGGGCCGTTCCGTGGGCGTTACCGGACGGACCCGCACGCCAATGAAGTCGAATCCCGCCTGGGCGGCAATGCCAACGAGGTCCGGCGGGGCGGTGTTGAGCAGGGAAAGTTGGGCCAGCCCGACGGGCCGGGGCGGGGTGTGCGTCATCGGGGTGCGCCGTTCAAGCTGTAGTCCGTGCTGTCCATCGAGTCCGTGCCGTCCAATGAGCCGGGGGCCAGGCGGACGGCGATCCTTTGCGCCGCGTCGTAGCCGCTCTTGACCGCATTGGAGGCGATCGCCGGCGTCTGGTCCACCACCGTTCCGGCCAGGGTCACGGGCACTCCGGCCATAAGGCTCAGTTCCGCATCGCGGGCCTCGGCCGCGACAGAGCCGTCAAGCGGAACCACGGAGCGCGAGACCAGCAGCGGTCCCGGCGCGTCCAGCCATTCCCCCTCGGGCGGGCAACCCGGTCCGGACACCCGGACCCGGGTTCCGTCGTATTCCTCGATGACGGTGTCCAGCCGGATCCGGACCCGGGAGTTCGCCTGGAGCCGGGGAACGGCCAGGATCTTTGCCCTGCGGCCGGATTCCGGGGCGATCGCGTCCTGCGGCCCGAGCAGCAGGACCGCCGTTCCCCTGGCGGCCAGGGTGTCGGCAACGCTCATGGCAACGGAATCGGCGCCCCAGATCGTCACGGCCTCGGGCATGGCGGCGCCGTCCACCGGTTCGGCGAGGACTTCCGGGTGGCCGGCCAGCCAGTCCCGGATATCCAGGACGTCCTCAGAGCCTGCGCCCGGGAAGCCGGCGCCGGGCCGGAGACCACCGGTGGCAAGCACGACGGCGTCTGCCGCAGTCCCGCGGACCAGGGCGTCCAGGCGGGTGGTATCCACGTGCGATCCCAGCTTGAGATCGATGCCCAGCCGGGCGTTTTCTGCGGCCGACCATTCGGTGAAGCGGTGGAAGTCGGGCGTGGACTTCATCCGCTCCGCTAAGGCGAACTGGCCGCCCGGCCGCCCGCCGTCGTCGAACACTGTCACTTTCGCCCCTGCTTCGGCGAGTTCCCGGGCGGCGGTGAGGCCGGCGGGGCCGGCGCCCACAACCGTCACGCGGGCGCCCTCGCGGACGGCCGGCGTCGGGACCGGGACGCGGGAGCGGCCCACCGCGGGGTTGACGGTGCAGGTCACCTGGCCGAGTCCCAGGTTGTCGATGCAGACGTTGCAGGCGATGCAGGGGCGGTAGCGGTCGCCGTGGAGGACACCGCCCACAAAGGCCGGGTCGGCGTGGATGGCACGGGCGAGGCTGACGAAATCGCAGGTCCCCGCGGCGAGGACTTCTTCGATGATGCCCGGCGAGTTGAGCCGGCCGGCCATCCCCAGGGGGATGCCGAACTGGCGGTAGGCCCGGGCGTAGCCGGCGAGGATGCCGGGCTTCCACTCCCCCGACTGGACGATCCATTCACCCGCTTCGTAACTGCCGGCCGAGATGTCCAGGAAGTCCAGCTTGTCCAGGTGGGCCTTGGCGGTGATGGCCACCTGCCCTTCGGCGGAAATACCGTTGGCGGGGCCCTCCAGTACGGAGACCCGCATGCCCACGATGGTGTCCGGAACTGCGGCCCGGACTGCGTCGATGACCCTGTTCATGAAGTACTCGGGCGCGCCGAACCGGTCCGTGCGGTGGTTGGAGATGGGTGACATGAACTGGTGGATCAGGTAGCCGTGGGCGCCGTGGAGGTTGATGACGTCGAAGCCGGCCTGTACCGCGCGCCGGGCAGCCTGGGCGTAGGCTTCGACGAGCCCTTCGCATTCGTCGCTGGTGAGCTCGCGCGGGATTTCGCCGCCTGCCACCTCGCACGGTACGGGCGACGGCGCCACGTTCTTGAACCCGGACACGGCGGCCTGCGCGGTGCGGCCGCCATGGTTGAGTTCGACGGCGGCCAGCGCGCCTTCCCGGTGCAGCGCGTCCGTGAGTTTCCGCAGTCCCGGGATCATGGCGTCAGTGTGCAGGCCCAGCTGGTGGGTGCGGCCCTTCCCGTCGGCACGGACGTAGGTGGCTTCCGTGGTGACCATGCCCAGCCCGGCTTTGGCCCGGGTCACGAGGTAGTCGATGTACTGCTCGGTGATGCGCCCGTCGGTGGTGCCGTAGTTGCGTTCCATCGGAGCGGAGGCAAGCCGGTTGCGGAGGGTCTTGGGGGTGCGGCCGTTGCGCCCCAGTGTCAGGGGGCGGGCGGCGTAGCGCGTGTTCTGTTCCATTGTTCTTCCTTAGCCCCCAACCTGTGCGGGGGATTGTGCGCTTTCGGGCAGCGGGGTGAAGCGGACCGGGCTGCCTGTCCGGGATGATTCGTAGACCGCCAGCAGGATCCGCAGCGCTTTGGTGGCATCGCGGCCGGTGATGGCCGGTTCGCCGCCTTCACGGACTGCTTGGACAAAATCGCGGACCTGGGTGGTGTGGTGCGGAATGAGTTGGCCGTTGATCGTGGCCAGGGGGACGTTTGGCTCCATTCCTTCCGGGTGGGCAGGCTCCGTGCTGACGGTGCCGCCCACTGCCCACAGGTCCACCCGGCCGTCGCTGCCTTCGGGGAATTCGGTCAGCGACGCGGAGGCTCCGGTCTCCCCCGTGATTCGGATCTGGACGCCCAAACTCGGGGACACCGCCGTCGACGCTTCAAGCGTGGCCATGGCGCCGGAGGTGAAGGTGATGACTGCTGTCGCCGAGTCCTCCACCTCGATGTGCCCGCCGTGTTTGTAGGTGTTGATCTTGCCGTACACCTCGGCAACATCGCCCATGAACCACTGCAGCAGGTCGATGTAGTGGATGGCCTGGGTCATCAGGACCCCTCCGCCGTCGTTCGCCCAGGTCCCGCGCCAGGCGTCCCGGGAGTAGTACTCCGGGTCGCGGTGCAGCATCACCGAGCACTGGCCCAGGATGGGCCGGCCCAGGGTCCCGTCGTCGATTGCGGCGCGGATGCGCTGGGCTGCCGGCCAGAACCGCCGCTGGAAGAGGACGCCCAGCTTCACTCCCGCTTCGTCGCAGGCCTGCACCATGCGCTCCGCGGATGCCAGCTCGACGGCGATCGGCTTCTCGCAGAGCACGTGCACTCCCGCTGCGGCCGCCTGCAGCACCACCTCTTCGTGGGTGGGGTGCGGCGTGCAGACGGAGACGATATCCAGATCCAGTGCCAGCAGCGCATCCACGGTGCCCGCGGCGTGGGGAATCCCCCACTCCCGTGCCGTTGCCTCTGCACGGTGGGGGTCGATGTCGCAGACGCCAACGACCTCGACGCCGTCGAGGGAACGGAATGCGGTCAGGTGGTTGTGGGAGATCGCTCCGCATCCGGCGATTCCAACGCGCAGCGGGCGGGAGGTGGCGGGTGAGGGGGTGGTCATCGGCGAATGCCATCTTTCTGGTCGGAGTGGGAGGCGGGTGTTGCCTGGTGGAAGGTGGCCAGCATGTGGTCCGGGTCCGCGGGGATGCCGGTGAAGAGTTCGAATGCCGCGGCGGCCTGCCCCACCACCATCCGTCCGCCGTCCAGGACCGCGCAGCCCTTCTCCCGGGCGGCCGTGACCAGCGCGGTCTCGAGCGGACGGTAGATGACGTCCGCCACCCAGAGCCCGGGGTGCAGCAGGTGGGGATCCACTGGGATCCCGGGATGGCCGGTCATGCCGATCGGCGTGGTGTTGACCAGGCCGTCCGCGGTGCGGATGGTTCCGGCGATGGCATCGGTGCGGGCAGCCACCACCTCGCTGTTGGGAAAGTGGGGGGCCAGCCGGGCGGCGAGGCTTTCGGCCCGGTCGGGTTCGATGTCCGCGATCACCAGGTGGCCGGCACCGGCGTTGAGGAGGGCGTAGGCCACGGCCGCCCCGGCACCCCCGGCGCCGACCTGCACGACGGAGTTGATGGGCGCCGAGGGGAGCCCGGCACGAAAGCCGCCGATGAAGCCGGTGTGGTCGGTGTTGTGGCCCACTGCCCTGCCGCCGTGAAAGGTGATGGTGTTCACGGCGCCGAGGATGCGGGCATCGGGCGAGAGCTCGTCCAGGCCGTCCTGCACCAGCTGCTTGCTCGGGTGGGTGACGTTGAGCCCGTCGTATCCGAGCTCCGCTGCGCTCCTGACCAGCTCCGCGGACCTTCCGGGCTGCCCGCCCAGGGCGTCCAGGTCGATGATGCGGTAGGTGTAGGCCAGGCCAAGCCTGTCCGCTTCCGCTTCATGCAGGCCGGGGGTGAGTGAGCCGGCGATGCCGGCGCCGAGCAGCCCCACGACGAACCGGTGGTGGACATCGGGTTTACGCGGCTGGAGCGGCTGCGGACCCGCCAGGGTTTGCAGCATCACGCCTGCACCTTGTCTGCTGCCAGGGCCGACGGCGCGTGGTGCCGGGAGTCGGCCGCTTTCAGTCCCAGCAACGGCGTGGGAGTCCTGGCCGTCTCGGGTGCCGTCAGCGCCGCGACGGCGGAGACGGCGCAGGCTGCTGCGGCGAAGATGGCGACCGGAACCCAATTGGTCTTGTCGCCGCCGATCAGCAGTTCGGAAATCACCGGGGCGAACCCTGCCAGGAGGAGGCCGAACATCAGGCTCACGGCCATCCCGGAGTAGCGGACCTTCACCGGGAACTGCTCCGGGAAGTAGGCGGGGTAGATGGCGTTGGTTGCGGTGTAGGCAAGGCCGATCAGGGCGATGCCGGTGAGGAAGATCAGGGGTACGTTCGCGGCCGTCAGCGCCGCGAAGAACACGAAGATCATGGCCATCTGCAGCACCAGTCCGGACAGGAAGACGGGCTTGCGGCCGATGCGGTCGGAGAGGATGCCTGCCAGCGGGCCCATGCCCACGGCGGCGAGGTTGGCCACGGCGATCACGGTCAGCATCAGGCCCTTTTCCACCCCGACGACGGAGGTGGCGTAGCTGAGGGCGAAGACGTTGATGATGGTGTTGATGATGGTGAACAGCGACATTGCGGTGACGCGAAGGACAGTTACCCAGTGGTGCCGGAAGAGCGTAACCAGCGGTACCTTGACCACTTCATCGTGGGCCTTGACTTCCTTGAACACCTCGGGTTCTTCGAGGAGCCTGCGGAGCACGAAGGCGATGACGGTGACCACGGCGCTGGCCAGGAACGGGATCCGCCAGCCCCAGGCCAGGAGCTGCTCCTCGGGCATGGAGGCCACGGGGATGAAGACAAGGGTGGAGAGCACGATGCCGAACATGATCCCGCTCATGGTCCAACTGGTGTAGAAGGCCCGTTTCCCGTCGGGGGCGTGCTCGAGGGTCAGGGAGCTCGAGCCCGGCGATTCGCCGCCGGCCGAGAGCCCCTGGAGAAGCCGCAGCGCCACGATGAGGACCGGCGCCGTCATGCCGATCTGGTTGTAGGTGGGCAGGCAGCCGATGAGGAAGGTGGAGGTTCCCATCAGCAGGAGCGTGAGCAGGAGGACCTTCTTGCGGCCGAACTTGTCACCGAGGTGTCCGCAGATGACGGCGCCCAGCGGGCGGGCGACGTACGCTACACCGACCGTGGCGAAGGACAGCAGCATGGCGGACGGGCCGGGGGCGAAGAAGAGTTTTCCGAAGATCAGGGCTGCGGCCGAGCCGAAAATGAAGAAATCGTAGTATTCGAGCGCGCTGCCGACGAATCCGGAGACGGCTGCGATCTTGGCATTGTTCTTTGGGTGTGCTGGCACCGATGTCGACACTGACATGGTCTTCCCTTCATGGACTGGAACGGTTGTGCAGGCTGTGCGTGCGCTGCAACCGGGTGGCCGCATGGGGCGGCTTCTCCATCCAGTGTGGGTGCCATCACTTAGTTAGTCCACGACTAAATTGATCTAGCACTATGCTGCGATCGATCTATATTTGGTCAGGCTGTGACGGGCGGGAAGACCTCCTCGACGACGTCGAGCACGGCTTTCAGCACGGCTGAGTCATTGCCGGCGGACCAGGCAATGGCGTGGTTCATGTAGTGATGCGGAGCGTCCAGCGGCACGTAGGTTGCGCCGGAAGGGATGATGCTCGAGATTCCGCTGCTCATCAGCGTGACTCCGACCCCCGCCGCCACGAACGTCAGCACCATGTAAGGGTCCGACAACTCCTGGACGATGCGCGGCCGGAACCCCGCCGCCATGCAGGACGCCAGCAGCACTTCCGTCATGGAGGACGAGCCGTCCGTGGGCGGCGAAATGAAGTCGTCGCCCGACAGGCTCTGCAACTGTATCGACTTCTCCCGGGCCAAGGGATGGTCCAGCGGAAGCACTGCCCCGATTTCTTCCCGTGCAACAAGCCGGGCCACTACTGACGGATCCGGGGATTCGGCAACGCCGACGAAGGCCAGGTCAAGGGTTCCGTTGGCAACGCTTGCCAGGCCGTCCCTGGTGCGCACCCTGCTGGTGAGGTCCAGTTCAATGTCGGGGTGGCGCCGCCGCACTGCGCGCGTGAGCGGCGGCAGGGTCAAATGGTTCACGGCCCCGGAGAATCCGATCAGGATCTTTCCGCGGACACCCTCCACTTCAGCCAGGGCGGCCTCGCGCGCCAGGCGCATGTCCTGGAGCACGCGGTAGGCCCGCGGAAGGAGGGCGTGGCCGGCCGGTGTGAGCGCGACGCTCCTGGTGTTCCGCTCGAATAGGCGGGTGCCCAGGTCGTTCTCGAGCTTCCGGATTGTCTGGCTCAGCGGGGACTGCGAGGTATGCAGGCGGAGTGCTGCGCGGCCGAAGTGGAGTTCCTCGGCAACCGCAACGAAGGCTTCAAGCCACCGGATTTCGGTCATTTACGCGCCCCTTGCTGGCAGCCATCCTGTTGGCTGGCTACCCGGATCCATGGAAATGCATCAAGTGCACTGGGATTATAGTAACGGGGCAACTAGGTTGAATCAGCGCTCAATCGGGCCAGGACCTCGGCCCACCGGGAGGCACATGGAACTGCGGCAGATTGAGGCATTCCTGGCGGTCGCCGAAGAGCTTCACTTCGGCCGGGCGGCCAGCCGCCTGCGCATGGCACAGTCACCGCTGAGCCAGACCATCAAGAAGCTGGAAAAGAGCCTGGGTGCGGAGCTGTTCGAGCGCAATACCCGGGCCGTTTCGCTGACCACGGCAGGGCTGTCCTTCCTGCCCCACGCCCGGAAGATCCTCGAGGAGCTGGACCTCGCCCGGCGGGCCGCAACCGCTGACACGGGGACGGTTTACGGCCGCCTGGCCATCGGGTTCTCCGGTGCACTGAACCACACCACGTTGCCGCCGCTGACCCGCGCCCTGCGCCAGCGCTACCCCGGACTGGACCTCACCCTCAGCGGCGGACTGCTGACGCAGGACGCCCTGGGCCACCTGCACAACGGCTCGATGGACCTGGCCTTCATCGGCCTGCCGGTGGACGCGCCGTCCCTTGCCACCCGGCGCATCGCGGTGGAACCGCTGGGAGCCACGGTCCCGGTGGACCACCCGCTGGCCGGGCGGTCCACGATCGCGTTGCATGAACTGGCCGCGGACGGCTTCGTCACCATGCCCGAGGCCCAGGGGTCGACCCTCCGGGAGGCCATCTTTTCCGCGTGCACCGCTGCAGGGTTCCGCACGCGCGTGGCGCAGGAAGTGTCGGATCCCTACACCGCATTGTCCCTGGTGGCCGGCGGCGTGGGGGTAAGCCTCATGCCCCGGTCGGTCGCCGCGATCATGCCCGGCGGCACGGTGTTCATTCCGCTCTCGGGCAGTGCGCCGCGGCTGGAATCCGGCATTGCCTGGAATCCAGTCCTCGTCTCCCCTGCCCTTAAGCTGGCGCTGCAGGTGGCGGAGGAAGTCCTCCCCACGCCCCCAGCCTGAAGCCCGGGCAGGGGCGGGCCGGGGCCCAGGAACTCTTCTCCCGCAGGGTCCCCGACTATGCAATTCCCGCACATAGTCCTTGATCGAATAAGTATTGGACTTGTCTCAATCGGGTCAGCACCATGGAATCACCCGGACCGGCCCGACAAGCCGGCACACCTCCCGACTCAATGAAGAGGAACTTTCCATGGCCACTTTCGCCGTCACCTACTCCTACGCGAACGGGACCGCCGCTGCCCGCGACACGCACCGTCCCAGCCACGTGGAGTTCCTCCAGTCGCAGTTCGACGGCGGCCGGCTCCTCAAGAGCGGCCCCTTCGGCCCGGACGAGGCACCTGGCGCACTGTTGGTCATTGAAGGCGAGTCCAAGGCCGATGTTGAGGCCCTGATGGACCAGGACCCGTTCTTCCGGAACAACCTGGTCGAAGAACGCAGCATCCGGCAGTGGAACATCTTCTTCGGCGCGGACGGGAAGTAGGGAAAGATGCTGACCGCACGCACCATCGCCAAGGAAACCATCCGCTACGAAGAAGTGGCTGAGCCCTCCCTGGAAGCAGGCCAGGCCTTGGTCCGGGTCCACCACGTCGCCCTCTGCGGGACGGACCTGCACATCTGGGAGGACGACTACCCCACCGAGCTGCCCATCGTGCAGGGCCACGAATTCTCCGGCGTCGTGGAGGCCATCGGGGACAACGGCGCCAACATCAGCGTCGGCGACCGGGTAGCCGTCAGTCCCGTGACGTACTGCGGGCGATGCCAGCCGTGCAGGCTGGGCCGGCCCAACGTCTGCCGCGGCATCGGCTGCATCGGCTGCTATTCCGACGGCGCCCTCGTGGAACTGCTCAGCGTCCCCGTGGAAAAGCTGTGCCCTGTTCCCGACGGGCTGCCACTGGAGATCGCCGCGATGGGGGAACCGGCGTCGATCGCCATGCAGGCCGTGAACCGCGGCCGGGCAACGGCCGGCGAAACTGCGCTGGTGCTGGGCAGCGGACCCATCGGACTGCTTGCCGCCCTGTACCTGGCCGATTTGGGAGTGCAGGTCATTGCCGCCGACACGGAACTGGACCGTCTGGAGCTCGCCACCGCCTTCGGCGCGGCCGACACCCTCCGTGTGGATCCTTCGGGAACCTTTCCCGACGCCGGGCAAAGCGCGCGGCTGGATGCCCTGACGGACGGCAACGGCCCCATCCTGGTCATCGAGGCCACGGGCGTGCCGTCCTCGCTCGAAAACGCCATCCGGCTCGTGGCCAGCGCCGGCCGCATTGTCCAGGTGGGCATCTCGCCGCGCGCTGTCACGCTTTCCATGAAAGACATCCCCTTCAAGGAACTCGACATTATGGGCAGCCGCAACAGCCTGAACCTGATTCCCGACGGCTTGGCGCTGCTGGCCCGGCACCCCGGCCAGGCGCGGGCGCTCATGACGCACCGCTTTGGCTTCAGGGACCTGCCGGAGGCCTACGCGCTGATGGGCAACCGGACCGAAAAGGTGGGCAAGATCGTCATCGACATGCCCGCTGCGCAGGCTGCCGGAGCGGCCGCCCCTGCCCGGGAAGCGGTCACGGCATGAACTCCGTGACCACTCCCGTGGAGAATCTGGCCGGCTCCTACGACGTGGTGGTGGCGGGCAGCGGTGCCGCAGGGCTGGTGGCAGCGGTGCGCGCCGCCGACGCCGGCCTCTCCGTCCTGGTGGTCGAAAAGGCCCCGCAACTGGGCGGCACCACGGCAGCCGGCGGCGGCGTGATGTGGGCACCGAACAACCATCTGGCCCGGAAGGCGGGGTTCGCTGACAGCCATTCCGGCGCCGTCGCCTACCTCACCGAGGCGGGCCGGAACGTGCTGACGGATGCGGAAATCGAATGGTACGTCAGCACGGCCCCGCGCGCCGTCGAATATCTGGTCAACAACACCAAGGTGTCCATGACGCCGATCGCCCGGCCGGATTACCACATGGAGTGGGCCGGGGCCACTGATGGTGGCAGGGGCCTGGACAATGATGCGTTCGACCCCGCGGGCTATCCCGGCCTGGCGGAGCTGATCCGCCCGTCCTCGTACTTTCCGCTGCTGACCATGACCGAACGGGATGAACTGAACGGCCGGGCGGCCGACCCCGCGCTCCTGGCGCGCCGGGCCGCCGCCGGCGTGCGGACCATGGGCGGGGCCCTGGTGGGCAGGCTCCTCGCGAGCGCACTGGACCGCGGCGTACACATCGCCGCGTCGGCGCCACTCCAGGACCTGCTCCCGCTGGACAACGGGCCCGACGGCGGCCCCGGCCA
This sequence comes from Pseudarthrobacter sp. 902506025, assembly GCF_040702325.1. Taxonomy (NCBI): domain Bacteria; kingdom Bacillati; phylum Actinomycetota; class Actinomycetes; order Micrococcales; family Micrococcaceae; genus Pseudarthrobacter; species Pseudarthrobacter sp. 902506025. The sequence continues at coordinate 68,613 of NZ_JBFBKW010000010.1, forward strand.
CGGCTGGAAGGTGACCATCGGCGAGGGCGGAGGCAGCAGGACGATGGAAGCGGCCGCCGTCGTCCTTGCCTCGGGCGGATTCGAATGGAACCCGCGCCTGCGGAAGGCATTCCTGCCTTTCCCCATCACCCCCATCAGCGCGCCCTCCAACGAGGGGGACGGGCTGGAACTGGGCCTCAAGGCCGGCGCCGCCGTGGCGGACATGACCACGGTGTGGGGCGTGCCGGTCATCAGCACCCCGGCGCACTTGTACGACGGCGTCCAGTCCGGACGGATGGGCAACGTGGAAATGACGCTGCCCGGGTCCATCACGGTCAACGCCGCAGGGAAGCGCTTCGTCAACGAGGCCCTGAACTACCATGACGTCTCCCGGCTGTTCGCGTCCATCGACCCGCACTCCCTGGGCCAGCAGAACAACCCGGCCTGGCTTGTCTTCGACTCCACCTACATGGCGAAGTACCCGGTGGCCGGCTCCACGCCCGGGAAGCCCGCGGACTGGATGGTGCGGGCGGACACGCTCCGTGAACTGGCTCGAAAGACCGGCATCGATCCGGCCGGGCTGAAGCGGACTGTGGCCAGGTTCAACACGGACGCAGCGGCCGGTGTCGATACTGAGTTCCACCGCGGCTCCACCCCGCAGGACCGCTTCCTGGGCGACGCCGGAGTGGCACCCAACCCCTGCCTGGCGCCGCTCACGGCGGGACCGTTCTTTGCGGTGCCGGTGTCGGCCGGGACCCTGGGCACCTCAGGCGGCCTGGACACCGACCTCGACGGGCGGGTTCTGGACCGCCACCGCCAGCCGATCCCTCGGCTCTACGCCGCCGGCAACGTCTCCGCCAGCGTCTTCCGCAACAACTACCCGGGCGGCGGCGCAACCCTCGGCTCGGCGATCACCCGGGCCTTCGCCGTCGGCGAGCACCTGGCTCAGGCCCTTGCACCGCTTGCGGCGGCTGCCGCGTCCGGTCCCGCCATGACGCAGGAGCTCCGATGACCCGCGCTAGTGAAACGGCCCAGCCCTCGCCCGTTTGGCCCGGCCGCTTCCAGGGCCAGGTGGTCCTGGTGACCGGGGCGGCCGGAGGCCTGGGGTCCGCAGCAAGCGACCGCCTCCGGGCCGAGGGGGCGACGGTGGTCAACACCGATGCACTCGGCACGGGCAACGGCGAGGCTCCTGGAATGTCCCTGCGCCTGGATGTCACGCAACGCCAGGACTGGGATGCGGTACTGGCCGGCGTGCTGGGGCAGCACGGCCGCATCGACGGGGCGCTCTTCGCCCACGGAGTGCAGGGACCTGAAACCGCGGTGCAGGACATGCCGTTTGCGGGTTGGTCGCGGACGTTCGCCATCAACCTCGACGGGTGCTTCCACGGCCTTGCCGCGCTGCTTCCCGTCATGCGGGCCGCCGGCTACGGCCGCATCGCCGTGCTGGCTTCCATCGCTGCGCGTGAGGGCAACGCCAACATGGCTGCGTATTCGGCGTCCAAGGCGGCCGTGGTGGCGCTGGTGAAGACGGCTGCCAAGGAGGCCGCGCCGGACGGAGTGACGGTGAATTCGGTGGCGCCGTCGATGTTCCGGACACGCCTCCTGGAGGACCTTTCGGCAGAGCGCAACGCCGAGCTACTCGCCAGGGTGCCGATGGGCAGGGTCGGCGAGCCGGCCGAGTTCGCGTCGCTCGCTGCCTGGCTGCTGTCCCCGGAGGCGAGCTACACCACCGGGCAGGTGCTGGACCTCAGCGGCGGCCGGAACACGGCGTAGCCTTCGGCGGACAACAAAAGGCCACGGCTGCTTTCCAGGCGGGGCCTTTCCAGAAGGAGAACGAGGGCCGCTCACTCTTGGAGCTTGCTGGCCATCACTTCGAAGTCCTCCACCGAGACGATGTGGGTCCATTAGTCAGCACAGAAGGCCGTGGCGCCCAAGGGGATAAAGTCAGGCCTACTTTGGAGCCGTGATACCCAGCCGGGCCATGCGCCGGTAGATCGTTGCGCGGCTGATCCCCAGTTCCGCCGCGGCCGCCGCCACAGTGGTTCCGGGCCGGGACAGGCACCTGGCAATCTCATCCCGCTCCACGGCCTCGATCCGCGTCAATTTGGGGCCTGAGCGTCCCATCAGCGCGGCCGGAAGGTGCCGCACATCGATGGTTTCCGTGCGCTGGGCCGCGTCCTGGACCATTCCGAACAGTTCGTCAATGTTGCCGGGCCAGCTGTACGCGGTCAGCGCATGTTCGGCCGCAGGCGTGAAGTCGACCTCCCGCATCCGGGCCTGGCGGGCTGCGTATCGGGCAAGGGGCATCACGTCGTCACCACGGTCCCGCAGGGCGGGCACCGGCACCACTGTCTCCACCAGCACAGCCAGCGGAGCGGGGATAGCGGTGAGTTCCTCCGCGGTTACGGCCCAGGTGACGGCGGTGGGATGGCCCGCGAATTCCGCCCCACGCGAGCTGACAGCGACGGCGCTGAGCTCCTGCGCCGCCCAGGCCGGGAGAAGGTCGATGTTTTCCACGATCACCGCGGTGTGGGGCTTGGACAGTTCCGGCGTCCACAGCGACAGCCAGGCTTCCACGTCCTGGGGTGCGGGGACCGCGGCGCAGAGGATGCGGCTGCCGGGGTGCGCCTGGCGGATGGCCTGGCCCAGCAGGGTGGCGCGGCCGGTCCCCGGTTCTCCGACGGCGGCGGCCACCTTGCCGGACACGAGCGCCACGGCCGCGGCGTCCAGGGCCTCGGTCCACGGCCGGGACATGGCGCGGAGCGTACCGGCCCCGGGTTCCAGCCGCCCGCGCTGAACCCGGAACACCCCTCCTTTCGGCCCCGCTTTCGGCTGCCGGCCGCCGGACTTGGCAAGCATCAAAGCGGACGTGGTGCTCGCGGCGGACTGCGCCAGGGCGAGGAGCAGCTCCGGGGAGGACTTGGACCAGGTGGTGATGTTGACGCTGCCCTCCAGCCGTCCGCTGAGCGGATCGAGCACCGGCACGGCGGCGCAGGTGTAGGTGCGGAGGCTGGCGCTGTAGTGTTCCTCCGCGCGGACCAGGCTCGGTGTGCGGTCGGCCAGGGCCAGGCCCAGTCCGGTGGTTCCCGCCTGCCGCTCGGAGAATGCGAAGCCCGGGGCCAGGTGCACCTTGTCCAGCGCCCGCAGCAGGGACGTGTCACCGCTGAACCGGTTGAGCACCAGCCCGTCGGCGTCCGTGAGCATCAGGCTCAACGGCTCGTTGGCCAGGGTCTGGTAGAGCCCGGTCAGGACCTCCTGCCCGCACTGGTAGAACAGGGAGTCGCCGTCCACGGATCCGGCCCAGACCGGGTCAACCTCCTCGGCTGAGACGCCGTATTCCTCGCTCCGCTGCCACGACGCGAGGAGGCGCCGCGAGGCAACCGCGAGCTCTGCGCCCGGCCCGCCGCGCTCCGGCCGCGGCACCGGCACGTTCCCATTCGGCACCATTGCCGTCCTCCTTGTCCTGCCTCATTCGAGACTACGTGCCGGCGTCCGGGAGGGCGAGACCCCGGCGTCTCAAAATGAGACACCGGTCACATGTTGACGGGCGAGGAACCGCCCTAGCCTCGTTGGTGTCGCGACTATGGCAGTCGCGGGGAGGAGAACACCATGTACAGCAAAGACGGCGAGAACTACTTCATCGTCGACGCCCACATCGCCCTGTGGGACGCCCGGCCGGAGAACCAGCGCAACGTTCACGGCAAGCAGTTCATCGATTGCTTCTACGACTACCACCGCAACCTCTCCCCCGCAGAGGAGCTGTGGACCTACGAGGAATACCTGTACCAGGGCGGCGAGCGCCTGATGAAGGACCTCTTCGATGACGGCTACGTGGACCACGCCATCTTCCAGCCGGCGTACCTGGGCGAGTTCTACAAGAACGGTTTCGGACAGACGAAGGAAGCCTACGAACTGGCCGCGGCAAATCCGGACAAGCTCACCTACAACCACTGCTTCGATCCGCGCGACGGCGAACGCGGCCTGGACCGGCTGCGCGCCGACCACGAGAAGATGAAGTTCACGGGGGTCAAGCTCTACACCGCCGAATGGCACGGAGAATCCCGCGGCTACAAGCTCTCCGATCCGTGGGCCTTCCGCTACTTCGAGGAGTGCCGGAAGCTCGGCATCAAGAACATCCACGTCCACAAAGGCCCCACCATCCGGCCCCTGGACCGCGATTCGTTCGACGTGTCCGACGTGGACCACGTCGCCTCGGACTTCACCGACCTGAACTTCATTGTGGAGCACGTCGGCCTGCCGCGGCTGGAGGATTTCTGCTGGATCGCCACCCAGGAGCCCAACGTTTACGGCGGTTTGGCCGTCGCCATGCCGTTCATGCACACCCGGCCGCGGTACTTCGCCCAGATCATCGGCGAGCTCATCTACTGGATCGGCGAAGACCGGATCTTCTTCTCCAGCGACTACGCCCTGTGGACCCCGCGCTGGCTGGTGGAGCGCTTCGTGGACTTCCAGATTCCGCAGGACATGACCGAGTACGCTCCCATCACCACCGAGCAGAAGAAAAAGATCCTGGGGCTGAACGCCGCGAAGATGTACAACATCCCGGTGCCGGCAGAGCTCCAGCTACCCGACGCCGGCGAAACGGCCACGGGCCCGCGCCAGCCGGAGCGGGCGGACCTGGCGGGCGCGGCATGACGGCGGCACTGACGGAACGCACCGCCAGAGACGCGACGGATGCCGGGGACTTGGCGGTACAGGACATCCGTCAGGCACTGGACGCCGTGCTGGATCCCGAGCTGGATGAGCCCATCACGGACCTGGGCTTCGTCCGCTCCATCGAAGTCACCCGCGCAGCGAACGGCGCCGAGGTAACCGTCCACCTGCGCCTGCCCACCTCGTTCTGCTCCCCCAACTTCGCCTACCTGATGGCGTCGGACAGCAAGGACGCCATCGCGGCGCTGCCCGGGGTGGGACGGGTGGTGGTGGAACTCGATGACCACCACGATTCCGCCCTGATCAATGCCGGCCTCGCGGCGGACGCCGGCTACCGGGGCACCTTCGGCCATGAGGCCGAGGACAGCCTGGACGGGCTGCGGCTGATGTTCCGCCGCAAGGCGCACACCGCCGCCATGGAACGCTGCCTGACCGAACAGCTGCGCGCCGATCCCACGCTCACCGAAGCGAACGTGGGGACGGTGCGGCTGGGTGACCTGCCGGCGGGCCGCACCAAGGACGCTTTAGTACGACGGCGGGAAGCGCTGGGGCTGCCCACGGAACCTGCCGCCGTCGTACTTGTTGACCATGACGGCCGCCCCTACCCTGCCGAGCAGGTACCGATGGCGCTGCGGCGGGCGCGGTCCACGCGCATTTCCATCGACGGCAACGCGCACTTCTGCCGGGGGCTGCTCCGCACCCGGTACGAGGGCTCGGGCGCCGACCAGGCGGACCGGCCCGAAGGTGCCGAGCCGGCCGACCATCACCACCTTCTTCCGTTCACAGTCAAGGAGACCCACCCATGAACACCATGCGAGCCGTCCAGGTGGTCGGCTACCACGAAGGCCTGAAGATGACCGAGGCGCCCATCCCGGAGGTGTCGGGGGCGTGGGACGTGGTGGTCAAGATCGGCGGAGCCGGTGTGTGCCGGACGGACCTGCACATCCTGGAGGGCCAGTGGGCCGAGAAGTCCCAGGTGCAGCTGCCCTACACCATCGGCCACGAGAACGCGGGCTGGGTGCACGCCGTGGGCAGTGCGGTGACCAACGTCAAGGAGGGCGACAAGGTGATCCTGCACCCGCTGATCACCTGCGGCTTGTGCCGTGCGTGCCGTTCCGGCGACGACGTGCATTGCGAGAACAGTAAATTCCCCGGCATTGACACCCACGGCGGGTACGCCGAATACCTGCTGACCTCCGCCCGCTCGGTGGTGAAGATCGACGATTCGCTGGAACCGGCGGACGTGGCGGCCCTGGCGGACGCGGGCCTGACGGCGTACCACGCGGCGGCGAAGGCGGCCAAGCGGCTGACGCCGCGGGACAACTGCGTGGTGATAGGTGCCGGGGGCCTGGGCCACATCGGCATCCAGGTGCTGAAGGCCCTCACGCCGAGCCGGATCATCGTGGTGGACCGCAACCCGGCAGCGCTGGAACTGGCCAAGTCCATCGGTGCCGATGAAGGTGTGGTGGCGGACGGCACGCAGGTGGAGCAGGTCCGTGCCCTCACCGGCGGCAACGGTGCGGAGGTGCTGATCGACTTCGTGGGCGAAGGCGGCGCGACGTCGGTGGGGATAGCGATGCTGCGGGAGGCAGGCGACTACTTTGTGGTGGGCTACGGCGAGGACATCAGCGTGCCCACCATCGACATCATCTCCTCCGAGATCAACATCATCGGCAACCTGGTGGGGTCCTACAACGACCTGCAGGACCTGATGGCGCTGGCCGCCCGCGGGGCGGTCACCCTGCACACCCAGAAGTACAAGCTGGACGATTTCCAGCAGGCCATCAGTGACCTGGACGCCGGTAAGGTCCGCGGCCGGGCGATCCTGGTCCCCTGATCTTTCCCGCTGCTTTCAAAGGAGAACCAATGATTTTCATTACGGCCAAATTCCCCGTGAAGCCGGAGCACGCCGACGCGTGGCCGGAAATCTCACGGGAGTTCACTGACAAGACCAACGCCGAGGAGGGCTGCCTGTTCTTCGAATGGGCACGTTCCCTGGCCGACCCCAACACCTACGTCCTGATCGAGGCGTTCCGCGACGACGAAGCCGGCGCCGAGCACGTGAAAACGGAGCACTTCAAGAAGGCGACGGCTGAGCTGCCGGCGTACCTGTCCCGGACACCGGACATTGTGAACGTCAAGGTGGACGGCTGGTTCGAGCTTGGGGAGTTTGCCGTCAAGTAACTCTCCCCCGGCTTGCCCCGGCGGCGGCGCACGCTGCCGCCGGGGCTTTTCGCTGCTGGGGACGGACGACGGCGGGTCCGCGCCTAGGCGCGCCCGTCCCCGTTGGCGTCTGCGGACTCGGCGATCCGCTTGATCGCGGCGAGCGTTTTCGGGATGCCGTCGAGGGCTTGCTGGGTGCGCTCGGCGATTTGGGCGTCTGCCTCATCGCCGTATTTATCCCGGAACATCGCGATGCCCTCGGGCAGGAATGCCCATGTCTCTGTTAGCGTCGTCCCGCTATCCGCCGGGGCCAGGATGAAGCCCCAACGGACAAAGCGGCCACCCACCACCCAGGCGAACTCGCGGCCGCGCTCGGCGGCCACCACCTGCGACCGGGTCTCCCAGGTCCGCCGCGGGATCTCGTTGCGGCCGGTGAACCAGGCGCCAGCGTGGCCGGCGCTGGCCTCGTCGTCCCACCAGCACGACGTGCAGACGGGGCTCCATTCGCCGGTGCGGGTGATGTCTGAGACCAGGTCGTAGAGCGTCTCGGCTGAGGCCTGGACAATGACCGATTCCTGGTGTTGGCGGGTGTTTGTCTTCATCGATCCATCCTCTGCTGACGTCATTTCTTCTGCCGCCGGCTGCCGCCGTGCCAGTCCTCCTGCTGACCGACGGTATCGGCATCGACCCCGAAGGCAGCAAGCTGAGGCTGCTCGCGAAGGCTCCGCTTGAGTTCGGCAAAACCGGGGAACCGTGCCAGCCCCACTACGTGGTCCCACAGCTCGGCGACCGAATCCTCGTCCGGGAGACGGCTGATCACCGGACCGAAGAAGGCCACCCCGACGGGCGGCTCGAAGTGGATGATGGGCGTGCCCACGTCCTTGCCCGTCAGCGCCAGTGCCTCATCCGTCTCCTGGCGGATCTCGCGGTCCAAGGACTCGTCGTCGAGAGCGTCCGCCAGTGCCAGGGGCAAGCCTGCATCGGCCAGGATCGGCTCCACGAACTCACGTGTTCCGCGCTGCTCACGGATTTCGCCCTCGGTGCGCTGTTCGGCCGGGTCCGGTGCCGTGTCGAAGATGTGTTTGCCGAACGCTTCATAGAGCCTGGCCATCGACTCGCGGCCATGCTCCGCGCGAGCCCGGGCCGCCACCCGCAGAAGCCGGAGCCCGGCGGTGTGGCCTGCCTCGTACTCCGGCGGAAAGTGAGCGTCGTAGTCCACGTTGGAGTTGATCAGACGTAATGAGATGAACCGCCAGTCCACGGTGTAGTCGCGCTGCGCCTGCACCTGCCGCACCCATTTGCTGGTCATCCAGGCGAAAGGGCAGACGGGGTCGAAATAGAAGTTGATGTCGGCATCCATCCGACCACCCTGACACCAGTTAGTGACCTGCGTCTAATCAACAAGCCCGGCCCAGGCAGGTTGACGCTCACGCCCCGTGGCCGCAGCGTAGGCGTCACGGCGCTTCACCTGGGCGCCCGGTGCTCCCCTGCCTTGGACAGCGTGAAAATTCCGTAGTGCATCGCCCCGGTGCGGTAGGCCAGGATCAGGCGGGGAATGCTCAGAATGGCACCGCGATTGCGTGCGCCCAGGGCGAGTTGGCGGGTTTCGCGGTCAACGAAGAGGGCCTTCAGGAGCCGGCGAGCGCAAATCATCCACGTGCGGGCGACCCGGCGGCTGACATCCTCATAGCCGGTGACCACAAAGCCCGCCGCCTCCGCCATGGCCTCATATTCTTCGAGCGCGCCCATCGAGGGCAGGCGCCCTTCGCGGCAGATCGGCTCGAGCAGGTGGCGGACCTTCCACCCGCTGGCGTCGGTCCCGGCGAGCCACGCGCAGATGACGAAGCGGCCGCCCGGCGCCAGCACGCGGTGCGCCTCGGCGAAGAACCCGGGCTTGTCCACCATGTGCTCGCTCGACTCGATCGCCCAGGCGGCGTCGGCCGAGGCATCGGCCAGCCCGTTGTCGAGCCAGTCGCGGACCTGGACGTCCACGCCCGGCACGGGATGCGCGGCGGCGTAGCGCGCCTGCTCGGCGGACAGCGTGACGCCCGTGACCCGGACCCCGCGCGTCATGGCCAGGCGCCTTGCGGTGGCGCCATAGCCGCAGCCGATGTCGACGCACGCCTGGCCGGGCAGGAGGCCCAGCCTGTCGCCAACAGTGTCCACCAGCGTCTCAACAGCCTCGGCGGGTGTCTCGCGGCCCGTTGCCCACAGCCCGTGATGGACATGCTCGCCCCACACCCGGCGGTACATGGGATCGAGCTCATCGTAGTGATCCGCCACCGCCACGGCGTTCTGCGAAATATCAGGGACGATCACGCCCTGACCCTACAACGGCGCTCCAGGGCGAAGGAAGGGGAAGGACGACGGCGGGACTCGCCTCCCGCCGTCGTCCTTCCCCACCCTGGCAGGTATCAGCCGAGAGGCGTAATGGGGGTTACGGAGAAGGGTGCGGCCAGCATTGACTGCACCACGTTCACGAATTCCTTTACATGGACTTCTTCGTTGTGGGCCTTGAGGTCCTCGTTGCGGGCCCATCCCTCAATGAGGACGAACGTACCTGGCCTTTGATCGTCAGAGAAGACGGTGTATTCCAAGCATCCGGTGTCTTTTCGGCTTAGGGATTGCAGTCCGATGAGTGCTTCATGAAGCGTTGCTTCGTGCCCAGCCTTTGCGATGAACACGGGCATTAACCAGACTTGCGCTTCTTCTTGCTTGACTGTTGTGTGTGGCATTTTTCGTCCTCGGGTGCTCCTGGGCCTGCGGGAGGGGCGGATTGGTCGCCGCCCCTCCCTGTGGGTCATGCGTTGATTTGCGGAACGTCGACCCAGGATTCTTTTGCAGCCGACTCGACGATTGCGTCGTCGATGAGGGCCACCTGGTAGCCGTCTGCGAAGTTAGGGCTTACGCTGCCGCCTTCTGCGATGGCCTTGAAGAAGTCGTAGGCCTCGATGATCTTTGTTTCGCCGTATCCGATGCCGAGGGCAGGGATAGGCCAGAGTGCGTCTCCGTAGGGGTGCGCGGGCCCGGTGTAAACGGTTCGGAATCCCCGGCGGTCACCGGGGTCCGAAGCGAAGCAGACCTGCAGTTCGTCGCGCCGCTCGTAGTTGAACACAATGCTTCCTTCGGTTCCGTGGATTTCGAAGGTGATGAAGTTGTTCCTTCCGTGGGCGTTGCGTGTTGCTTCCACGGAACCCACGGCACCGTTGGCAAAGCGGATCATGGTCATGACTTCGTCGTCCACGTCAACCTGACCCCGGGGGCCTTCTCCGCCCCGTACCGTGCCGAGCGCGTCAGCACCTCCGGTTTGGAGCGGCCGCTCGGGGATCCAGGTGGACATGAGGGCGTTGACGGCGCTGAACTCGCCGACAAGATAGCGGGCCATGTCGATGACGTGCGTCGCGATGTCGCCGAGCGCACCGGAACCTGCGATGGATTTCTGGAAGCGCCAGGACAGCGGCGAGTTGGGGTCGGCGCTCCAGTCCTGCAGGTAGGTGCCACGGAAGTTGAGGATTTGTCCGATTGCCCCTTCCTCGATGTATTTCTTTGCCAGTGCCACGGCAGGGGTCCGCCGGTAGTTGAACGCCACCATGTGGACGAGGTTCTTGTCTTTAACCGCGTCGTACATGGCCTTGGATTCTTCGCCGGTGCGGGCCAGCGGCTTTTCGCAGATGATGTGCTTGCCTGCTTCGGCGGCGGCGATGGCGATTTCGGCGTGGAGATGGTTGGGCGTGGCGATGTCTACAACGTGGATATCTGGATCGTCGATGATGCTGCGCCAGTCCGCGGTGGAGTTCTCGAACCCGAAGCGGCGGGCCGCCTCGGCGGCGAGATCCGGGTTGGCTTCGGCGATGACCTTGCGGACTGGGAGTGCTGGTGCGGGCCAGAAAAACATAGGCATGGCGGCGTAAGCCAGTGAGTGGGCCTTGCCCATGAAGCCGCCTCCGATGAGGCCGACGTTGAGGTTCTGCATATGAATCTTGTTCCTTCCGGAAGGCAGGGCAGTTGCCGTTGGTGGCAGTCCCTGCGGTTGACTAATTAGTTAGAGAGGAGCTTTTCCAGGTACTTCTTGCTGAGGGCTGCGGCTTCGCGGGGGTCACCGTCGTAGTTGTCGAGTTCGACCATGAGCCAGCTGTCATATCCGCTTTCCCGGATCGCGGCGATGATGTCCGGGAAGTCGAGCTCGCCCTGTCCCAGGGGCAGGAAATTGAAGGGGTCCTTCTGGAAGTCCTTCAGGTGGACGTGCTGGATCCTGCCGGCGTACTTCCGGATGACCGCGGCCGGGTCGGCACCGCCGGCCGCGAGGTGGGCGGTGTCCGGGCAAAAACCGATCCGGGTGAGAGGCATGAGCCTGTCCAGTTCCGCCGGGCTTTCGACGATGGTGCTCAGGTGCGGATGGTAGCTTGCCGACAACCCGAAGCCTTCCGCGATGTCCGTGACGCTGTCCAGCGCCTCACCGAGCCGTTGGTAGTCCTGGTCAGTGGTTCCGGCGGCGCGCCGTGCCCCGCCACCCACCACGAGCCGTTCCGCTCCGAAGCTTGCGGCCAGTTCGGCGGCGCGGTGAATGCGGTGCATTTCGTCCGGGAGTATGTCGGCGTAGATGAAGTTCGCGCCGGTGTAGACGCTTGTGAGTTCGACTCCGGCGGTAGCCAGGATTTCCTTGAGTTCTTCGGGCTTGTCTGCATAGTCCGCGAGGTTGCCGTCAAACATTTCAACACCCTGGTAGCCGACGGATGCGATGTCCTGGACTGCTTGCCGCATAGACCCGTGGGTCAGATAGAAGAGGTCCTTCACGCTGGTCACACCTTGCGGGTGGCCGACGACGCCGCCCCAGGTGATGGAACAGTAACCGAGTTTCATTGCTTCTGCCTTTCAACTGTGGAGGAAGACTTGAGTAATTCGAGTGGGGCCTCAGTGCCGGGAACATCAACCCATGACCGTTGTGCAGCGGAGGTGACCACTGCATCGGTAATGAGGGCTGCCCGTAGTCCGTCCCGGAACGTGGGCAGGCCTTCAGGTGTGTGCCCCTGGATAGCTGCGTATACGTCGGCGACGAATGAGTTGAAGCTGTCCTGGTATCCCTGGGGGTGCCCCGGTGGGAGTTTGGCGTACCGCCGGCCGCCCGGGGTTGTCAGCGTTTGCGGGCCGACCGGGACTTCGGAACTTGAGTCAATGCGGCCGACGTGCAGGGTGTCCGGCCGCTCCTGGTTAAAGCTGAATGACGCTTCGGTTCCGTCAAAGGAGAACCAGAGGCGGTTTTTCCTGCCGGGACTGACTTGGCTGACCACCAGGGATCCGGTGGCGCCCTTGTCCGTCTCGAACAGGAGCGTGGCGCCGTCCTCGGTAGCTACGGAGGACAGCTGGCCGCCGGTTTCCCGTTCGTCGTATGCCCGGCTGGTCTTCGCCACAAGCCTGGTGATTCTGTGCCCGGTGGTGAACTCCATCAGGTCGCACCAGTGCACGCCGATGTCACCGAACGCTCTGGAGGCTCCCCCGAGCTTTGAATCGACCCGCCAGTTCGTGGCTTCCGCGCCAACCAGCCAATCCTGCAGGTAGGAACCGTGCAGCATCCAGAGGCGGCCGGCGTCGCCGCGGAGGATACGGTCCCGGGCTTCGCGGACGGCCGGATAGAACCGGTAGACGAAGGGCACTCCGGTAACGACTCCCGCTTGGTCCGCGAGGGCTGTCAATTCCCGGGCATCCTCAACGCTCGTCGCCAGTGGCTTTTCGCAGATGACTGCTTTTCCTGCCGCAATGGCTTTGCGGGCGAGGTCGGCGTGGGTGGCATTCGGGGTGCAGATGTGGATGACATCCACGTCGGCCCGTGCGATCAGTGCTTCAGGGGACTCGGCTGCGGTGCGGGCGCCGAGCGCGGGGGCTGCGGCTTCGGCAGACGCCTTGCTGCTGCCGGCGACTGCGATGACTTCAGCGCCTGCCGCGCGTACCGCATGGGCGTGGACAGAACCCATGAATCCTGTTCCGATAATTCCGGCGCGTAGTTGGAAGGTCACGGGTGCTACTTCTTTCGGGCGAGGGCGACGGCCAGGATGATGATCGCGCCGCGGACCACCTGCTGCTGGCTGCTGTCGAGCCCTGCGAGGATCAGCCCGTTGTTGATCAGGCCGATCAACAGGGCGCCGAAGAGGGTGCCGATGATGGAGCCGAACCCGCCGAAGAGGCTGGTTCCACCCAGGATGACGGCGGCGATGGCGGAGAGTTCGTCTCCCGATCCCCACTGGAACCGTCCGGACTGCAGCCGGCCGGCGTAGAGCATGCCGGCGACGCTTGCCACCATGCCCGAGATGAGGAGCACCTGGAACTTAATGCGCTTGGTATTGATGCCGGTGAACTCAGCGGCGTTGCGGTTGCCACCTGTGGCCAGGACCTGGCGGCCAAACCTGGTGCGGTTCAGCACGACGGCGCCGATGGCCACGAAGATGGCGCTCCAGACCACCAGGCCCGGAACAGGACCGAAGTTGCCGGATCCAAACAGCGTGTTGAACGTGTCGTTCAGGATGGGCTGGGGCGCGGACGCCGTGATCCACTGGGCAACGCCGACGGCGATTCCCAGCATGCCTAGTGTCACCAGGAAGGATGGGATGCCAAGGAGGCTGACCAGGGCACCGTTGACCGATCCGACGACGAGCCCGACGGCGAGGCCGGCGAGGATGCCGGGGACCAGGCCCCACTGGGAGAGCGCCATCGCGGTGCACACGCTGGAGAGGCCGGCCACGGATCCAACGCTGAGGTCAATCTCTGCGCAGGCGATCACGTAGGTCATTCCGACGGCGATGACGGTGATGGTGGCCGTCTGCCGGAAGATGTTCAGCAGGTTGTTGGGCGACAGGAAGCCCTGGTCGCGGAGCAGAACGGCGAAGAAGAGGAAAACCACGACGAAGCCGATGTAGATGACGTAGCGCCGCCAGTCGAGTTCCTTGAGGATGGTGCCGAAATTTCGGGGGGCCGCGGTGTCCCGGGGCGCGATGGTTTTTGCGTTGCTCACTTTCAGACTCCCTGGACTGCAAGTTGGAGATATTCCTCGTCAGCGATCTCGCTGCGGGGGATGTCACGGATGATGGAGCCGTCCTTGAGGACGAGGACGCGGTCACTGACCGCGAGTAGTTCGGGGTACTCGGAGGAGATGACGATGACGGCCTTGCCTGCACTGGCAAGCTCCCGGATCATGTCGAGAATTTCGCTTTTGGTGCCGATGTCGACGCCCGCCGTTGGCTCGTCAAGGATCAGGATGTCCGGATCGGTGCCCAGCCACTTGGCGATGACCACTTTTTGTTGGTTTCCGCCCGAGAGAAGCCGCACCGGGCGGTGGGGGTGGGCCACCTTCACTGCGAACCTCTTGATCAGTGATGCGGACAATTCCTTACCCTTTCCGCCGTCCAGAAAGGGTCCACGCTGGATCTGGCCGAGGAGGGGAAGCAGCAGGTTGTCCTGGACGGAGTGCTCCAAGACGAGGCCTTGGGCCCTGCGGTCCTCCGGGATGAGGGCAACTCCCGCGTTGATGGCCTGTTGCGGCGAGCTAAGGTTGACCTTTTTGCCCCGCAGGAGGACTTCACCGCTGTCCAACTTGTCAATGCCGAAGAGAGCACGGGCGAGCTCGGTTCGTCCGCTGCCCATCAGCCCTGCCAGGCCGAGGATTTCGCCAGGCCGGACCGTGAACGAAACATCCCTCACCCGCTGCCCCGCGTTAAGCCCCCGGACTTCCAGAAGCGGCGCCCCGTCGTAGGCCACATGATCACGGGCACGGTAGGACAGTTGGCCCTCGATCTTCTTGCCGACGATGCCTTCCACGATCTGTTCGGGAGTGACATCCGTCAGTGGCGCGGTGAGGAGATGGTGGCCGTCGCGGAGGATGGTGATCCGGTCCGCGAGCCTGTACACCTCGTCCATGCGGTGGGAAATGTAGATGATGGAGATGCCGCGCTGTTTGAGGCGGTCAATCAGTTCGAAGAGCGCTTCGGACTCATGCCGGGCAAGGCTGGCCGTGGGCTCATCCATGATGAGCACCTGGGCATTCTGCGCGAGTGCCTTGGCGATCTCGGTCAGCTGCCAGTATGCAGTGCCGAGCCGTGCGACTCCGGCGCGCGGGTCGACGTCGACCTCCATCTCACTGAAGACTTCCCTGGCCCGGCGCACCGAGGCACGGTCGTCGATGAGCCCGCCGGTGCCGAGTGGTTCGGCGGCGAGGAAAATGTTCTGCGCAACGGTCAGGCTCGGTACCAGGCTGAACTCCTGGAAGACCATGCCGATCCCGGCGGCCTTCGCGTCCTGGATCGAGTTGATGGCGGTGGGCTTTCCTCCGATAAGGATCTCGCCGGCGTCCGTTTGGTAGACGCCCTGGAGGATCTTCATGAGCGTGGACTTCCCTGCGCCGTTTCCTCCTGCGAGCGCATGGACTTCACCCTTACGGACGTCGAAATTGACATCCTTCAATACGGGAACGCCGTTGAAGCTCTTGGAAATCGAGCGCATCTCGACGACATTGTCTGCGGTATTCATCGTTGCCCTTTCGGCGCGGTGCGGGGGGAAACCCCCCGCGCCGCCGGTTTTTGGCTACTTCTTGTAGGAGTCCTGGATGTCCTTCGGGGCGTCCTCGTGGTAGACCTGCTTCCAGGCATCCAGGACGTTGGAGTGGTCAACCGGAAGCGCACTCAGAGCCACATAAGCGGGCGCTTTCTTGCCGATGAGCGCCCCCGCGGCCAGCCGCGCTTCCGTGACACCCTGGTCAAACGGAACCTGTGCTCCAAGGCCTACGACGAGTTCGTCTTTGGCCAGGGCAATCGCGACATTCTTGCCGAGGTCCTCCGTGGCGATCTTCAGGTCCGGCCGGCCCGCGGCCCGCGCTGCGGCCATGACACCTTCTGCAGGAACATCCCAGACCGCCCAGATTCCGGACAGGTCGGCGTACTTGCTGAGCATTGCGTTCGCAGCAGCCTGGGCATCACCAGCGAAGTCCGGCCCGGCAATCCCCTTTTCCTCGACGATCTTGATATCCGGGTATTCCTTCGTAATCGTTTCCTTGAATCCCTGGTAGCGCTGCTTGGTCACGAAGAAATCGGCCTGGTGGAAGACCACCCCGATCTTCCCCTTGCCGCCGAGGGCTTTGGCCATTTGGTGGGCCGAGACCACTCCGTTGCCGTAGTTGTCAGCGGAAACAACAGAGACATAGTCTTGGCCGGCCGTCAGGCCCTGGGGGATGTTGTCCATGAAGACGAGCTTGGTGCCGGCGGCCGCGGCTTTCTTGTAGGCGGAGGCCGTAGCCACGGGATCCGTGGGGATGGAGACAATAATGTTCGGGTTCTGCGACATGACCGTCTCGATGTCCGAGACCTGCTTGTCCGGCTTGAAGTTCGCATCAGTGGTGGCAATGACCTTGACACCGAGCTTTTCGAACTCGGATTTTAGTCCGTTGATCTGGGCGGTGGCCCAGTCGTTGCCGCCGTAGTGCATCACGATGGCTGCCTTGGCGTTGAGTGCCTTGACCTTTTGAATCTCGTCAGGAGTGAGGTCTGCCGCGGACGCCGGGGAGGGCGTCTCGCCGTTGGGCCCCTTGCTCAGGACCTGTCCCTTGATCTGGTCAAGGGCCTGCTGGGCCTTGCTGGACACACCGGCGTCGGGCGCATTGGACGTGCCCGTGGTCGAACTGCTGCAGGACGCGACGGAAAGGGACAGGACTGCGGCAAGGGCCACAAAGGGAAGCCTGCGGATCATCATTGTTCTCCAGTGCTTGGGGTGGGTGGGGGTGAGGGTGGGGGTGGATGCCTGGGATTCAGGCGAGGGCAATGGCCAGGGCCGCCGGGACCGGGGACAGGACGAGGCCGCCGGAGGCCGATGCTGTGCGGATGGCGGTGGCTTTGTCTGAAGCTCTCAGGAGCGCCTCTGCATGTACTTTGTCGACGAAGAAGCCCAAGGAGCACGGACCGTGGTGGGCTTGAACCCACTTCACTGCCTCGTTGGCCGCCTTCGCCATGTCGCCGCCCGCTTCCGCGGCCGAGCGTTGAATGGTGGACACTGATGCGGGTTTGCCTAAGCTGTCGACGGAGACCACCAGGCTTGCCCAGAGACGGTTTTCATCAAAGATTCCGATGACCGCCGAGGAGCCGGCAGGGACAAAGGTGCGGACTGCGAGTGCCAGATCGCCGGCCGGGGTGTCCCTCAGGAGTGCTTCGAGACTTGCCCACTGGTTCTGGTCGATGTCCCGAAGCCCGGAGTTCGGCTTGAGCGCGAGTTCGTCCACGATACGGCTGGTCATCCCGCGCCTTTCTTCATCGAAAATCTTATCCGTAAACGATTACGAGAGAACCGTAAACGTTTACGGACATCATCGTAAACGTTTACGGAGAGGAGTGTCAAGCATCACATTGAGAGCTGTTTTGCGGACGGAGAAATCCCGGCAGACGTAAGATCAAAACGCACGGAACCAAACGGGATCAAGGGGGTTCCGTTTGCGCTGTGCAAGACAGGAGAAAGCGTGGCCGGAATAACTGTTCCGCATAAGGCGACCGAGGAACTGCCCGGTGCCTCACGGCGCCGGAAACCCACCATCAACGATGTTGCGGGCATCGCCGGTGTCTCCTTCGGTACGGTCTCGCGGGTACTCAATGACGCACCGGACGTGAGTGCGGCAACGCGGCAGCGGGTTCTTCAGGTGATCAAGGACATCGGGTACCGCAGGAACCGGGCAGCCACGGCGCTGGTCACCAGCCGGTCCACTTCCATCGGCATACTGTCGGACGGCTCCCCGCGGTTCGGCCCGGTGGGGACGCTCATGGCCCTCGAGAACATTGCGCGCAAGAAGGGGTACGCCACTACCGTCATTAGCGTCGAACAGCCCTACGGGGAGTCGGTCCAGGCCGCCCTCGACACCCTGGACGATACCGGCGTTGGCGGAATCATCGTCATTGCCCCGGTGGTGAACATGGCAGCCGCCGTATGGAACGCTTCCTGCCGCATCCCCGTGGAGATGATTGCGGCGGGAGCATCATCGACCCCAAACGTCTTCACCTATTCGGAGAACCAGGAACTGGGCGCACGGCTGGCCACCCAGCACCTGATAGACCTGGGCCACACCGACATCGCCCACTTCGCCGGCTCCATGGACTGGTTCGACGGCCGGGTACGCAAACGCGGGTGGGAGGCCGCACTGCGCGACGCCGGGCTGACACCGGGGCTGTGCCTCGAAGGCGATTGGAGCCCTCGGTGGGCCTACGAAACCGCACTCCAGCTGGTACGGGAACACAAGGTTCCCCAGGCTATCTTTGCCGCCAGCGACCACACCGCTCTCGGGCTGATACGCGCCTTCGCTGAACATGGGATCCGGGTGCCGGAGGATGTGAGCGTTGTCGGTTTCGACGATATTGAAGGCTCAGACTACTTCCTGCCTCCCCTGACCACTGTGCGCCAGGACTTCACCGCTTTGGCGCTCATGAGCATGGAAGTGCTTCTTGGTGCCATGGAAGGGCGGGACGTGGACCGCACGCCAATCGCGCCCACCCTTGTCGTCCGCGACAGCACCCGCCGGGTGACCTCGCCCAAGTAGATCCGTCCGGCGGCAACAGGCTTTCCAACACAGAGGAGCTGGGCGTGGGTCATGACCGGATTGTTGCCCACGCCCCCCACGCTGCGCCGCGCCAGCCGCTGCTAGGACCGGTCAAGGGCTTCGCTTGGCGTACTCAGCGGTTCTGATATGGCTCGCCGCCGCGGTGCTGACGGCTCTCACGGCAAAGGCAGCACCGGTTTCCCGCTCAGGGCCATCTGTCGCGGAGAGGTGTTGCGTGGGATGTCCGACCGCGTCGTCTCTGCAGCTGCGCTCCCCCTCGTGGTCGTAATCGTGCTCGGCACCGTCGCAGCCTTCGTCAGCAGGCGAGATAGGCGACGCCGCGACCCGGTACGCCGGTTCTCCCACCAGCCAGGCCGGATGGAAAGACGACGGCGTGAGTACCTGCCGTCGTCGTCCTCCGACGGTGTGGGCGAGTGCCAGCCGCTGCCTTGAAGCAGACGTACCAATGTCTTTGTGAACGGATGCGGGTTGATGTGTCCATCGCGGAACGCGCCAGGGTATGGAAGCATTCGTGGGGGCCGCTGCACGGGCCAGTACACAACCTTGGGGAACCATGCCGTGTCGCAAGGAACTGCAGTGGCATCTGCTGCCGGCTGTAGTTGCCCTGTCCACATTGATGATGACCGCCTGCGCCGAACCGGAGGCCCCAAGCCTGAATACAAGCACCCCCCGTCACGCAAGTCCCGCGCCGCCGCGGAAAGTCTCGTGAGATATGGAGGAGGACTGCGTGCGGAGCTGATCACCGTCTTAGAGCAGAAGCTGCCGGGCATCAGCTGGAGCGCGAAGGAGCAGGCGTACCTCACAAAGCTGAAGGACGGCACGTGCATCCTCGGTACCGAGACGATGCTCAGCAGCTTCTGAAGTGGTGGAGCCATCACACCGGTTTGCAGACATCTTCTCGGTGTCCGTCCGACCACGTACATGTCCGTGTCGGAGGATGTGAAGTACCGCGCCAAGCACGCGCAGGTGTACGTGGACGGAAAACAGGTCGCTGTCTTGCTGGCATAAGGGGCGAATAGTGGCCCCGGGACTTGGCTGGCGGAGTCGGAGATGTTGCAAGCGGCGATGGCGTCAATGCGCCAAGCATTATCTTAGGTTTCGAGGCATCCCGTTTTGCTTCCCCTCGGTACTCGGGAATAGAAGAACGCGAGTAAAGCGGGCGCGAAAGTCGGCTAGGATTATCTCATTATGGAAATTACTGAATCATTACTTCCGGCGGCTGTGATTGCCGCTCTTATAACCTGCGTGGTAAATCTCTTTGTTGCGCGGAGTACTCAAAAGGCTCAACGTCAGCAATGGCTAACTGAGCGTAAACAAGAGGCTTACGTAAAGTTTCTGGATGCGCGGCAAGAAATGCTTAATCACGTTAGACGAGCAACAAATGTTCAGGATCTGGTAGAAGGCAGGAAGCCATTGCTAGGTCCTTTGCGTACTACGGCAATCACACTGATAGCACCCGCACACATCAGTGTCCCGGCTGAGAAGCTTTATTGGCGAACGAAGGATCTGATAAATCCCGACAACCCGGTGCTGTGGAGCCCCACGATGGCGGCTGAGGTTGCATCGATACGTGAAGATACAGACAAACTCGAAGAGCTGATGAAGTCGGATTTGGCAGTTGACAAGAAAGCCCGTTTCAAGAAATAGCAAAATGGCGTTGGCCTGTAAGGCCCCCGAGCTGAAAACCAGGTCAGCTAGGGGGCTTTAGGGTTTTAATAGTGACTCGTGCAGTGCCGCTCGCCGAGGTTCCGAAATACCGGTTCTTCACATATAAGCATGGATGAGGCTGGCTGAGACCAAGCAGCACGGCGCCGGCCGCTGCCGCGGGCCACGGTCCGGATGGAAAAAGGTCAGCGCCTCTTCTAGAAATGGACGGATGTGCCTAGCCGCACTGTGTCACCGAGCAGTTCCATGTACCCATTGTCCACTCCGTACTGCAGACCCTGATTCAGGCGAGCCGTAATGCCAGCCGTCCTGCGTTTCCCGCCGAACGTCTGAATCGTTTCCCTATGCAGCTCATCCACCGCAATGCCCCCCGTCGCCTTCACGATATTCACCATGGCATTGCATAGCTCCACAACGCTGATGTGCTCCGGTTTGCGAACGATCTCAGAGTCGTTTGGCCGGAAGATCTTCCAGGCCCGCCTGTCCACCGTCGCATCCCAGACGAAGCCATCATCATCGATAACGTGAGCCGACGGTTCGACGAGACGAAGTACCGCGTTCGCACGGGAGCTGTTGACCTTGTTGAGGCCGAAGGCAGCACATACGAGTTTTGCCAAGCGGTCCTGATGTACTGGCCCCTCAGCGGCAACAACAACACCAATGGCATCTCGGACGGCCGCTACGGAACGGCGTGAGTGCAGGCTGTCGAGGATGTCGGTACCTCCAAATTTCTGGACGGTCCACGGCTCGTAAGTATGGACTCCGGCGCCAACACGTTCGGACGACAGCGAGGCAACGGGTCTCCGGATCTCCTCGAAAAGCGGCAACGTCGCCGGGATGTCCGTGAAGCTTTCGTCCGCATCAGCGGGATGAGATTCTTCAACGATTCCCGAGCCGGCGATCATCCGCGTGTCTGGCTCAGCGACAGACTCTACCGAGACGTCATCGGCAGCTTCCCGCAGAGACAGTTCCAGCCGATCGAGGACCGCCTCGCTGTCGGCCAGCCACGCCGGCAACCACACGCGCTCCACTGAAGGCCATCGCATCATCCGCGTCAGTACATCCCGAGGCAGCCCGTCCCGGTCGCCCGCCGTCCGGCGGGCAGCCCAGGCCGGACCGTCCAGCAAGATGGCCATCAGCTGGCGGGACGGGTCTTCCGCCGACGCAACACTCAGGTCCACCTTGAAATCGGACAATCCTACATCCGACGAAACAACAAAGCCGCGGTCCCGCAGCGCATCTGCAATCTCTTCCCGGTGCAGGTCAATGCTGGCCGCGCGGCGCCCGTCGTAAGGCAGAGCAGCCGTTCCCTGCTCGGCCAGATCAAGGTAGGACCGCAGGTGCTTGATGCCAACGGAGCTGGTTTCCTCAGAGCGCAGGTCGGCCGGGTTGAAGCTGGAGAAGACAATAACTTGCCGGCGTGCACGGGTGACGGCAACGTTGAGGCGCCGTTCCCCTCCAGACCGGTTCAAGGGGCCAAAGTTCAGCGGCAGGTATCCCTTGTCATTCTTGCTGAACCCTGTGGAGAACAAAATGACGTCCCGCTCATCACCTTGCACGTTCTCAAGGTTCTTGACGAACAGCCCTTCTGAGTCCTCGTCCAGGGCAGCGACGATCCGCGGCTCCTCCGTGTCACGCAGCAGGCCTTCGATCAGGGCGCGTTGCTGCAGGTTGAATGTCACCACACCTACGGAGGGAGTTCCCGCGGGATCAGCATCAAACCTGCGGCGGATTTCGGCGACCACCGCAGCAGCCTCCACGGGATTGGTCCGAAGGACCTTGGACGGTCCCGAACGGTGGAACTGGCCATCAACCCGGACGAAGTTCACGCCGTGCCCGCGGACACCGGCATTCGCTGCGCCGTGGGACGGGCCCGGGAACGAGGAAAGCTTGCTGTCGTAGTACTGCTGGTTACTGAAAGCAATCAGCGATTCGTCCTGGCTCCGGTAGTGCCAGGACAGCCACTGCCGCGGCACCCGCGCTTCCACGCATTCGGAAAGGATCGACTCCATGTCCTCCACCACGGAGATCTCGGCGTCACCGTCGCTGCCGGCGTCGGAGGAAATCTCCGCGAACGACGTGGGCGGCATCTGCTTGCTGTCACCCACCACTACCACTGAAGCACCACGACCCATGGCACCTACCGCGTCGGCAACCCGGATCTGTGAGGCCTCATCAAACACAACGATGTCGAACAGACCGGCCTTGGCAGGGAAGAACCGCGCCACCGAATCCGGGCTGACCAGCGTGCAGGGCATAATCCCCGTGATGAGATCTGCGTAGTGTTCCATCAGTTTCCGGACGGACAAGCCACCCCGCTGCCGGGTCAGTTGCCGTTGCAGCTCGCCCATGCGCCCCGAGGTCGACGACGACGAGACTGTCCGGGAGCGCAGGACCCCGGCGGCAAGGTTGGTTTTGAGCAGCTCACGTACGGTTTCGGCGCGCGAGGTGAACCGCTCAATGGTGCGCTCGTGCACCGTAGCATCAAAGTCGGCCAACCCTGTAGCGATGCGGCGTTCGGCCAGCGACCCTTCAGCTAGGCCGCGTTCAAAGGCTGCTGCTGCATCATCTGCTTCCAGCTCGCCGTCCAGGATGGCAATACGGGCGTCGATCAATCCCGCGGCACGCAGCGGTTCGACATGACGGATCAGCTCGAGCCACCGCGTCAGCGGGACAGACACCGCCGCGTCCAATCGCCGCGGCACCGACGTTTCCCACCATCGGGCTAGAAAACCTCGCTCACCGGTCCACGCACGCAGGTCATCGCTACCCACACCTTGGATCTTCAGGAATTCTTCCCAGGCATGGGAAAGCTCGCGCAGCCAGCCGACAACGTTCTGGTGGACGTCGGGGGCATCTTTCAGGAAGGTACGAAGCTCGGTCTGGAAGCTCACCGCGTCAGGCTTCGGGGACGGCTGCACCGCCTGCGCGGCCCAGCGAAGCCAGGAAATTCGGTGTCTCAGGTCGGCCTGTGCGTCCGGCGTCAGCGGGTTCCATCGCTGATCCGCAGGAAGCCCAGGCAAGGACCCCCGCGTTGCCCGCAGGCCGGAGACCTCCTGCTGGACGGCCACCAGTTTCTCCAGCAGCGGCACAAGCTCCTTGTGGCGGATCTCAGCTCCGGATACAAGCACGGGAGACAGTTCGGCGGCCACTGCCAGCAGCCGCTTCTTGCGTCCCCAAAACCCGGATGCTGCCGCCTGCTGCGCACGGCCGAGGATTTCCGGCAGCGGAAGATCCATAGCCCCCGGCGCTACCTGCTCAAGGCCCGGATGCTGAACGGACGCAAAGGCCTTAACCAGCTTCTCCAGCTGTTCAGCGTTAACCGACCAGTCCCCGGAGCGGACCACATCCAGTGTTCCCAGGGGGACGTTCCGGTCCTGCAGCAGCGTGGCAAGAGTTCCGACGTCGGCCGGCGTTTGCGCTGCGTCCAGAACCGACGAAAGCCCAGGCGTCGGCCGGAGGGCGTTCAGCGCCTCATTAAGGCGGCGTCCCACAGCCAGCAGCTGCTGCTCCTGCTGGTCGTCCGACGCAGCAGAGACGAAGCGCCATGGGTGGTCAGATCCAGGGCGGACGGGGTCGCTGAATTCCGGAAGTTCCCGGAACACCTGCCGAACCGAGCTCAGGGTTGAGTCGTTCAAGGACGCTGTCAGTTCCGGGCTGAGCGGAACCGTCGCATGGTCAGGTTCATAGGTCAGCGCCTTGGTCCGCGCGCTGTAGAGGGACAGCTGTGCACCATTCTCCTCATGGACGTTCTTGGCGTAGCGGATCAGTCCACGCCGGGCTGAGGCAAGATCGGTGGAGGCAGTCTCAAGCTGCTGCTTATTCGCAGACAGGCTCAGCTCCAGAGCATGTTTGATCTGCGCCCGCACCACCGCCGGCTTGCTGCCCTTGTCGTGCAGGTCAAGGGAGAACGGTCCCATTCCTACGTCGTCGAGCCGCTTCTGGACGACGTCGAGTGCTGCCCGCTTCTCGGCGACGAACAGGACCCGTTTGCCGTCGACAATGGCGCGGGTCAGGAGGTTGGTGATGGTCTGTGACTTGCCGGTGCCCGGAGGGCCTTCCAGGACGAACGTCTGGCCGGCGACCGCAGACGCGACTGCCTCCAGCTGCGACGAGTCCGCTGGTATTGGACACTGGGCAGCCAAGGCGTCCAGGTCGACGTCGGGCGTGACGGCAACGCTGTCTGAATAGAGTTCCGTGGGGGTGCTGATCAGGTGTTTGACCAGGCTGTTGGCGGTGAATTCCTTCCAGTTCTCGTCAAGGTCCTTCCACAGGCGGAATTTGGCGAACTGCAACATGGACAGGTCCACGGTGTTTTCCACTCGGAAAGCCAGGCCCTTGGCCGAAACGGCGGCCCGCACAGCAGCGAACGCGGCGTCCAGATCGATTCCGGACCCATCTTCCTCCGGCTCCGCGAGGCCCGGAATGCGCAGGTCATGGGACTGCGCCAGCTTCTCGAGGAGGCAATAGTTCGGCGTGGACTGGCCGGTCTCATCGAGTGTGACGCGGTACAGGCCGTTTTTCCCTGCAGAAGTCAGTTTGACCGGGACCAGAACCAGCGGGGACCGAAGCGCCCGGCCGTCCAGCTCCCACATCAGGCTGCCAATGGCCAGGTAGAGGTTGTTGGCTCCCGTCTCCTCCAGCTGGGTCTTCGCCTTGTAGGCCAGACCGCGCATCTTGGCGTTGTAGCCGTCTTCGCTGACCTCGGCGAACACGGCCCTTTTGGAGCTGAGCAGCTCCGCGAGCTCGTCCTGGGGAAGGTCCCGGCCGAAGCGGACGCCGCGCTCCTGGTGGATGGCACTGATCTGGTTTGACGGAAGCAGGCTGACGGACGTGCCCTTGCTGATGAGGTCCTCGAAGGCACCCATCCATGCGGTGGGCACCGCGAGTGGAAACCGGGCGGTGTCAGTGAAGTTGATGAGCCTGTTCCGCAGGCTCAGGTCCAGCAGGGCGTTCTTCCACTGGACCACCCGGGGTGGAACATCGGATGCGGTCCGGGCGGCTCCCCCGCTCGAGGGCGCCTTCTGGGGCAGCGCCGGCGCAGTCTTGGTCTCCGGGACGTAGTTGACCACGGTGTAGGTTCCGGCGTCGGACATAGTCCGGGCTGGCAGTGGGTAGATGCCATCGAGGCGGGCGCGCCTGATGTCAGTCACCGCGTTGATCTCGTCATTGCCGCTTTCCACATACCGGTTCAGCGGGCTGCTGCGGAGTGCGGCGGCCGAGATCGGCTGGCTGCCGGTGAGGAGCGTCGTTTCCACGAGTCCGATGTAGCCCCGCTGTACGAGGCTGACCAGCTCGGGCACGTCGTCGGAGGCCGCAGTGCTGAGGCTGCCTTCCTCGCGCCAATAGCCGAGGAAGGCGTGGCCGTCCACCAACCAGAGCAGAGGTCTGATGCCGCAGAATTCCAAAGCGGCGGCCAGGACCAGCGTGGTGTCCAAGCACGTGCCCAAACGGTCGTCAAGGACCTGCGCCGGCGTGCGTACCTGCTGGCCTTCCAGTCCCCAGCTGGCGGGTGGCATGCTGTAGCGGATGTCACGGGCGCTCATGGCCTGGGCGATGGCGAACACGATCTGGTCAACCCGGTCCCCGTCTTCCATGTACCCGTCCAAGCTGCCGCTCCCGGTTGTTTGGGTGAGGATGTCGGCGGCCTCGGACATGAGCTTGGCGATGCTGGGGTGGTGCGGTTGCACGTACGCGGCCAGGAACTCGTAGGAGACGAGTCCCCGTCCCGCGACCCACAACTGTGCGGGAAGGAGCGTCAGGTCTGTCTCTGCGCGGCCCAACTCCCCCACGGCGGCATCGGCGCCCGCGGCGTGGACGGTCACCAGGACCTTTCCCATCTGGCGGTCAGCCAGTTCATACATGGTGGCGGCCTGAACCGGGACGTTGAGGTCATCGAGCGTGATGCTTTGTCCTGCGGCAAGATCCACATACTGCTGGAAGTCGCCGGAGATCCGGCCTGACTGCGCGGAGGCCTCCACCTGTACCACTGCACCACGGATTTCCGCCCCCATGTTGGTGATCTTGACCTGCCTGACAAACCGGAAGCCGTTGTGCGCCATCGCATAGCTAAGGGCATCTGCTGTGGTCACCTCAACCACAACGTGGGCAGCGGATGCAGCCGGTCCAGGGACCGAGGGCTCACCCGGAAGGCTTTCCTCCGGGGGGTCGGACTGCGCGACGGCGGCCGGCAGAGCCTGCTGGTCTTCTTCCGGTTGTTCCCGGTTCGGAGAAGACCGGTTCTGGTACTCGGTAAGAAGCGCAACCAACTTGCTGTGAGTTTGGTCCAGCCCGATCACTTTGGCCAGCCGACCTGCGGTGTCCAGGGCACGGAAGGTATCGGCGTCGTCGAAGCTCTCGTTGTGGGCCCAGCGGTTCCGTGCTTGGCGCAGCTCGGAGGTGTGGCTGCGTGCGTCATGCGGGAGGTTGAAGGGGTAGCCAAGTGAGCCCATGGATTCAGTCATGATGCGCAGCTGAAGGCTGAGATCCGTGGCTGCGTAGGATTGGGCAGCGCGACCGGCGTTCTCATCCTTGTGCTGAATGATCTTGGTCCAGGCCACGCCGGGGGCTAGCTCAGAGAGCACCGCTGCGATGTAGGGCTCAAGGCCAATCGCCAAGGCCTCGAGGGCCCGGCCCACATACTCGCGGTTGGACAGACTCATCAAATTCCCCCATCTACGGCACTGGCATCAGGACCGTCATTCAATCAATGCAACCAATCATGGCATCCGGCAATGACAATCCTGCGTGTCTGCTGGTTCTGGCGCCGCTCAGCGGTCTAGAAGACCGGCAAGTTACGGCCCGGACCAATTGACCCGTCTTTTGCGGCCCTTTCGGCCCTGCCGAGGCTAAGGACATGAAGAAGCCGTGCGAACGGCCCAGCGAGCTTTGACCGCCGACGACGCCGTTCCGCAGGACCGGTAGTGCTGTGGATTTCACGCTTACCGTGCCATCCGCCCTTGAAGTTCTTCGTCGATCCTTCGATTGCGCGCGGAAATGAAATCATTGCTGAGTCTTAAGTACTCGAGGTATTCATCGAGGTTCTTCGGAACAGCCGGTGTGCTGAAGTCGGCGAACGGGTGGAAGAACCGGATTGTGTCGCCGTCCTCCTCCACAAGGTCTTCGAGTAAAAAGAATTTGACGTACCCGGCGAAATCCCCGAACAGCGCGAAGAAGTCCGGATACCTGAGCAGGACCGCTGCGAGGGGGCTTGGCTCATCGAGATAGTGGCGGCGGATGCACTCCAGGGTCAGATCGAAGCGATCGGCGATCCTGGGATGGAGCCCGCGTGCACCATTGATCGTCGGTTTTCGGCCGATCCTGTTGCCTGGAAACACGAGCGTGCTTCCGGCCGTGTAGCCGATGTACTCAGGTAGGTCGTCCTCCGGTATGTTACGGACGACGTTCCAAGCCTTCTTGCGCAGCCCGGTGGTGATTGTGTCGCTGGCGAGGAAGAAAACACCGGACGAGGATCGGTGCACGAGGTACCTAGGGGGTTCCATAGCCAGGTGGAACTGCTGGCCGGAGGGCAACTCCTTGCTCCACAGGAGCTGGTGGTACTTCCGCAGAGTAGGGCTGAAGGAGTCAGGGTCTTTGCCGGCCGGAGTATCGGAGTGGAAATCGAAGTTCATCGGTGTCCCCCGAGCTCGATGCGGATTCCACGGCTGTGACTTTCACCAGTCTGAGCGTGCCGAGGTTGTTCCGCCCGCACGGTGGCCACTTCAATAGGCGCAATAAGAGCAAGCGCCGTCGATAAGCTTTTGTAATTCACTGTTGGAGGCCCCCAAATCATGCATCGTGCGCGTAGTGCGTGAATCGTCTCACGTGGATTCACAAGCAAAACGGGTCTTGATCTAATGCTTCCGTGTTCCTGCGCCAATTCTGAGACGTAGTCGCTGGGTCCGTGTAAGCGTTGGCTGTTGCCCGACCACGGACAGGCGTGTGGGTACGACGGCGGCAATCGCCTCCCCCCCGTCGTCCTTCCTCACGCCCGCCCACCAGAACACAGCGGCGCACCGGAACCTTCACCGCCGTGTCCTTGTGGTT
Source organism: Pseudarthrobacter sp. 902506025 (assembly GCF_040702325.1). Classification (NCBI taxonomy): domain Bacteria; kingdom Bacillati; phylum Actinomycetota; class Actinomycetes; order Micrococcales; family Micrococcaceae; genus Pseudarthrobacter; species Pseudarthrobacter sp. 902506025. The sequence continues at coordinate 96,715 of NZ_JBFBKW010000010.1, forward strand.
GAGAGTGTCGAAGCCCTGCTCCACTAGGTCGTCCAACGCGACCCGGTCGATGATGAGCGGTCACTAGGAGCTTCTCGCTCAGCTCTCCCCCCGCCGGCGGCCAGGTCACCGCGTCGACGGCTCCGTGGTCAGGGCACCCCTGCTGCTGCTTCAGCCGCCGCCAAGGCCTGGGAAAACCTATCCACTGCGAGCTTGTACTCGGCCGGGTTACCTGCGGTTTTCTCGTGGTCGGCGGCACGCATGGCCCTGAGCATGGCTGAAGTAGCCGGAAGGGACGTATCTGTCATAGCTGGATAGTCGAACTGCAACTGCGGGTCCACCTCGTAGGTGAGCCACCGACGCTTCAGCAGATCGTGACGGTCCGCGGTCCTTCCGTACTCCTTCAGCTCCGCCAGGGAAAAATCAGCCAGCAACACGGCGTCCACGCCTGCGGCCTGGGACGCTGTTCGGACTGCCTCACGCTGGCGGCCCAAGGCCTCTTCGGTCCCCAAAGCCAATGGTGTCGCGCCCTTTTGGGCGAACTCCGCGTTGAATTGGTATGCCCGGATCTCTGCCGGGGTCATGAAGTCCAAGTCGGCCGGGGATTTCTTAGCGAAGTCCCTGACGCCGTAGGGGCTCGCCACACTGCTGCGGGGCACCGGGTAAAAGTACTTTCCGCCGAAAAACCCTGCCACCGTTGCAATCCAGAAAACAAGGTCGGGAGCATCTACCGACACTGCCCCGACCGCTGCCCCCACCGTGCATGCCGCGTGGCCGGTGGTGAAAAGAATTTTGGTCCGGCCCAGCCGGTGTACACGGCGGGGACGGTCCAGTTGCTTCTCATGAATTTTCTTGAGCCCCATTGCCCAATCACTGGCGTTGCCCACCAGTCACGCTCCTCAGTAATTCCGGACGGCGCCTCCACCGTCAACTCGGACAACGGTGACGTGCTGTTGCGCGGCCTGCCGCGGTCAACCCAAGCACCGGTGTAGGACTTGACCGTGTACGGTCCCCCTAGCCAACAATACCTGCGCAGGCCCTGGCCCGCGTGCCGTACGCGGTGCGCACGAGTAGGTCGTTGTCGATGTCCCACGGTCGGAGATTCCCGTGCCGCCGGCGGAGTCATGGCGACGGCACATGGCGCTGGGCAACTGGCGGTCTGGATATTTCTCCTGACAGATATCCTGTGGGACCGGCCGTTGCGCTGATGATCAATCGGCAAGCGCGGGCCACTAATCCATCAGCGAGCTGCGGACCGATATGATCGTGTCCCATGACCTTCGTGCACTTGGACCCACCTCCCTATGACGCTCACATGGTGGATCTCTTCGCCGGTCCTGGTGGACTGGATGTCGCTGCACGCTGGCTGGGATTGTCAGTGGCTGGCATTGAGTGGGACGAAAATGCCTGCGCAACCAGGCGGGCTGCCGGGCTTGGAACCGTGCAAGGTGACGTACGGGATCATGGTCCGGCCGAGTTTCCCCAGGCGACGATCCTCGCCGGAGGGCCTCCTTGTCAGACGTACACCGTTGCCGGGGCAGGTGCTGGTCGTAAGGCATTGGACCGGGTCCTGTCCTTCATTACGCGCATGGCCGACGAGGACGACGTCACAACTGAGTTAGCCAGGTTGGATGATGAGCGAACCGGGCTGGTGCTGCAGCCGCTGCGATGGGCATTAGAGGCCCATAAGGCGGGGAACGCCTACGAGGTTATTGTGCTGGAGCAGGTGCCTGCGGTTCTGCCCGTGTGGGAGGCCATGGCAAAGGTATTGGAACCACTGGGTTATGGGACGGTGACTGGCGTACTCCACGCAGATGAGTACGGGGTGCCGCAGACTCGCCGTCGCGCGATCCTGATCGCGAGCCGTCACCGCACCCCCGTACTTCCCGCACCCACGCATCACCGATTCAGGAGAAAAGAGGTGAAAGCCTTGACGAGCCAGCCTTCGTTGCTGCCCTGCCGGAGCATCGGCGAAACGTTAAGCCGGGTGGAGCCCTTCGTGATGATCTCCAATTATGGAACCGGCGGGGACCCAAAGGCCCGAGGTCAGCGCACTTCGAAGGAACCGGCTTTCACGGTCACCGGAAAGGTTTCCCGGAACCGGTTGTTCTTCAACGGGAACGAACTCGACCGCCTCACACTTCCGGAGGCTGGCCAACTCCAGACGTTCCCGGCCGATTACCCCTGGTCGGGCAAGGACGTCTCGCAACAGATTGGTAACGCCATCCCACCGCGACTTGCTGCTCATGTCCTGGCAGCAGCTCTCGGTCGAGAACTCGACGCAAATTTCTTCGACACGATGACAAGAAAACGGTGGACCGACACGGCTCGCGAAACTGCCCCACAAAACGACAAGGGTTCCCACGACTATCCTGTGCCGAGGACTGGACCGGTGCCGGCACGACCAATCGGCGGACGTACCCGGCGGTCCCCCAGCCTCGTATCGTCGCAAATCTGAGTGACCGTCACTCCAGAAGTTCTCTTCCCAAATGTGTTTGTTTGTCATACCTCGCGTCGTGAATCACTGGGACTGACGACGGTCACTCATGAACCACCGGAACGCCGCGGTCCCCACAGCCCTAGGTAGTGCCATAGCCCGTCACCTCGTGCAGCACCTCTGAGAAGCCTCGCTTTATCAAGAGTCTGCGCGAAAAAGTCGCATCTGGGTGGTAAATATTATCGAGAAGACTTCGGCGGGGGCCGATAGCATTGATCTCGATGTGGGGGACAGAACCAATGATGGTTCGGGATTCTTGGGCTGGCGTAACTTCGCCGCTCAGCAAGTTTGTTGCGGCTGAAACTCAGAGCGCACTCAACGCTTACAGAGCCCGTCCTGATCTTGTCCGCGAGCACAGCAACATTGAAGCTGCTATCTCCCAAGGCGGCTACGGCCGGAAGCAGCTAAACGAACTCATACAAAATGCGGCCGACGCCATCAAGGATGCGGGTGGCCGCATCAAAGTGGTCTTGACGAAGGATGCGCTCTACTGCGCCAACGAGGGCCAGGCCTTTACGGAGGCGGGCTTTCGGACTCTTATGCTCTCCCACTCATCTGAAAAGCGTGACGATGAGATTGGTCGTTTTGGGCTAGGGTTCAAGTCAGTTATCCAAGTAACCTCCGATCCAAAGATCTACAGCCGGAGCGGCTCCGTCTCGTGGAGCCAGACCCGAAGCCGGGAGCTTCTCCAGGGCCTGTACCCGAACCTCGAAACCTACCCGATTCTTCGACTAGCCACGCCCGTAGACCCGGACATCGCAGCAGCCGACGACGCCGTTCTTGCCGAGCTCTTCCCCTGGGCCTCTACCGTTGTGAAACTGCCTCTGACAGGTAACGTCTCCTGGCTGTCCGATGAGATTAAGAAATTTCCCGGCGAGTTTCTTCTTTTCTCCGAAAAAATTGGGACTCTGGAGTTCGAGGACCGGATCGACGGATCCGCGCTCGTTTGGTCCGCCCTTAGAGAGGGTAACCGAGTAACCCTCAGCGACGGAACCACAACAAACGAATGGCGCATTTTCCGGGACAAGCATGTCGTCAGCACCCAGGCAGCTGTCGAGGCCGGAAGCATTGTTGCCCGCAAGCAGGTTGATGTCACCTGGGCCGTCCCGCTGACCGAAAATCAGCGTAAAAAGCTAGGCCGGTTCTGGAACTACTTTCCTACCCAGCACGAAACTTCGCTTCGAGGCATCGTTAACGCCGCATTCAAGATGAATGAGGACCGGCACAGCATCTTGGAAACTCTCTACAACAAAGAGATCCTTACCCGCACCCTTCCGCGGATGGTCGCAGGAGCTCTCAAGGACCTCATTACCCCGACGGATCCTGCGCTGTTTCTCGATATTCTTCCGTCACGTGCCCGAGAGTCCTATTCCTGGTCTGACGCTGAAATTAATAAACCGATCTTCGCAATTCTTCCCTTTGCCCCATGTCTGCCAGACAGATCTGGAACCTTGAGACTTCCGACGGAAATCAAGGTCCAGCCTGTTCTCGAAGAAGCAACTCGGTTGACGGCACTCTGGGACTCCTGGGTCCCGGCAGACCGACCGTGGTTGCATTCTGCTGCAATGCGAGGGCGAGAGCCCCAAGTGGCTCGCATCCTGCAGGAAGCGAACTCGAAGCGTGCCTCAGTTGAGGAGTGGCTGGAAGAGGTCGTTGCCGGCGGCGAGCTGCAGGATTATGAGAATGCCCTCCAATTAGCCGCCATGATCGACAAGTCCTATGCGGATTACCGACCAGCAATGCGTCGAAGCCGCATTGTTCTTATGTCCGACGGCAGCGTTCAAGCCCCGATCACGTCAAGGGTGTTTCTTCCCATGAGCGCCGACGACGAATCCGCCAACGTTGTCTCCTATGACTTGATGCACCATGGCAACGCAAACAGCTACCTCCGTGCTCTTGACCTCCAAGCGCAAGACGGCCGGGGTATCGTTAGTCGAGTCGCGAGCGAAGTGGCCCAGGACTACTCCGACGCCGAGCTCGTGCAGTCTTTATGGAGGCTTACTCGGTCGCTCGCAGTCCCCGAGAGTCTGGCTGTCCTCAACGAGAGAACCGAGCCTGCGAAGGTCTTGGTGCGCTGCCGTGATCGTCAGTGGCGTCCGCTTGGCAACGTTTGGCTCCCTGGCGGACTGTTCGCTCAAAACAGTGTTGGTGACGAGCATCTTGTAGTGGACGACCAGTTCCACGCCAACGACCTCGCCCTGATTAGAAACCTCGGAGCCAGGACAGCACTCGCAGACGCCAAGATGGTGCGAGGCGGCGCGACCTACGAGCTATGGAAGCATGCTGAGGCAAGCCGCCTTGCCGATGCCGCACGTAACGGGCCAGCGCCCATTTCAGAGGCCGGGATACGCTTCAGCCAAGCCCTAACAACAGACGGCCTTTACCTTCTTGTCGACGCGTCCGCCACAACGCGGGCCAAGGTGACAAGGACGATTTTGGGCAGGCCCCAGTATCCTTCGAAAGTCGAATTCAGCACCGGTTTTCGGCCAGCAGAGACGATAGATGGGCCCGACCTCTGGTGGGTTAAGAAGTACGGCGCCTTTGAAACGCCGCTTGGCAAAGTGGACGCCCAGCAGTGTGTCGGGAAAGTCGAAGGAATCCCCTCAGATTACCTGCCCTTTCCCGGCGAAGAAGAAGCAGCGGCGCTGGGCTTCCCAACCGACCCCAGCCGAATCAAGTGGCCGCTTGTCCTGTCCTTGGCTGAGCAGCAGTTGCCGATGCAGCAACTTCACGAACTGTATGGGGCGCTGGCTGCCCTTGCCGTTCGCCCTCCCAAGGAACTTCTCATCCCACTTAGCGGAGGCCGAAATACGCGCTATCTAACAGGCGACGTAGTCCTGGCCTCCGACCTCAGGTCCCGCGACTACCTTGTTGAAACAGCCGGTGCCCCAGTCCTCTACACAGGTCACCCGGATTTGGATGAGGCACTAGCCGAGAACTGGGGAGTCGAACCAGTCACTGTGGAATTCTTCACCTCCGCTCGAGCCATTCCAGTTGAAGGAGAAGAGCCGGAAAGCATCAAGTCGCGATTTCCATATCTCAAGCGTGCAGCCAGTGAAGTTGCCGTTCAAACTTTGTGTGTTCCCTGCGTCTCGGTCGAAGAAGTTCAGACGAACAGCTACGACTCCAGGTCTGTGGCCACGCCAAGGGCGTCCTACTTACAAGACGGCATGCTCTATTACCGCGCTCCCCAAGGCGATCAGGCTTTGCTGACAACGATACTGGGGGCGTTTGGTGGCAAACGGGCTAGCGCCGAGGTCATGCAAACAATGCGGCAGCTTAAGAAGGACGCTGAAGCCCAGGCGCGGCTGGGACGAGTCAACAAACAAAAGACAGACGCCGGCAAAATCGCCGAGCTTGTTGGGCGTGAAACCCTTCAAGACCTCATTCCGAGCGCAGTCATGAAGATGCTGGATTCCCGCGGACTTGAGCTCACGGACGAACGCCTGTTCGACATTGTCAGCAATTTGCACGGCAGCAGCCTCCTCAAAGTACTCAAGCCCGCTCTTTCAGAAGCAGGTATTGAGACCCCGGATCAGTTTCGTGGCGGCAGAACAGCCCGCGAATTCGTCAAAGAGCTCGGGTTCTCCCCCGCAATGGCTGGTGAATCGATCAAGAAGAAACCGGAACGCGAGGAGTTTGTTGGACCGGTGGGTTTGAACCCTCTGCATGAATATCAGGAGACGACCAGCAAGAAGATCGTTGACCTCCTCGCAGGGAACACCAAACATAGCCGCGGTCTGGTCCAGTTGCCCACCGGAGCTGGCAAGACGCGTGTAGCCGTTGAATCCGTGATTCGGGAGATCAAAAAAGCGCCAAAGGAAGAACATCGCTTAGTCATCTGGATCGCTCAATCTGAAGAACTCTGCGAGCAGGCCATCGAAACCTGGACCTATGTGTGGCAAGCGGCGGGAGCTCCCGGCGAACGTATGGCCGTAAGTAGGCTCTGGGGTGGTAACACCGCAGTCCGAGAGGAAACCAAGCTTCATCTGGTCGTCGCAACTATCCAAACTTTGGCCAGCATCCAACAAACGCGCCGGGCCATGTATGAATGGATGTCTAACCCCGACCTTGTGATCATCGATGAAGCCCACGGGGCGACTGCAACTTCTTACACCCCCGTCTTATCCTGGTTCGGCCGCTCATTCACGGAAAAGTCCCGATCTCTGCTTGGGCTCTCCGCAACGCCGTATCGGGGCACGAACGAAACGGAGACGGAGCGACTTGTCGCCCGGTTCGGGCGTAATCTCATCGAGCCGGATGAGTTCACCGCTAACAATGCTCACGAGTATCTCCAGGGAATGGGGGTCCTGGCTCGAGTAAGGCACCGCGAGCTGAAGGGTATCGAGCTCAAACTAAAAGATATGCGCTCAGCTAGGGACGAGGATTCGCAAAGTGCCATGCTCGAGGCCCGCCTCGACCTCCAGCACGTAGCGGACAACACGCAACGCAATGAGGCCATTCTTGACCACATCAAGGCATCGGATACGAAGGGACCGACTCTCGTCTTCGCAGCCTCCGTGGAACACGCTGAAGCCCTCGCCGCCGTCCTGACGGTGGAAGGCATCCCTTCGGCAGCAATTTCAGGGAAGACCGACCTTGGCCACAGACGTTCCATCATTGAAGACTTCCGCAATGGAAGAATTCGCGTTCTGACAAACTTCGATGTACTCACGCAGGGATTTGATGCGCCAAAGGTCGACGCGGTTTACGTCTGCCGCCCGACCTTCTCACCCAACAAATACATCCAGATGATCGGCCGCGGCCTTCGCGGCCCCCTGAACGGCGGCAGCGAAGAAGTTTTGATTGTGAATGTGAAGGACAATTTGGATCAGTACGGGCACCAGCTCGCTTTCACGCAGCTGGACTACCTCTGGAGGAACGAGGCAATTAGTGCTCGCTGACATTGAGCTGGACGAAAGCCAGCGGGCGGTGGCAGAAGCGGAACCAGAGGACAGGCTGTTTGTCACCGCCGCGGCCGGGCAAGGCAAGACCGAAGTACTTCTTGCCCGAGTGAAAACACTCGTAGAAGACGGTCTAAATCCAGCAGACGAAATTCTAGTGCTGAGTTTCTCACGTGCCGCCGTAGAAGCAGTGCGTAAACGTGCCCGCGTGCATGATCTGGATGGCTTGCAGATCAGGACCTTTGACTCCTTTGCCGCACAAATACTGATCGACATGGACGAAGACACTCTTGGTGACAGCTTCGATGCACGGATCAGGAAAGCGACGGAATACATTGCTGGCGACGAGACACCCGACCGAATCTTCCACCTAAAGCACATTCTCGTTGACGAAGCCCAGGACCTCGTGGGCGATCGTGCTGAGCTTGTCCTGGCCTTGCTATCCGCCCTCGGAGAAGACCTTGGCTTTACCGTTCTGGGTGATCCCCTTCAGGGCATCTACGACTTCCAGCTGGATGAATCGAAGTCGAAACTAACGTCGGCAAAACTTATCGACAGACTCGTCAGCGATTACGGCGCCGAGCACTACGCGCTGGCCAAACACTACAGGGCGGTCACCGACCGTACCCGGGAGCTCATCTCGGTGGGTGAGGAAATACGGAGCCTTGGTGAGCTCGATGATTCAGCTTCGGAAACAGCGCACGGCCTTCTCGACGACTTCCGAAGGCAGATGTCCAGCACCTCAGTGCTAAATGAATCCGGGGCATTGTGCCCGAACGACGGCGAGACGACTGCCCTTCTCTGTTCGACAAACTACGAGGTGCTTATCGCAAGCGAACTTCTGTGGGAGAACGGCTATCCGCATCTGGTTCGCCGCAAAGCTCAGGACATGAGTCTGGCGCCTTGGGTGCACCAGGTCTTCAAAGACCTTGAGGATCGAACTTACGATGCGGACGACATTAAGTCACGCCTTACAGGACTCTTCGGCGACTCAGCAGCTGACCTGTGGCTTGCGCTCAAGACAGCCGAAGGGAATTTCACGGCTTACAACTCCTTGAATGTCCCCCAGCTGAGTCAGCGACTCCGCAGCAGGTCCATTCCGTTAACCCTTACGGTGGAGGATACCGCGAGCCTCATACTTTCGACTGTTCACCGGGCCAAGGGTCTTGAGTTCACGAACGTCCTCTATCTGCAGCCCGAGTTTGGATCGCCGGCGGCTGAGCAGAATGAGGCGACGCTCAAGCAGAAGTACGTTGCACTGACCCGGGCACGGGAAGAGGTAATCTCCACAAAACTGCCCAAGAAGCTGCTCAAGCATGCTGATGGCTCAACCGGGCGGTGGTTGGAGAAAGCCTACGGAAAGTACGGCCAGTACACAGCCCGGATGGAGTTCCTAAACTCGGACATCGACGACGTCTCCCCTTACTACCCCGAAGACGGCGATGCCCAGGCAATCCAGGACAACCTCGTATTGGAGGACCTTTTGGGCCAGGTAGTTTCTGGCTCCCTACAGTCCGAGCCGGAGCCCGGCGAAGTGCCCCGCTATGTCTTGACGACCTGTGAAGGCAAGGTTATCGGGCGAACCAGCCGCTCTTTCGCGTACGCACTGAAAAAGAACTATGCATTCAAGACCCACCGCAGGGACGAGTGGCCCGCAGGGTTCACTGGCGCGCGCGTCACTTCCATCGAATGCGCTACCGGCCACCCTGAAGAGACGAAGCTGACGGGGCTGGGCTCCTCGGGCATGTGGTTGGTCCCCCGGCTGACTGGTTTGATTACGCGGACGAAGAACTAGGAGCAATAAGTGTCGAAACTCGGTGCCAAGTACGCCTTCCGCCGTGAAATGGTGGACCGCCTTGAAACAGATCTTTATGGACCGGGCTCTACCGACGAACTCATCACGGAACGTCCGTTGGAGCGCTATGTGACGGGCGTACTTTGGCCCGCAGCTGACGACACCTACGTCGAAGCCCCTGACGAGCCAGAGTCGGTTGCTGCAGCTTCAGGAGAGGCCTCCGTGGACAGCTCCGTCGCGAACGCCCGCCTGACCTATCCCAGCAGTGTAGGCCTTACCGTCTCCGTGGATACAACCCGTTCCACGTCCCTGGCTGTCACCCCGACAGCAGCGCGCTATATGCCAATAGCTACGGTCAGGGAGAGTGGCAGCAAACGGCGTGAAACCTATGACTGGCAGCGAACTGCCGCTGATTTGCCCGAGATCGAGGTAGATCTTGCTGCATCGGGACCTCAGCGTCACCTGCTTGAGGGGGGTGCCCTAGAGCTGTATGCATTGGTGCGTGTCCCGGAAGATGCTGTTGTTACTGTCACCGTTGTTCTCCGAAACACGCAACCCAAGCCGGACCCGGCCTCCGACAAGGATGTGGCGTGCTGGTTCCAGGCCGGCATTTCAGTCCACACGCCAGTCCCGGCGCTGGTAGACCGTTCCAAGCTCCGCACCAGCGTCCCGTCCGACCCCGACTTGGCGTCCTCGGAGCTTCTCTACCGCAACCACATGGTCTTCGGGGCAGGCCACGGGTGCGCAATCGAAGTACAAGAGTCCGACGTCGACGGGCGGCTTTGTCAACGAGTCTCGTCAACGTTTGTCCCCCGGCAAGACGTCCACAGATCCATGGCTGGAGGCAGTGCCGCCAATCTGTCGCTGCCCTTCATGGCAACAGCACCACGTGAAGAAGTCGTTGCCGAACTCAGCCGCCTCGCAGAGGACTACTCGACCTGGATCGCGGCATCCACTGCATCTGCAACACAGGACGGGCCAGCGTACGTGCCACCCCACCTGCGCGGGGTCGCGGACGAACACATGAAGCAGGCGGGGATCGCCCACACTCGCATCAAGGCTGGAATCCGATTGCTCGCCGATGATGCAAAAGCCTTTGAGGCGTTTCAGTTGGCGAACAAAGCAATGCACATGCAGCGTTCCCGCCAGGACTGGGTACGAAAAGGAGCCAAGGGCGATTTCGAACTTGGCGAGCAGAGCTGGCGCCCCTTCCAGATCGCTTTCATCCTCATCAATCTGCCGTCTTTAACGGACGACCTGCACGAGGAAAGGGACCTAGCCGATCTTCTTTGGTTTCCCACCGGTGGTGGAAAAACCGAAGCATACCTCGGGCTTATCGCCTATCTTCTGCTGCTTCGGCGACTTCGCGATACCAGTGTTCGCGGCGTCGCCGTGATCATGCGCTACACGCTGCGACTTCTGACCATCCAACAGTTCGAGCGCGCCGCCATGCTCATCTGCTCCCTGGAATCCGTGCGGCTGGACAACGAGAACCGTCTTGGAGGCGCATCGTTTAGCATCGGGCTCTGGGTCGGCGGAGGCGCCACCCCGAACGACATTGCGACTGCGAGGACGAACCTCGGAAAGCTCAGGAGCAATCAGGAAGTCATCGAAGGCAACCCAAAACAGATAGAAGCATGCCCTTGGTGTGGCACCCGACTCACCGTTGACGACTACAGGATTACCAAGGTCCCGACAGATCGAATGACTGTGACGTGTTCCAATCGTTCATGCGACTTCAGTGACGGTCTTCCCGTTCATATAGTCGACACGGATGTCTATAGGGAGCGCCCGGAGCTCGTGATCGGCACTGTCGACAAGTTCGCAGGGATGTCCTGGCGTGGCGAAATTGCAACCCTTTTTGGACGCCTCTCCCCTGCTGATCTGGGCCCGGACCTGATTATCCAGGATGAGCTTCACCTTATTTCCGGCCCCCTCGGTTCTACTGTTGGATTGTTCGAAACGGCTGTCGACCTGGCCGCCAGTGGCATCGGGCGTGAAGGGGGCTCAGAAGCCAGAAAGCCAAAGATCGTTGCCTCCACGGCCACGATTCGAAGGGCTGAAGACCAGATTCGTTCCGTCTTCAACCGGAAATCCAGCCTTTTCCCACCCCCGGGACTTGATCCTGACGACTCCTTCTTTGCCCAGAAGGCCCCCTCCGAGCAATTCGGAACACGCCAATACGTTGGAGTGCTCGCGTCCGGCACCAGTCACGCGACGCTCATGGTCCGCACATACGCCTCGTTGCTGCACTCGGCCAACCTGATTGACGCGGCAACGGCCGAAGACCGTGACCCTTACTGGACCCTCATGGGTTACTTCAACAGTCTCCGCGTTCTTGGCTCCGCTTACCTTCAGGTATACGACGACGTCCGGGCCCGGCTTAATCTGCTGGCGAAACGTGACGGCAGGCTTGAGGGCCGCGGAATTCAATTGAGTGAGCTGACAAGCCGCGTTGAAAACCACAAAATTCCAGAGGCGCTCAAGTCCCTGGAGAAGAGCTTGATGAGTGGCCAGGTACCTGAGGACGTTGTATTGGCCACGAACATGATCTCAGTTGGCCTCGACGTCGACCGTCTGGGTCTCATGGCAGTCATGGGACAGCCCCAATCAAGCGCGGAGTACATTCAAGCGACGAGCCGCGTCGGGCGACAGCACCCGGGCTTGGTAGTAACCATCTTCAACGCAGCGCGCACACGGGACCGCTCACACTACGAATCCTTCAATGACTTCCATGGAGCGCTTTACCGGGCAGTTGAAGCGACCAGTGCCACGCCTTTCGCTGCCCGATCGCGAGACCGGGGACTTCATGCAACGCTGGTGTCAGCACTGAGGATGCTAGTCCCCGAGCTACGTGGCACTGCAGGGCATGTCCGAGACAAATCCCCAGCAGTAGATGAAGTTATGACCTGGATAGGTAATCGGGTCGCATCCGTCGATCCTGGGGAATTATCCGCTACGCGCGAAGAGCTGGAGCGACTTCTCAACATATGGCGGAAAGCAGCCCTCGCTGACGCTGATCTGCCTTACGAGGGCAAGCGGAATTCGCCGCGTTCGCTGCTCATCGATTCCAGCAAAGCCCTTGAAGATCCCGACTTCGTCTACAGCACAAGCACCATTCCCTGGCCCACGCCCCGCAGCATGCGCGACGTTGACGCAGAAACGGCACTCCGGCCGGCCCCAATGAGGAAGGATGCCACCCTTGGCTAAAAAGACCTATGCCGCCCGGCGCAGCCAGTTGATCTCCACGTTCGGAGTCGGCAGCCTGTTCCCAGCCGAAAACAACAGCTTCATGATCACCAGCATCGATCAGTGGGACCGGAAGCATTTGAAGCCGGTCAGCGAGCCACGTCTTGCGAGAAGCTTGAAAGTGTCTGAGCTTTTACTGCCCCCTGCGGGAGCTCGCGGAAAGATTCCGGTAGTTCGTTTCCCACAGATGCTTGTTTGTCCGAATTGCAACCGTCTCGGGAAGATACAGCAGTTACAGGCGTCCTACGAGGATCCCAAGTGTGGCCTATGTAAGTCACTGGCACCGCTGACTCCATCGCGATTCGTCGTCGCATGCGAGGACGGACATATCGACGACTTTCCCTATTCTTATTGGGTTCATGGCTTCACCCCCACAGAGGATGCCAACCACTTGCTCTCGCTTGCCTCGGAAGGCCGGACATCATCCCTGGCCGACATGGTGGTCCGGTGTTCATGCGGAAAATCGCGGACAATGGCCGACGCCTTCAACTCCATCGCCTTGAAGGAGATGAAATGCCAGGGGAACCGGCCGTGGCTCGGCTGGGGATACCGGGAGCGTGAATGCGGTAAGCCTCCCAAGACGGTGCAGCGTGGTGCATCCAACGTCTGGTTTCCAGTAGTCAGATCTGCGATCTCCATTCCGCCGTATTCGGAGTTCCTGGCGAAGGTCGTGACGTCGAAGGCTTCACAGCTCAGCCAACCACAGGCACTTGAACCAGCATCGGCGTGGGTTTTAGAGGGCGTTGTCCAAGAGTTCGATGGACGCTTCTCTGTGGACGAGCTGCGGGCCGAAATCAGACGCCAATTCCACGGCAGCGAAGAGACTGAGCTCTCCGAAGACCAGCTTCGTGAGCAGGAGTTCCTTGCGCTGATGAACGGCCGGAAGGACAGCCCTGACACAGATTTCGTCGCTGAGAAAGTAGCCGTTCCAACTGCCCACCAGCACTGGATCAAGGCGGCACGAAAAATCACCCGACTCAGGGAAGTCCGGGCACTCTACGGCTTCAGCCGCCTGCAACCCAGGGGCGAGGACAAGCCGGATGCGAAATTGTCTCCACTGTCACCAGATGACAACCGACAAAACTGGCTGCCCGCAATCGAGACCCTCGGCGAGGGACTCTTTGTCGCCCTGGACAGATCACAAGTCGAGGCCTGGGCAAAAACTGACTTCGCCGCAAGCCGTGAAAATACTTTGTGGATCAACGCCAAGCGCGCAGCGAAGCAGCGGGGACTGGACCCTGCCCCTGGGAGCATTGTGGAGACCCTGGTCCACACACTGTCCCACATCATCATCGACCAGCTTTCACTCGACGCCGGTTACCCGGCATCTTCGATCCGGGAACGTCTTTATGTGGGTCAGGATCAGGTCGGAGTGCTTCTTTACACGGCCTCATCGGACTCGGCTGGCAGTCTGGGTGGCATCGCAGCGCAAGCGAGCCCGAAGCGGCTTGGTCCTGCACTGGATGAAGGCTTGTTCCGTACATCGTGGTGCTCGGCCGACCCTGTTTGCATCGAGTCGCGAGGATCAGGAACTGACGCGCGAAACCTCGCAGCCTGCCATTGCTGCGTCCTCGTCCCGGAAACTAGCTGCGAGCTGTTCAATTCCAACCTGGACCGGGGCACCCTATTCGGCGTGCACGGGCAAATTGGGCTCGGCTTTCTTGAATGGGCACAGTTGAATCCTCTAGGGACGCTTGGCGTCGAGGCTTCAGGGAAATCCTCCGTTGCCGAAGACTTGGGCATTCCGGAAAGCATCCGGCAGAGCGCCTGGCTGACCGTCTTTGCCGAATCCGGTCCCGATTTGAGGGAACTCATCCCCGAACTTGTAGAAGTCGAGGTAGAGCTCGGAGACTGGGGGGCGGACATCGGCCCAGACAACCAGTGGCAGGTAGATCTATTGTGGCCTTCCTCCCGAGTGGCAGTACTCGTGGACCGCGACGACGAGCGGGACGACTGGCTCGCGGAGCAGGGGTGGACTACGTATCACACGAAGGACTTCGCCCCTTCCGATCTCGCGGACAAGCTGGCCGACAAAGCTTACTGATGCCCTGTGCAGCGAGGGGGGTCGGGAGTCCGACCCCCCTCGAGCATCACAGGATTTCTAATCCAGGAAGTACTCATAACTCAAGGGCACGAGGTTTTCGGGCGACGGCTTCCAGTCGGGATATACATTCATCAGCCCGTCTGCGGTAGTGATCTTGCCATTCAGATGGCGCTCCCATTGGATCTCTGCAACCACCACTAGATCTGTCTGTTCGAACTCGTTGGCGCTGGTCACCTCATTGCGGGTGAGGATGACCTTCTGAACGTGACCTTGAGAGCCCTTCACTTCGACGCGACGAACTTCGTCGCCACACACCGCTTCCAGGTCGTAGGACCGGTATGCTCCGACGTCCTGCACCGTGAACCCCGAAGTCTCGTAGTGCCTAATTGCCTGACGCACGGCCTGCATCTCGATGGCCTTCTTCAGGACCGGATCCGCGCAAAAGCCAGCGTAGCGCTGCCTCACACCGTTTTGCCCACTCACAGGCGGCGCAACAAGCGGCCGATCAAAGCCGCCCCAGTCACTATCGGGCAGTAGGTCCGGAGCCACATCGATGACCTTCGCCGGAAGCTTGAACAGATACCCCTGATTCGGCTTCAACCCGCTCGTCGGATGCTCCTGAAACGGAAAATAGATGGTGAACTTGCCGCGCCCGGAGAAATCACGTTCAAGTTCGCTCTTAATACCGAGGATGTCGGACTGATGATCTGCACGGAGATCGGTCAGGAGATAGGGGTGAGGCAAAGGAGTGTAGTTCGTCAGGGGAATCGTGTTTGCGGGCTTCCCGTACCAGTCCCCAGCGCGCGGCTGAAGCTCCCCCGCTACGATCGACGCACCATACATGCCGGATTTGAAGCGCATTGGATTGTTCTTTCCAACCCAATGGAGAACAACATCTCCAACTCGCACGTCCCTCATCAAGTCATAACGCGGTGTATCGGGTGCAATGAGCTCGCTCCCCCAGGTGTCCACGTTGACCAGTTCCATCCAGTACCGCTGTTTAGCGTCTCCATGCCACCATCGGGACTTCGTCGCTGTCGATCCTGCCGCCATTTCTCCCCCAATTGCCGTTATGTATGGAAACTACTTTGTACCAAGCAGCTCTGACGGTTTGCCGCTCCATGAGACGACAAGCCCGTCGCGGGCCCTGGTAGCAGCCACATAGAGGAGCGAACGCTCGCGCAGAAGCGCATCCGCTTGTTCGGCCGGAGCCAGGTTCTGCAGCTGGTATGCGGCGGGCATCGACTGATCCGACATGCCGAACAGAACAACTCGGGTGAACTCCATGCCCTTTGATCGGTGCATGGTCATCACTGCAGGCACCCCGGAGGCAGCGGCGGATCCAGCAATTCGCGCCTCTAGTCCCCGTTCGTTTAGTCCGCTGATTACCTTGCCGATCTGGAAGTTCGCGCGAACCAGGATGCCGACTGTTTCAAGCGGCACGCCTTCCTCCTGCCATGTCCGCAGCGTCTGGGCGAGGTTGTCCAGCTCCTCCACATAGGACGTTGCCGCGTGTTCCTGAGGCTTCGGTCCCACACGGGAAGACGTATATCCGTTGACGGATTCATCGGTGCCCTCGATGTCCGTGACGGGAATGCCTTTCAGAAGTCCGACGGCGTACGCCAGGTTCTGCTGTGTGGTGCGATAGTTGAGGGTCAGCCGCCGAGACCTGCCGACAATTCCGATGCCAAAACGGGACAGCGGCACCTTCTGTCCGTAAATGCGTTGGTGCGAGTCCTCGGCAATAAACAGGTCGTCAGGACCCTGCTGCACCAGTTCCCGGAGGAAGAGCCAGTGACCTGCATGCAAATCCTGGGCCTCGTCGATAAGAACGTGATCTGCCATCCGAGTCAGGCCATTCTCGGCGCGCTGCCTCAGGATCAACGCTGCGAGGTGCGCCATCTCAACAAAGGAGGCATGCATGTCGATCCGGTTGTAGTACCTGTAGCCCTCGATGACCTTCCACACCGCCAGCCTCTTGGCTCGGTTCAGTGCGGTGCCGCGCCCCGCGCGGGGGACCTTGAGATACTCGTCTTTACCCGTAATAAAGTTTGGCAGCACAACGGTCTCGTATTCCTGCTGCAGGAACGTGGGGTTGGCGAGCTCGGGCTCCAGCTCGTGCTCCACGTCGCTAAGCGCGGATTCCCATTGTTGGCGCGCTCGATCGGCCTCCAGTATCTTGCCTGGAGCTGCAGCCTCGAGGCCAAACAGGTCCTTCATCGACTGCCGCTGTTCCACTTCGGAGGCGGCACGGAATACCTTGTTGACGAGCGAATCCACACCGGCGACATGAATGCCCGGATCACCAGGCTTGGACGCACGAGGAAGCCCCGGGTCAAGCTTTGCCAGTCCGCTCTCAAGCGATTCAGCAAGGGTGGTCGTGTACGTGGTCAGCACTATACGAGAAGACGGCTCCGCAAGAGCAAGTGCCCTTGCCCGGTGCAGCAGCACAACGGTTTTGCCTGTGCCGGCACCGCCGGAAAGCCTGAAGGATCCACTGTAGCGGCGTTCGGCATAGATGCGCTGTTCGGGGTGGAGGAAGGTACGCCAGGAGTCGAAGTCGCCGCCTTCGATGACTTTCTTCAGTTCTTCGGAGTTGTCCCCCACGAACGTGAACTGCATCTTCGTTGCCGGGTGCTCGAGCGCCCGCTTGATCTTGTCCTCTTCGGACTCCTCCGGGTCGTCGACATAGCGGCTCAGGGCCAGCTTGTCCCGTACCTCTGAGACGGATGTCCCAGCGGCGAGCTCCAGCAACGCCGTGGCCTGCCACTCCGGGGCATCACTCAGTACATCCAGAAGCTCCTCATCTGATGAAGCAGCGAAGGCTCGGCTCACTAGATCGGCAGCGAGACCAAGGCTTGCCACCAGCTCACCCTGATCCATCCCGCACGTTCCGAGCGGGTTCGTCCAGAGCTGTGGTGATTCGGGCTCTACATCCTCGGGAGCCTCCGGCTCGATCACCTCGACTGGCTCCTCGGTCGCAGTGTCCGACGGCGGCACGGGAGTCGGTGTTGATGCACGCACCACCTCGAGGACACCGTTGACAGAGTTCACCTGCAGCACGCTAGACCGGGCGATGTCGATTGCCTGGTCGTGGGGCCATGCACCGTAGTAGAAGTAGTGCGGGATGTTCTCAAAGGCGACTTTGAACAGCACGGCGCGGTAGTTCAAATCGATACGGCCCGTGCGGACGCGAGGGTCCGCAGGCGTATGCATCGGTTCGATGTGGAGGCCCGGTGCAGTGTCGTCTTTCTGCAACTTTTCAAAGAAGGAGTAGACCTTGGCTTTCATTGCGCCGTCGATCTTGTCCTTCTGCTTGATCCAAGTCACGAGTGCCACGTCAAGCCCCCTTTGCCTTCAGCAGTTCGCGTATTTCATCAACGTCAATTCCCACGGTGGTCCATCCCGAGGCTTCCAGCCCTTCACGTTCGTCACCGTCGAATACCACGGCAAGGTGATGGTCCGGCCAGGCGATTGAAACTGGCACGCCGTCCACCTCGTATCCGAGTTCCGGCAAGATATCCAGACCGGCAGTGGCAAGCTGCAACAGCAGTGTCTTTTCGAATTCCGTTGCCTGATCCAACAGTGGCTTCCACGCGGGTTCGACCTCATCCGCCATTTCCTGGCGCGCGGCTTCTTCAGCAACCGAGCCGCCAGCGCTCACGTTGGAAGCTACGGATCCAATGGTCAAACCTATGGGTTTGAATGCCAGGAGGTTCGAGAGCTGCAGCCAAAGGCGCCAAGAGACTTCGTGTGAAGAAGAAGCCAGCGCATCCTGCCGATCATCAAGGCAAAGACCGACTGCGATCGTGGACAGGCTGTTAGGCGAGCCCGCGGCAGCAAAGCCGACGCTGCCGGATCCGCACGTCCAGGCGGTCACACTGCCGCTGGGCAGCGGTGGCTCTTCTCCACGGGCCAAAGCAACAGCATGCCCATAAACAGCGTCCGGGTCCGATAGCTGTGGCTTCTGCTGCATGAGCATCAGCGGGACCAGTTCCGAGAACTTGGTCCAAGCTTCAGGAGCCGGCTTGTTGACCCACTGCCAGAGCATGCTCATGGCATCCCGCCCCAGCAGACCCATGATGGACGCGTCCACAGGGAACTTGGCCATCAGCTGTGCGTTCAGCTTGGCGTTTGCCCAGGAAGGCAACGTAACCGGCGCCGCGGGTCCAGCTTCAAAGGCATTCACGTCCTCCCATGTGACGGCCCACGGAACCACAGCAGAAGACAGCTCCGAGGTGTGCCGAAGCTTGTCGCGCTTCTCGGCGTCGTCCGCAATCCGGTTGTGCTCCGGCGACGCGTGGAATGCGAAACCGTCGGTGTAAATGGCCAGCACCGGAAAGTTCGGGTCCGGCGGTCCTTTCAGCAGGAAGTCCGGCCGCGTGCCGGCAACATCCACCTGCGGCAGAAGCTGCCACTGGAAGCTCTGACCGGGTATGCGGAAGGTAATAGTGTCGGCGAGCGCACCGGGGGTGACCTTAGTGTGCGCGCCCACTGCTTTGAGTCGTTCCATCCAGGCTTTCCGGAACCGCTTTTCCAGCAATGATTCGATGGACGTTTCGGCGCTCGGCGCTTCTTCGGTTACGGTCCAGTCCGAGTACGACGGCGGGACCTCACCATCGGCGGCCTTCTGCCCCGAGCGCAGGAGGAGACCAAGCAGCCGCTCCGCACTTGCGCGGGCGACCTTGTCGACCTGCCACGGCTCGGCGTGCGGCAGGAGGCAGTGGTGGCAGGCAAGGCGTTCCTCGAACCGGCAGCTGCAGTCGCGCACGATCTCCCAGGCTGCGTACAGCAGCTCCCACACCCGCCTCGCGTCTGCGAACTCTGCCAGGTAGCCCGTGCCTCCGGGGACCTTATCGTGGAGCATGAGTGCAACCCGGGCACCACCATGTGCGGGATCGTTGATCTTCAGCACCCCGAGGTGGTCAGGTGCTCCGCCCAGGACTTTCTGGAGACCCATGAGCAGCGCGGCCTGAAGGCTCGGCACGGAGAAATCGTCGCCATAGGTAACGTCCAGCGGAAGGTGCAGCACCACGCCCTGGGTGTTGAGCTCGCGCGCCAGCACTACCTCCTTGATGCTCTCCTGGGTTTCCTTTCGGAACTTGCACCAGAACCGGTGCTCGTTCGGCCGGTTCTCTTTAGCTGACTGGTCCAGCTGGCCGCAGTAGGAACACAGCCGGAACATCGGTGTACGCACGTCGTCGCCGGCAATCGTCCGTACCCCACCGTTGGACGCGGTCCGCCCGGTGTTGATCCACCGGATGTCCACCCGGTTGAAGTACTCCGCGCCGAACTCATACCCCTCCACGAACCAGCGCTTTTGCAGGTGCTGCTGGTCAATATCGGCCGCGGCAGCGATCGCAAACCGTTCACGGACGCGGTTATCGCGGCGGTCGTTGATGGCGGCCTCGTCGCGTCGTACTTCGGCGGAGACCTTTTTCATGACCACGACGTCAAAGATCTGACCCATGTCGGCGATTGCCGCCGTCGTACACCTAACGCAACTGGTGACCGGCACGCTGGTGCTGACGTCTGTCTTGATCCAACCGCACTGGGGGCACACCTGCCATTTCTGAATGTGGCTTTGCTGCGGCCCGAGATCCACAGCATCGATCAGGATCTCCATGCCCTGGGCGTAGAACGTGGCGCCAGGGGCGAACTCGCTGAGCGCTATGGACGCGCCGCGGTTGTACGTGACGGTATCGGTGACGAACTCCTGTGTGTCGGCGTCCTTCCAGGACAGCCCCACGTCGAGGCTGACGGAATCGTCCAGCAGGGTGTAGTTGGGCAGGACTCCGTACGCCTCCAATACCGAGATCCAGTAGTCGCCGCGGAGCTGCTTGAGCTGGTCGCCGATCATGCGGAGAGTCGCTTTGGCCGTGCGGAGGGCCTGAACTGCGTCAGAGGACTTGTCGTCCAACCGTTCTGCTTCTTTGGCCGCGGCCTCCAGCTCCGGGAGAGCCTTGTCGATTTCCTTGCGGCGGGCCTCCAGCTCGTCGATGTCGGCTTTCCACTCGCCTGCCGCCCGGATGAGGTGCCGGGCAAGACCGCTGGGCTCGCCGTCGTCGTGCTCGGATGCCCAGGCCATCAGTCGCTGGCGGCTTCCCTCGGAGACCTTTTCGCCGAACTGGCCGAGGAACTCAACCAAGTACGTTTTGGCATTCGCTGTGGCGTCCTGGATCAGGTCCCCGATGAACGAGCCCAGTGCAACGCTTCCGAGGGCCTGGACCGCGTCGCGCGGGTGCGGGCGCCCAGCGGTCCTGGCGAACCGGTCTGCCACGTGGGCGACGTACTGGCGTCCAAGAATTTCTTCGGCGTCCAGATAGGTTGCAGGCGGCCGGACCTCGCCGTTGATGACAGACAGCGGGTCATGCAGCTTGGGCAGGTGCTCGCCGCGGCCCCGAACGAACGCGAGGACCAGGGAGTTGCCGGTGAGGCGGCCGGCACGGCCGACGCGCTGCAGGTAGGAGGCGACTGAAGTGGGGAGCGATGCCAGCATGACGCAGGAGAGGTCGCCGATGTCGATGCCCATCTCCAAAGTGGGCGTGGCCACCAGGACATTGGGAGCTTGCGGATTGTCGGAGCCCGACTTGAACTGGGTCTCGTAGAGAATCCGGGTCTTGTCGTCGAGGAGGGAGGTGTGCTCACGGGCGACCACGCGTTTGCTTTCCCGCGAGGAGTAGAGGTCCCGGTAGAAGTTCCCGGCGTCCCCTGCCTGGCGTTCCAGCCTGCCGCTGCATCGGACCAGAGTGCACGGGGCGCCGTCGAGCTGGTCGATGACGGTCAGACTCCCGGGCGTCACGGCCTTGCAGACCCTGCACGCAAGGACGTGGCGGCCGGACTCGAGGTCATCAACGGCGGGAGCGGAGAGCATGATCTTTGCCGGATCCAGCCAGTAGACGTCGGCTCCGGAGTTTGTGCTGGTCTTGCCCAGCACACCGTCTTCTTCCAACGCGCTGATCAAAGCCTTGGAAAGGTAGCCGCTGTCCGACGGAGCAATGCCGAGGCAGCGCGCCGTCCACCGTGAGTACCAGGAAGTCGACGGCGTGACGGTGTCAAGGTTGTCGGTCGCGGCGTCCGCGCGGCCGATCCGCGGGAAGGCCGGCGCAGGTCGGCCGGACGGGAAAGCAGGCATGCCTTCACCTTTGGGGCGGCCTCCCCAGATCTGCCAGCGCTTGCCGTCCGTGGCGATGTAGCCCTTGAGCCACTCGTGGTTGATGCCGCCCTGGAGACGGACCCGCTCCACGGTGCCCCGGATCCACTGCAGCAACTGCTGTTCGGTAGGCGGGGTGTCTCCCACCATCGTCTGGTGCTGCGCCGAGTCGTACACCCGGCGGGCGACGGCGAGCATGCGAGTGGCGCTGCCCGCATCCGTCTCGACTGCGAGAGAGCCGGTCAGCTCCAAAGTCCGGCCGGTGCGGGACTGCAGGCCGAGCTCAAGGAGTGCGTCGAACTGCAGGCGTCGCCTTGCAAACCGGCGTCCGCGCGCTTGTTCGGCCGGTGTAGCTTTCGGGTTCCAGAACTGCTTGAAGCTCTGGCGATCAACATATTCGGGGGCCACCAGCTGATAACGCTCCGCCGGCGTTTTCGCGTTGGCAATGGCAGCGTCGACAACCTCCGAGAGTGTCGCCGTGTTCTCACCCAGGGCCCGGCGGAGCGCGGTGCGGAGCGTCATGGTGTGGGAGCGGGACTGGACGTAACCGGCTCTGTGGGCGGCGTCCTGCACGCTGTCGGTAAATACCAGCGCCTTCTTCTCCCCCTCATCCAGGCCCTCGGCACCGAAGAGGTTGGAAATGCTCACCGAGAGCATAGTGGCGATGGCACTGCCCATAAAAGCGATGCCTTCCTTGGCCAGGCAGGAAGGGCAGACGTCCCGTTTCGACTGGTCATCCGCGTCCTGTCCCGTTAGCATCAGCACGGGGATAACGCGGCCTTCGGCCAGATCAGCGCTATCGGCAGCAGGAGGGGTCTTCGAAAGGCCCCGGTTGACTGTGTGCAGCCAATGCAATCCCTGGACCTGCTCCGCGCCGTCCTGGCGGAATTCGATGATGTCGGCCTCCGCGGCGGCAGAGATCAGAGTTCTGAACCGGGGGTTGTTCGCCAGGCGGGCCTCGCGGATCTTTGAGTCGTCCAGCTCAAGATCCATGCCGGTGGGCGCCAGGACGGCCCCCCAGCCGGACCGGCCGCAGTGCCGGCAGTAGACGGCGGGCAGGAACATGTCGTTTGACTGGTCCACCCCGTCATCCGACCAACGGAACCGCGGTACCGTGTCCACGGCGGCATCCACCCGGGACATTTCGCGGATCCAAAGGTGCGTCTCCACAGTCAGGGCTTCGCGGCCGTGGCGGGCACGGATGTGGCTCAGGAGCGCGATGACGTGAGACAGGAATTCTTCAGCGTCCGTTCCGCTCACGCCCGCGGGCAGGGAATGCGCCGGGAAAACTGTCTGAGACAACTTGGCGAGCTCTACGGCGGCGGTTGCGTCGTGGAGCAAGGCTGTAGTGAGCGGATGGGTTCGCATCGCATCCAGTAGGTCTTTTGGCCGCTGTTCGAAGAGCGAGTCGACGACTGGTTGAACGACACGTTCCGGCCCGGCCCCGGCTTCCCGCAGTGCGGCTACGGCCGCGTTCGTTTCGGAGATACTTAGCGCGACGGCGTGCAGATCCTTCGCCAGAGCAGTGTCGGAGCCCAGGGCCGACCAGGCTTCAGAGCTTAGCCTGGACTCAGTGATAACGGACTCTGAAGGGAACGCTTCGCCGAAGACAGTCTCCGCGAACCGGAGCATCGCTTCGGGGTCGCCCTTGCTGCCGAGGGTGGCGGATGTGGCGACGGGTGTGACGCGGCCAAGCGGGCGGGATCGGTCTTCTTGGGTCAGACCGTCAGGACGATTGGTGAGGTCTTCCGGCCAGTAGCTCTTCAGCGATAGCCCGAGCCGGCGCAGCAGCATAGCGACGTCGGTGCCCTGGGCGCCGTCATAGGTGTGGAACTCGTCGAGGACGACGTACTGCAGGCTTGTGGCGGACTTCTGCCAGAGAGGGGCGTCCTCCTGGCGGAGCAGGAGCATATCCAGCATTTTGTAGTTGGTCAGCAGGATGTCCGGCGGGTCTTCGCGGAATACCTGCCGATCGTTGATGAGACCGTCACTGGAGACTTTGGTGCGGCTGGTGTCCTGCTGTCCGGTGTAGATGCCGGCGCTGATTCCGGAGAGTCCGGGGTAGGTGATCAGCATTTCGGCCAAGCGCTTGGCCTGATCGTTGGCAAGGGCGTTCATCGGATAGAGGATGAGCGCCTTCATGCCGGTGACGCCGTCACGCTTAGCCCGCAGCACGTGATCCAGAATCGGGTACAGGAATGCCTCAGTCTTACCGGAGCCGGTTCCGGTAGTGATCAGCGTGGGCTCCGGGCGACGGCTGGTGCTGGCACCGTTGCTACCGATGGCCTTGCTGCTTAGCCGCTGAAACGCCCGAGCCTGATGGCCGTATGGTTCCAAACCCTGGTACCAGTCCAGGCAGTCCTTCCAGCCAGGGTCTGCCGTTTCAAAAGGCAGGCGCAGCCGGACATACGAACCCTTGAAGAGACCGTTCTCCGAGTCAGCAAGAAAGTCCTTGATAGAAGACTGCGCATTGCCATTGGTCAGAGCAAACGTGGTCGCCAGATAGTCCGAGAGGCCACGACGTAAGTCAGCAGCTTGGCTCGTGGGAAGCAGTTCCGACATTAGGAGTTTCCTCCCAGCAAGCTCGAAAAATGGGTATAGGCCTTCCGCATGTCCTCTTCGCGGTCGAAGACTTGGAACGGGAACTCGAAGACGTACTCCACGCAGCTCTGCGGGTGTGTCCAGGTTCGTTCGTCGAGCGTCAGGCTCTCGCCTACCTTTCGGTACAAACGATTTATCTCCCCGGGCACCTTGCGACCGTTGGCGTCGTAGAGGTCCTTCTTTTCGTATCCAACCAGGACAGGAAACTGCGTGTAGTAAGCAGCCACCAAGTCGTCAGCTGAGAGCCCGAGCATGATGGCCACGATTACGTCTATCTCAATCAGAGCCAAACGCCTTAGCGCATCCAACCGGAGCGGAAAGTCAGGAGCCCACCGAGGACTCAGCGCGGCCAGTTGATGTCGGCTGAAAACTCCGTCATCCGCCGACCACCGGTCCTTAGCCCAAGCTACGTCGTAAATGTCGTCATACATAGAACCCATTCCAGCGTGGAGCGCATTGAGCCTAATCGCCCGATGTACTAAGAACGGAATTAACAAGTGGTCCAATGAAACGGTGGGGAGGTCCGAGATAGCGCGGTCGCGAAGGTTAGAGAGTCGAGAGCATTTCACCCAGAAATCAATGGGTAGCGAGGCAAGTAGGCCAGCCAAGACGCCCAGCTGATGCAGGTCTGACTGAGATGGCATTCCCGCCGAATGTACGAGTTCAGTATGAGTCACTCCTGGCCCAATTAGGGCTGCCTGCAGTGTTCGGACACTTTGCACACCTGCCATGCGGCGCCAAGCAACCCTGAATGTCGAACGAATTGGAACAGACGAGCCGTCCTCGAGATTCCAAGACCCGAAGGCGCGCGTCATTTCCTGCTGGCTCCAGTTATTCTGGAATCCCGTTCGGGGAATTGAGTCCTGCGGCAGCGCCTCTAGATCGATCTCGGACCAGTCCCGGTGATTCTTCAATGTCGGGTTCGGCTGCTTGAATACGGTTTGAGCAACGGAAATATGCGGCCCTTGATAGATAACATCATCCCAAGTCGAATTTATTCTCGGTTCAATTTTTAGAGGCTCCTTCCCAGTAGAGACATCCTCGGACCAGCCCCCAGAGTAGAACAGCGGCCAACTCCGAAGCCGAGCATTTGTAGTCAGTTTCTCCATGGTGAGCATAGACGGCTGGTTTACGAAAAAAACGACGCTTGCGGATGTGTAGTCATCTTCATTGGACAAATCCGCCCATAACTGAAGGGCTGCCTTATCGATCCTGAGGATCCGAGCTTGATGAGGCCTCAAGTCCCAGTCTCCCTCAGGGTCTTTCAATCCTGGGAGCGGCCCAGACCCGTCATGGGCGATCGAGCGCTGGATGGTGTCAGGATGGAACATGGACGAAGCCATAACAAAGTTAGCGGTCGGCTTCTCGTGGCCATAAACGCAAACGCTATATTCTCGGGTATTGCCAATTTCAAAGAGCTTCTTCTCGTTAATGAAGTGCCACAGCTGACGTATACGCCGGTACGTCTGTTTTCTGAATATACTAGCCCTTCGATCGGTCAAGTGTGTGGACGGGTGGATAAGCCCGACCGAACTAGTGCTGGCTTGATGCCGCCACGTCTGTTCAACAAAGAACCGGTACAAGTCTGGCGCCATTCCTTGGAGCGGAATAAACTCGACCGTCGTTGTGAGCCGTTCACGTGTGGCCACGAGACTCGTATTGGCGTTTACGAAATAATCCCGGATATCACCGTTCGAAAGAAGGGCGGACTTCCGCTCGGCGGAGTCATTTGATTCCACACGGTCGCGGAGCTGCCACCAGGGATCAAATTCGGCTAAAGCCTGGCGGTCATCCCACTCCGGCCGAAACCACGGAGGATTACCCACCTGCAGATTAAACCCGCCATTTCCAAAGACGGACGCGAAGTCGAGTTCCCAATGGAAAAAACCTTGGTCGGCGGCTATATTCTCACAAACACTTAACCACTGGTGTTGCATCATGACTGCGCTGACTTGCTTCGCTTGCGATGTGCTGTGGTCGAACGACTCAATTGCGTCCAACTCACCCCAGGATGCCATTGACAGGACCGACGTCTGGCCCTCGATTAGGCCGTACTTTTTCGAAACTTTCCCCACGGATGCTTCTATGCCCAGAATGCCTTCGAGTGCGGAGATCCACTCCTCGAGCGAAGGCGGTTGAGCTCCATCGGTCACGCGCTCCGTCAATGGCCAGAACCAAAGGGCATTCCAGGCATCCATGACGCGGCGTAGTCGCTGATAAGACCCGTTTTCGTCGTTGAGCGAACGTTCTATCTGCTCACGGGTTACGGCAGGGGTTTCAACAGGTTCACCCCGAGGAGAACGTTTGCCAAAGTAGTCGATATCCCGGCGCGCCTCGGTCTCAGCGACCTGCAGGCGGCGCAGTGTCAATTTCCAAAGGGATTCCACTCGGTGGCCTAATGCGACCAAGCGATCGAGCTGCGTCTTGCTGGGTTTAGCCTTGATTTTCGTCCGCCAGACCTTCAACTCCTTTTGGGCTTCCGAGGCTAAGTTTTTAACTTCCTTAGCCTCAGCAGCTGAACCCCACCCTTCAGCCGGCAATAAGAACTGGTGGATTCGGCCGACGACGTTCGAATCATCGCTGTCGGCTTTCATTGCCTCAACCAGCCCCGTCAAAGGTGCTTCGTCAGGCACAGCTTTTAGCCAGGTCTTGTCGTTGACCGACTGACGCGAATATGTAGCCCTTCTTGAACCGATGAGAGAGTTGCCTCGACGCAATCGCAACCCGAACCACGGAGCTTGAAGGTCCTTGACCATCGTGTCTAGCCACAGCGAAACTTCGGCAAGCTCCACGGCCGTCGTATTCAAGTCGACACCGTGAACTTGATGCAAAGCGATTTGTGCTTTTACCTTTTGCAGTTCCTGAGGGTACTCATCAGCTGGAATCTGGTGGTCGAGTTCCTTCTGCTTCCGCTTCAAGTACTCATCTGCAAGCTGCCGGACTGCCTCAATGGCGAAGGCGCCCGAACCGAGCGCCGGCTCGCACACGGTGAGCTTCAGGACGTCATCCGCCGCAGTAGTGGTACCGCCCGGGTCCAGCAGCTCTTCGAGGGCTTGAGAGACGACGAACTTGGTCAGTACCTCCGGAGTATAGAAAGAAGCAGATTGTTGGCGCTCCCGGCCAGCAAGTCGGAAGACGAAGGAGCCAGTCTCGTGGAGAACGAGCTTCTTCTCCCCGGTCCGCTCGTCCTCGAACTTCACGAAGTGCTTCGCATCAATGGACTCAGAGCGGTCCACCGGGACGACCCAAGATCCCTTCTCGGGGTTGCCGTCCCTCGCCACCTCGTACAGGGGCTCTCGAGCAATAAAGCCGGTGTAGGACATCAAACCTTCATAGACGGCGCCAAGCTGATTGATGCCCAGCTCCGCGTAGGAGATGAATCCGCGGTCCTTTCCACGGGCTTCCTTACTCAGCAACAGGCGCTGCAGGACGCGCTGAAGTTCGGAGTTACTCAACTTCACATCGTTAATGAGGGAAGTGGCTGATTCTTGGAAAAGGTCAGCCTTGAGCGGCTGGAAGACGAGTCCCTCGTTGTCTCCGGTGGCTTCCCCAACGTCCGATGATCCGTCCCGGGACGCGTGACCGTCATCGACGAGCCGGAATAACCGCTCCAGTGACTCGTAAATGTGCGTGCCACGCTGCGATTCCAGAGATTGAATATCTACGAGCGACAGTTCCCGGAGCCGGTCCAGGCCGTAGCCCTCGTTGTATTCGCCGGCCCCAATGGGCAGCACCCCCATCTCCGGTGAAGCCTCTGCGTACAACAGAAACAGAATGCGGTAGAGGAACCGCAGGGACTGACGGGCAAGGTCCTGACCGTCGAGGCCATCGGCCGGTAGGCCATGCGAAGCTCGCCTCTTGAGCACATCATTGGCGATGATTTCGACCGAACGGCGAATCCCCTCACGCAGATCCTTCGAGACACCCACGGTGTGCTTGACGGATGCCTCCAAGACGTCATCCCACCAGATGGATCCATCAGGAGTTGGCATCAGCGAGTCGCGGCCAAAGATGGCAAGGAAACGGTCGGTTTCAGAATTCTTCCTGGTGTCGTTCCGGTCGGCAACCAGCAGGGCGTCGGCGGCAAGAAAGCGGCCTTCGGCCCAGCGCTCCTGCTCCGCCAGCACCAGCCATCGCCCCGCCATAATGACGACGTACTTGGGCGAGCGTTCCGCAAGGTAAATTTCTGATACGAGCTTTGCCACCGTCAGGGACGACTCTTCCTTGCCGTCGACGAGCACGCGTCCGAGCGGCTTTACCGATGACAAAACATCTTCAGCAGCGTCAGCTGTACCGGCCTCAAGAAACACGACGTCGGCGTTGTCCGTCATCCACACGCCGGGAACCCATATCTCGGTGCCGCTGCGTTCAAAGGTGACTGCCGCCGTCGTACCTTTGAACCCGAGTGCGCTGCGTAGGTGAGCATACGCCTCAGGAGCCCCCGCGGGGTCCTCGGCCAGCCCGGCGAGAAGGATCTGCAGCCGGCCGCGGACTTCGGAGAAGCGGGACAGCGTGGTGGAGTGGCCTTCCTTGGCTTGTTCGTCCCAGGACTTCCGGAGCTTGATGACTTCCGCTTGGAAGGACTCTTTGGTGGAGTCCGTGGTGAAGAAGTGTTCGCTGATCCAGTCTTCACCAACAACGATCGAATCAAAGGACG
The DNA here is from genome assembly GCF_040702325.1 of Pseudarthrobacter sp. 902506025. Classification (NCBI taxonomy): domain Bacteria; kingdom Bacillati; phylum Actinomycetota; class Actinomycetes; order Micrococcales; family Micrococcaceae; genus Pseudarthrobacter; species Pseudarthrobacter sp. 902506025. The sequence continues at coordinate 125,594 of NZ_JBFBKW010000010.1, forward strand.
GCATTACTGGTCAGCACCTTCCGGTACGGCTGTAGGGGTATTGCGGGGAACAACGATCAGGAGCGGACGGACTAGGCGCTGGGCCGGTGCGAGCGACTCGGCGATGAGCTGCTCTTCGGTGACGCGCTCGCGCTGTTTCTTCACCGCGGCCCTCTGTGTGAGTTCGAAGGACAGCTGGGTCCAGCCGGCAGCACGGTCCGTCCATGCCTGCAGCCGCTGCTCGGCAGCCGCGGCCGCGGACTCGAACGTCATTTGCATTGTCTGCCTTGCGTTCTCCACTGCGCGTGGGAGGAGGGCCTGCAGACCGTCCAGGTTGACGGGGCCTGGATTGGTGGCCTTATTGTGGACGCCGATTGCTGCCAGATGGTCCCCCAGGTCCTCGAGGGGCTGGTCCATGCAGAAGTTGGGATTGGTGGGGTCGGGGTATTCGACGGCGATGAAGGCCTTGGACACGACCTGACCGCGTCGGTTCATAAGGGTGCCCATCAGGAGGACCTGCGGGGCGTCGACGTCGCCGCGGACGGCGAGCACTTCGCTGCGGGACATCGAGCCCAGGGCGCGGTCACTGGCCCAGTCCAGGACGGGGTGGAGCGGGCCGAGGTAGTGGGCTTCCGGCCAACTCATGTCGTCAGATTCGCGGGCACGCTCCAGCTCCCGGGTGCCGGCTTCCACGGTGGTGGCTAGCTTGAGGCGCTCGGTGACTTTGCGCTCGGAAAGGTAGTCCTGGGGAAGATATCCCAACCGGTGCTGAAGGTCCGGGGGCGGGTTCAGCTGGGCGAGCCCGTGGCTGGTGTGAATGGTCCAACCGAGCTTCTTCTGGGGCTCACCGAAGGCCTCGTTCAGCGCTTCGTTGAGGAAGTCCAGGTCCGTAGCGTAGAGACCGGATGGCTTCTCTAGCGAGACATCTTCGCTCGCTCCGTCCTGGTTGAGGGCTTCGAAGTCGAGGAAGTCCCAGACGTCGCCTGACTCGGGGTCCGGGTCGGGTTCTCCAACGGTGTCTTCGAACTCCTTCTTGCCGAGGAGGACATCCAGGATGGCGTCCTCCTCCTGCTTGACGCTGTACTTCCCCATGAGGGAGGCGACGTCGTTGAGCACCGCATGCGCTTCATGCTCACGCTCCATCAGGCGGGTGAGGACTTTGATATCGCCGGAGAAACGCGTGTTGCTCGGGTTCAGCAGAAGGGTGGTGATTTGGGGCTTATGTCGCTGGCCGAAGCGGTCAATGCGGCCGTTGCGCTGCTCGATCCGGATGAGACTCCACGGGATATCGAAGTGGATGAGGTGGTGGCATTCGGCGTGCAGGTTGACGCCTTCCGATGCCACGTCTCCCGTGACGAGAACGCGGAGCGGGCTGTTGCCGCGCTTGAACTGGTCCACGATGCTCTGCTGTTCGACGTCGCTCAGGCCGCCATGGAGTAGACCAACGTTTTCCGGTTTGAGGCCGAGGGCTTTGGGCAGGGTCTCCTGCAGCCACTTGAGCGTAGCGACGCGCTCGGCGAAGACGACGGCTCGAATTGGCGATCCCTTGCCGACGCCGATCTGCTTAAGGTAAGCAACAAGCTCGTTATATTTGCCTGATTCGCCAGTGTTGGCGTTTTCGGCGAGCTGACGGAGGCGACCCAACGCCTCCCTCTCTTTCGCCTCGGTGGGGGCATCGGCGTCGAGCTTTTTCAGGCGCTCAGTCACTGTTTCCAGCAACGCGGCTGGGCTGGAGAGGAAAGCCTTGGCGAGTGTCCAGGAGAACAGGGACCCGTTCTGTCCTGAGTACGGGGACGGACGACCCTTGGGGTATAGCCAGGTGTCGGAGAGCTCCTCGGCGATTGCGTTCTCAGCTGCCGACGCGGTGACAAGCCGGTTGTCCGGTTCCTCTCTTTCGGCCCAGTCCGCGCCGACCTCTTGCGCGACCTCGGGGCTGTGGCGATGCCGGCGGATGATGAGGTTCTCCACCTGCTTGGGATCAAAGGTCCCGTCAGGTCTGACAACCGTGGGGTCGAGGAGGCGGAGGAGCTCGGCGAACGACTCGTTGCGGCCGTTGTGCGGGGTGGCCGAGGCGAGGATCAGGGCCTCGGTATTGGGGGCGAGGATGCGGGCGAGCTCGTTGTTGAGAGTGCCGGTGTTGGTGAGGTTGTGGGATTCGTCAATAACGACGGCATCCCAGTTCAGCTTGCCGAGGTGAGCGCGGTACCGGGCGCTCTTGAGGGTGTCGATGGAGATGATGGCGCGCTTGTAGTAGGTAAAGGGGTTGCGCGTGGCCGGCAGTTTTTGGCGGACCTTCTGGATGCCGGCGGAGTCGAGGCGGACGAATGGGAGGGCGAAGCGGCACCAAAGTTCGTGCTGCATCTGCTCGAGGACGTGGCGGGGCGTGACGACGAGGATGCGCTCGCCGCGGCCGCGCTTGACCAGCTCGCTGAGGATCATGCCGATCTCGAGGGTCTTGCCCAGGCCGACTGCGTCGGCGATTAGGATGCGGGGCCGTATGTTTTTGGTATCCAGGGCTTTTGCGACGGCGATCTGCTGGTACTTCAGATTTCTTAAGAGCATCCGCGTTGACACCGTGAGGTGCTCCGCAGACTGCGGCGTGGGGGTCTTTCGGAGTGTTGTCTCCAGGAAGAGACGCGCCTTGCGGTAATTCGGAGTGTCATCCGCGACGACCTTGGACTTGGCGGGGTCCACGACCTCGATGTCGTCAAGGGCGGAGTAGAAGGCAGCAGTGGTGTCCCTGACGAGCTCGCTCAAGCCCTGAACCCTGATGAGCGTGCCATCGAAGGACTTCTCGAGGCTGGTTACCAGCCACTCCTCATCCCGGACGTGGACCACCGAACCGGGTGCGACGTTGAGTTCCCGGTTTTCGGCTATAACTGTCAAGACCTACTCCTGTGCTTCGTGGTTCCCCAATCGGAGCTCTCACCATCCGTTCGGCTATTGGACTCCCGACCAATTATCACTCCTCGTTGGCTAGCACAGGCCGGGGCTTGCCAGGCACAGGACCTGGCTAATGGCCTCAGTGCTTGGAACGCACTCGGCACCATTAGGAACAGGTCGTTTGGCCAGAGCATGGCTGCTATCAGAGTTAAGTCCGGGGCCTACTGCCCACCCCCTACGAAAGCTATGGCAAAGAGGCTAGCCGTTTGCCTACAGCGTCCCGGATGTAGGTCCAGGACACGTCGTCTACAGGGAGAGATGCTAGCGAGCGCTGTTGTGTGGCAAAGATCTGCTCAGATGTGAGCGAGGGCTCTTCCCAATCTTCTTTGCAAAGCTCCTCAATTGTCCGCTTTCGGAGAAATTCTTTCGCAGCTTTGGACCCAATTTGAGAACTTCCCAGAATCTCGCAAACATATTCCTCCGGGCTTTTTCCGGGCATAAAATGCACATTGGCATAAACCCATGCATGAATGGTTTTGTACGTCGCCAGCCGATTAGCTTCGGACTGCAAATCATTACCGCCATTAAGCGGGATCTGAAGATTTGGTGATCCCGGGAAAAGCCGCGAGACAGCGAAAATCAAATTCTCATCCAGAATCAGCGACGTTTTACGGAACTCAGTCTGAGGCTGATTCACTACGTCAGAGCTTGGACTGCGATCATCCTCGTCCGGCCGCTGATCTCCGTCAAGGAAGATCATCGTGGCAGCGGTACCTGTGATCGCAAGGTTTGGTATTAGACGCGAGATGATCGTGGCTGAACCACCGGGAAAAGGCAGGATGTCCAGCCTTTTAAGGGCAGCCTCCCCAAGCGGCTTTAGCCCTCGGTGCAATATTTCCCCCGCGAGCTTGTCCTCCACAATAAGCTGCAGCTTATCTCCCTTTGGGGCACCCAGTCTAAAGAAGGCTTCGGTTTGAGACGCTGACTGCTTGTCCAAGACCACAGCACCGGTTGTGTCTTGCTGCAGTAGCTTGATGGCATCCCCGGGCAAATCAGCAATGAGGTACGGGGAGTGTGTGGCCATTACAACTTGTAGGTGCTTAACCTTTACCTGATCTGCGATGAAATGCATAAGCAATCTTTGCGAGGCAGGGTGCAGAGATGTCTCCGGCTCGTCCAGCAGCACCATTGCCCCTTTTTCAGCACCAAGTAACTGGTGAACAAGCGTGACTATGGCAAATTCACCACTACCGGCATATGCTTCTGAATACTTGAAATTACCCGTGTGCATTCTAACGGTCCAGCCCACACGATCGAAGTATTCATGCAAAACCATTTCGATAGCATCATATCGTCGACCAAGAATCTTCGAAATTTCATCCAGTGCATCTGACTTCAGCTTTACGACTTTATGAACCCGAACCTTCCCGTAGAAGGCCTTTTTGACACCCGCGAAGGCCTGACTTACCTTCGAAGATCTCTGCCGAATCCAGTCCTTTCGTTCGGCCAAGGAACGCGATGATTCCCTGGCACTGGGATTACGCATGAATTTATCATAGGCAGGGAGTTCTCCACGGAAGTCTAGATAGATAACTGGCTTCGCAATTGGGTTCCATCTCGTTGCTGATCGCCCTGCCTGTGTGGTCCCCGCCGGGAGACGGGGCATGCGTTCCATACCGTCAGCTGGCTTTGATGATTCCCAGTAGTCGACGTGTCGATCCTTGCGGTCAATACGGACCTTTCTCACTTCGACAACTTTTCCTGCGCCAGGATTAATGTAACCGTAAATGTATCGGGGCTGCTCACCAGATCCAATTGGATCCATCGAGGTCGAAAACCACCAATTGCCAAGATCTTGCCCCTCAGGGCAGGCTTCTATAGCCCGAAGTATCGAAGTTTTGTTGGTGCCATTCCCACCGACCAAGGCAGTTATCGGATAGCTGAACTCGATCCTCAGGTCGGGCGCGAGGTTTTTGTATCGGGGAAACCGGATATGGCGGATGGCCGATTCATAGGACTGCGACTGAAAAAGCCGCCGCAGCACCCGCTCATCATTGCTATTCAACAGATTCCCCCTATTTGCCTTTCCGTTCGGCGACACTTGACACTAGCGGAAGCAACCCACGACAGGGGCAACGCCATGCCAACTGTCTGCTCGAGCCAGAGAAGCCATTTGACCCAGGCAGACTGATTGCTTGCCTTTTCGCCGGTAGTCAGCTGATCTCCTTCGCCGGGAATCCAAGGACTAAATCACTGATGCCGTGCGCCGCCTCCGCGGCCTCCTCCCGGTTACCCGCTGTGCCCCAGGCCGGGGACCATCCGACTTTGCTCAAGAGGAAGCAACGGGAACGAGTCCACGAACCGAGCGTGAGTGACGAATTCGCAGTTCATCAGTCCATCTGGAGGACCACGCCCGGACGCGCCCATTAGGCACATGGGCATAGTAGTTCGCAGCAGATGAGATTCAGTCGATGAGCACCGGCTGCTTGGCGTCCTCGGGCGCGCCAACGGGTACCACCTTACGGGAGCGGTGGTTCAGCCAGTTCGCCACCGCCAGCAGTCCCACAAGCCCAAACGTGCTCAGGAGCTGTGGACGCGAGTCCTCGCCGATGAAGCCCACTGTAAAGATCGCCGCGAGGATGATCAGCCCAACAACCGTGAGCCACGGGAAGCCGGGCATCCGCAGCGGAAGCTCGGTTTCCTCGCGGTCGGCTCGGAGGCGCAGTGCGAGCTGGGCCAGGAGCGCTGAGGTCCACACCAGCAGGCAAGTGGAACCCACGATGTTGAGCAGGACGCCAAGCACCATCTCGGGGAACGCCAGCTCCAGCACCACCGTGACAACGCCGAACGCGACGCTCGCCAGGACCGCGACCACCGGAACCCGGGCCTTCGACACCGAAGCGAGCCAACGAGGTGCTTCACCACGTTCAGCGAGCGAGAACGCCATCCGCGAAGCACCGTAGAGGTTGGCGTTGAGCGCGGACAGCAGAGCCGCCACAGCCACCAGGGTGATGGCGGTGGCCGCCCCTGGCATGCCCGCGGCATCCAGCACCGCGGCGAACGGGCTCTTCAGCCCCTCCGAACCCACAGGAACGACGGCGGCGATGACGAAGATGGCGCCGATGTAGAAGACCAGGATCCGCCACAGCACCGTCCGGACAGCCTTCTTCACGCTCCGGGCCGGCTCAGCGGTTTCGGCGGCCGCCACGGACACGATCTCGGTGCCGCCGAAAGCGAACGCCACCACAAACAGGGCCGTCGCAATCCCAGCGAAACCGCTCGGAGCGAACCCGGCACCCGTGAAGTTGGCCAAGCCCGGGGACTGCACGCCCGGCAGCCACCCGAAGAGCAGGGCGAAGCCCACCAGCAGGAAACCGACGATAGCCGCCACCTTCAGCAGCGCGAACCAGAACTCGAACTCGCCGAAGTTCTTCACGCTGGTCAGGTTCACGGCGGTGAGCACCACGATGAACACGAAGGCCATCAGCCACACCGGCAGGGCCGGGAAGATGGTCGCCAGCAGGCCGGCCGCGCCGAGCGCTTCCGCGGCGATGACCACCACCAGCTGGATCCACCAAAGCCAGCCGACCGTGGCGCCGGCCACCGGCCCGTAGGCCTTGGCGGTGTAGACGGAGAAGGCGCCGCTGTCCGGGTTGGCGGCGGCCATCTCGCCGAGCGCCCACATCACCAGGATGATGAGGGTACCGGCCGCGAGGTACGAGATGAGCACGGCCGGGCCGGCGGCCTGGATGCCGGCGCCGGAGCCGATGAACAGGCCGGCGCCGATGGCGCTGCCGAGGCCCATCATGGTCAGCTGCCGGGGTTTGAGGGCCGCGCCGAGGGCGCGTGCAGACGTCGTTGTCTGGTGTTCCATTAGGGATTCCTCTTACTTGGTATGTGGAACGGAAGGAGAAAAGGAGTCAGGAAGTTCGCACGGGCGCGTGGGCTGCGAGGAGACGGAGCACGCGGTCGTTGGAGGCGGGGTCGGCCACGGTGATCCGCACGCCGTCGCCCTGGTACGCGCGGACCAGAATCCCGGCGGCGTCGAACGCATCCACGAGCAAGGCCAGAAGCGGGGCGTCGGTGCGGATCCACAGGAAGTTGCCCTGGCTCGGCTGCAGCCTCCAGCCTTGCGCCTCCAGTTCCGCTGCCATCCGGGCGCGCTCCTGCTTCACTAGGGAAACCCGCGCTGCCATCTCCTCCCCCGCGTCCAGCGACGCGATGGCCGCCTTTTGCGCCAGCGCGCTTACGGCGAACGGCAGGGCGGTGCGCCGCAAACCGTCGGCGATTGCCGCCGTCGTAATGGCATACCCGACGCGCAGGCCGGCGAGCCCGTACGCCTTGGAGAAGGTGCGCAGGATGCAGACGTTCGGGTACCGGCGGTAGAGCGCCAGGGAGTCGGGGCCCCTGCCGGCGTCGGCGTACTCCACGTAGGCCTCGTCGATCACCACCAGGATGTCGGAGCGGACGGACTGCAGGAAGGCGTCGAGCCGGCCGTGGCTGATCGGCACGCCGGTGGGGTTGTTGGGGGTGCAGAGCAGGATCACCCTGGTGCGCTCGGTGACGGCGGCGGCCATGGCGTCCAGGTCGTGGCCCTCGGCGTCGTCCAGCGGGACGCGGACCGGCCGGGCGCCTGCCAGCTCCACCAGGATGGGGTACGCCTCGAAGGAGCGCCACGCGAACACCACCTCATCCCCGGCGTCGCACAGTCCGGTGATGATCTGCTGCAGGACGCCCACGCTGCCAGGACCCACCGCCACCTCCTCCGCGGTGACGCCCAGGTGCCGGGCGATCCGTTCGCGGAGTTCGACGGCGGCCATGTCCGGGTAGCGGTTCATCCTGCCGGCTGCTTCGGCCACCGCAGCGGTGGCTGCGGGCAGCGGCTCGTAGTGGCTTTCGTTGCTGGCGAGGGCGGCGATGTTCGCGCCGAGGCTGCGCCGGCCCGGGACGTAGGACGGGAGGCCGGTCACCGCAGCGCGCAGGGTGGGCAGCGCGGTCTCGGGTTCGGCCAGGAGTTGTTCAGGGCTCATGAGGACCGATCATGGAAGTGACCCGGACCACAATGCAAGATACGCTTTTGTGCTTGGGACTTCTGCTCAACTTCTAGTACCTCTGGTGAAAATATGACCATCACTGCCTCCCGTACCCTCGATTCACTCGACGGCAGGATCATCCTTGCCCTGGACAAGGACCCCGAAGCCAGCGCCCTGGCACTCTCCCGGACACTCGGCGTCGCCCGCAACACCGTCCACGCCCGGCTGGCGCGGCTGGAGCGCAGCGGCGCGCTCCGCTCCTTCAGCCGCAGGCTGGATCCAGCCGCGCTCGGCTACGAACTGATGGCCTTCCTCTCCCTGTCGATCAGCCAGACCCGGACCGGATCGGTGGAGGACGGGCTCGCCGCGATCCCGGAGGTCATCGAGGTGCACGCCACCACCGGCGACGCGGACCTCATGGCCAAGGTGGTGGCGCGTGGCACCGCCGACCTCTATCGGATCACCAACCAGATCCTGGAGATCGAAGGAATCGAGCGGACCAGCACGGCCATCTCCATCCTGGAACTGATGCCGCCCCGCTACGACGGGCTGATCAGCCGGCTGTCGAAGGAGGAGTCCCGCGGAGTGGACCAGATCTCGGGTGCCGGGCGCCAAGAGCCATAGGGACAGGCCTGTCACAATGAACGGGAACGTTGCGGCTTAGGCGAATTGGCTGGGGAAACATGACTTTGTCTGACACTGAAGTTGGAAGCCTGTGGCTAGAGAACTTCGCGCGCGAAGATCGCCAACTCGCGCGGAAACTGCTCGACGCCTTCGCACTTGACAGCTGGACGTCCGCACGTGCGCGGCTTCTTGATCTCCTCAGGACCGAGATAAGTACCGCTCAAAAAACTGGCACTGTCTGGGTCATTCCTGCGATGGATACTGGCGATATCCGCAGCGCAAACCATCTGCATCAAAACGAGCCTTTGGTGCCGTTCGAAAACTTTGAGCCAGGCATGGATATCCCATCGATGCCTGGTAGCGAAGGCCTTATTGGCCATCTGCTAAGAGATGTCCAGGGTAAGGGCGTGCTTTCGTCCGCGACACCAATTTCAGTCCTTCGCAACAAGAAGCTACGCACAATTATCTTGGTCACTGACACAATTGAGACAGGCGCGCAGGTGGCGAAGTACGTACGCGCCTTACTGCGAAACCCCACCCTAAAGAGCTGGCGATCGTTCCACTGGATTGAACTAAAGATCGTCGCATACGCCGTATCCAGAGAAGGTGAAAAGGCACTTTCTCATTTGGGGAATGTGGACTCCCTTCGGTTCATTCGACGTGCGCCAACCATACGGAGTTTGCCTTGGCCCACCGACGCCATTGCAGATGCAATCTCACTTTGTCGTCGTTACGGACGAGGGTCCGCGGTCCTTGGTTATGGAGACCAGGCCAGCCTCTTCGGGTTTCAGGATCGAGTTCCAAATACGGTTCCCCGGATCTTCCGACAAACGGGCGCCGATTGGGCGCCTCTATTCGAAGGAAGGGGTGGGCGACTGGTCCCAACTGGAGTCATCGGTGAACTTCTCGATTCATCGGAGGCACCAGTTGCGCACGATGATGTGGTGGCGGCCGTTCGCCAAGAGCGCCTGTCGATCAGCATCCACAAACAACAACGGGAAAGCAACCGCGATATCCTCGCTGCACTGGCGCTTTTGAGGGCTTCACCCGAGCGTGCCTCTCTCTTGGGGCTTGCGTTGGATCTTACCCAAGCTGAGGTTTCGGCACTTCTGGACTATCTGGTTTCCCAAGGTTGGACCTCCGACAGTCACAGCCTGACTCAGTCCGGAATAGCGGAATTGGCCGCCGGCAAGCGCAAACTTCGGCGTGTCGAGCGCAGGCCGTCTCCGGTGAACCCCCAACCCTACTATCCTGAATCATTGAGGTGAGGAGATGGTAGAAGGTGGCCTAGCAATGAAGTTGCGGCGTCGTCGTGACTCGTTGAGCCATGTTGCTCAAGTGGTTTGTTTTCGAACCTCAGTGCGCCGGATAGCCGGCGCATTCGGACTAGCTCACGCAACGCGTGTAAGCACGGACAGGCCGCCCTGCGTGCGCCTTCGGGCTCTTCCTGCCCGTGGATCCCTCCGGGATCTCCCATCAGAGTAGGCCCAAATTTGCCATCTCCTCATCGCTATATAGCTGAAGGTCTCGCACTTGGCCGCGACGCCGCCTTGCTTCGTCGGGCAGCAGCCTACCAACGGGCAATCGCGTCAAACAACGCGTTCCCGCTTCTCACTTTGCGTCACCTAGCTCGGGAAACCGGCACCGAGTGGGGGTATCTCAGATCCATTGTCGAACGGCGCTCGAACGAGTACTCCTCGATTCGGCGGCGAAAGCGGGACGGCTCTTTCAGGGAAATTTCGGCACCCAACCCGAACCTCATGCATGTTCAGCGCTGGATGCTGTCGAACGTTCTGACCGGTCTACAGTTCCACGATGCGGCTTTCGCGTATCGCCGTGGCCGATCCATAAAGCACTGCGCTGAAGTACACCTGGGCGCGAGCTGGTTACTGAAGATGGACCTTCACAACTTTTTCGGGAGCATTGAAGAGTCCCGGGTTTACGGCGTGCTTAGACGTCTCGGGTACCCCGCGCTGCTCGCACTCGAGATGGCAAGGCTCTGTACAAAGCCCATAGCACCTGCCGGCGTAACCAAGCCTTGGCTTTCTGGTCGAGGCCTGGAGGCTTACGCTGCGCCTTACCGAGGCGTGCTTCCACAAGGTGCCCCAACCAGCGGTGCCTTGGCAAACACTATTGCATTTCGTCTTGACACAGCGCTGGCCTCTATTGCGGACGAGGGTGGGCTGACGTACACCAGATACTCAGATGACCTTACATTCTCCTCCTACGAGGGCCTGTCCCGCACCGCAGTCTCGAAACTCATACCTCAGATCGAGCGTGCAATCTCGCTTTCCGGGTTCGATGTCCACAAGGGGAAGACGCGCATTGTTACTCCTGGCGCCCGCCAGATTGTCCTTGGGCTCATGTTGACCCCAGAGACGGTAAGACTGTTGCCCGAATTCCGACATCAGTTAGACAACCACATTCGCTGCGTGGAGCGTTACGGTCCTGCCGCACACGCGAAGACCCGGCGCTTCGATTCAGCCCTGTCGATGATCAACTACGTCGATGGTTGCTTGGCATTCGCTGTTGACATAGAACCCGATTGGACAGCACGGCGAATGCTTCGGTGGCGGGCAGCGCTCGGTCAACACGGACATCCTGTCGCTCAGGACACATGAAGCCGAGTCCCTCCAGCTAAGGTGCACGCCACCACGGGCGAGGCGGACCTCATGGCCAAGGTAGTGGCCCGCGGCACCGCCGACCTCTACCCCATCACCAACCAGATCCTGGAGATCGACGGCATCCAGCGGACCAGCACCGCCATCTCCGTCATGGAACTCATGCCGCCGCGATACGCCGGCCTCATCAGCCGGCTGTCGGAGCAGGAGGGCCGCCCCTCTGCCTAACCATCCGGAAGTGATAGAGCGACTCAACCGAACGGGCCTGCAAGGCGTGACTTTGAAGGAGGCCAGGGTCCTCATCTTTACGGCCGGGGCTTCCGGCCATTTAGCGGTAACAACCCGCCGACGAATATCGCCGTAAGTAACATTTGCGCCAACCGCTATCGGACCAGAGATCAACTCGTTTCAAGGCGTCGCCGGAGGTACTCCGGCTGTGGCGGGTTGCACGATGGCATCATCAAAGTGCGGCCATCAAAGGGCTTCAACGCGTCCCGCAGCGCCTCGTCATCACCCACCTTCATCCAGTCGATGCGAACAACGTAATCTGTGCCGATCAGTAGAAAGCCCGCATCGAAGGCGCGATCTACTAGGGTCGACAAGCAGATTCCGTTGCTCGGGTCGAGCCTGATTTCTGGCCCCTCACTCCACGGCACGATGTGCGATGCGACCAGGAACTCACGCGCCGAAATGCCTGTGACAGCGCAGTGCCCGTTGTAATTGCCCTTGACCGTCTCGGCGAATGCCCGTTGAGCACTGCCGCGAGTCTTCGCCTTGATGGTCTGGTCAGGCACGGCATAATCGTCTCGAGCTATTTGCTTTTTAAAGCGTTCGACCTGGTCCGGCTCGAAGTCGGCCGTCTCGGCGACAGCGTCGTCGCCGACGATCATTCTTCCTTGCTCAACCGACTCGATGTACTCGAGCAGCTCAGCTGTGGCATGCTGTCGACCTTGCACATACCCGCCACGCAATCCATATCTCTCTAGCACCGCCCCCTTCAGCTGAGCGCGCTGCTCATCGCTGTAAACAGTCACCCGTTTGAGCCGCATCCACGTGCGGCCCTTGATACGCTCGAGCAACCTTTGCTCATCTACCCAGAATTCCCTGTCGTCAATTTTCGGTTCCGGAAGGCCGACGACCTTCACGTAGCACTTGACACCGATCGCCGAGATCGGTCTTGTGATGTAGAGGTAAACGACGTCGCCAGGAGCGATGTGCGCCGTAGGCGTCTCGCTCCAGTCCACTTCTTCGAGAGCTCGGAAGGCATCATCGCTCCTGTAGGTGGCGTAGTCAGAGGCAATGATCCAAACAGCCATTCTGCAGAGTAACGCTTCAGTGGTCGACTGTGGAAGGTCACTACACTTCTATGAAAACCTAGGCCGAGCCGTTCGTCCCGCAATTATGGACACCGCGCCGGCCAGCATCCGTGGCGGTTTCCCAGCGCCCCAACGAGCGTCATTCGGAAGCCGAGGTGTCTGTCGCCCTGGTGATGCGTGCCTCAGCTGGGCGTATTGTCAGTCATAGCGCTCTCTTGCTGACAAAAGTCCCAGCTGAAATTCTATGTCTTGCCGATCCTGAGGCCTGCGTCACAGGATTCCTGCATGACTTCACTTACCGTCTCCGGCCGTGTGGCACAGGTTCTCAGCAGCTACGTCAGTGACGTCTTCGGCGTCATGGGTAACGGCAACGTCTACTTCCTGGATGCCGCGGAGCAGCAGGGCCTGCGCTTCACCCCGGTCCGGCACGAGGGCGCCGCCGTCGCCGCGGCCGACGCCTACTATCGCGCCTCGGGACGGCTCGCCGCGGGCACCACCACCTACGGCCCCGGCTACACCAACGCACTCACCGCCCTGGCCGAGGCCGTTCAGGCGCAGATCCCCGTCGTGCTGGTCACCGGCGACGCCCCCACCAGCGGCGCCCGGCCGCAGGACGTGGACCAGGCCGCCATCGCCGCCGGCCTCGGGGCGGCCACCTTCACCGTCACCCGCGACGCCGCCGGCGCCGTCACCCGGCAGGCGGTGGAGTACGCACTCACCCGGGGCACCGCCGTAGTGCTGGCCATCCCCTACGACCTCGCCGCAGTCGAGGCCGGGGACGAGGACCTTCCGGAGCCGGTGGCTTTGGAGGTGACGGACGACGGCGACACGGACCATGCGCGGGTGGCGCGCCTTCTCGGCGGGGCACGGCGGCCGCTGATCCTGGCCGGCCGGGGTGCACACCTCGCCGGTGCCGGCCCGGAACTCCGCGAACTCGCCGACCGGCTCGGCGCACTGACCGCCGGAACCGCCCTGGCGCTCAACCTCCTCAATGGCGAGGGGTACCTGGGCGTGGCTGGCGGTTTCGGCACCGACACCGCGGCCGGCCTCATGGGCGAGGCGGACGTGGTCCTGGTGGCCGGGGCGAGCCTGAGCCCGTTCACCATGCGGTTCGGGCACCTGCTCGGCCCGGATGCCACGGTCATCCAGATCGATACCGCGGTGGAGCCGACGAATCCGCGCGTAGATGTGTTTGTTCAGGCGGATGTGAAGGATGCTGCTTCACGGCTTTTGTCTTTGCTGAATGGCGAGGCTGCTGCCGGGGCATGGCGCACGGAGGCTGTTCGGCGTCTGGCTGTTGGGCCCGGGCACCCTGCCGGATCGTCTGAGACTGTGGACGGGCGTCTTGACCCGCGCGCCCTCGCGTCCACGCTCGACGCCGTGCTGCCGGAGCGCCGCACGGTGGTGCAGGACGGCGGGCACTTCATCGGCTGGGCACCCATGTACTGGAACATTCCGCGGCCGCAGGACCTGGTGATGGTGGGGACCGCATTCCAGTCGATCGGGCTGGGATTGGCCAGCGCCGTCGGGGCAGCCCGCGCCGTGGAGGACGGACGGACCCTGGTGCTGGCGTCCGGCGACGGCGGCTTCCTGATGGGCCTGTCCGACCTCGAATCCCTGATCGGCGCCGCCCGCAGCGCGATCGTGGTGATCTACAACGACGCCGCCTACGGTGCCGAGATCCACCAGTACGGCTCGCAGGGCCTGACCGAGAAGCCGATGCTGATCCCGGAGGTGGACTTCAGCGGTGTTGCCCGCGCTTTGGGGGCTGAGTCTGCTGTTGTCCGGTCCCTGTCTGACCTGTCGGCGCTGCAGGACTGGATCGACGCCGGCGCCAAGGGAACCTTCGTAGCAGACTGCCGGATCACGTCTGCTGTCCGGGCGCCGTGGTTGAGCGAGTGGATGAACGCTACGAGGGCGGCGAAAGCTGAAGTGGCGGGGTGAGCCTGATAGTTCCTTAACGAGTTCTAGCCGCCGAAGTCTCAGCAGATAGCCCCAACGTAGCCAGCCTCCGGCCTACACTCAAGGCTATGGCCACTTATGAACCTGCCGAACTTGCCCGGGAACTCGGCTACACAGACGAACAGCGCCCGGGGAAGGTAGTCCGCGACTACCTCCGCGAGAAGTATTCCGACCACCGAAAGCACGAGCGATGGGTGCTTGATGAGATCCAGGCCGATGATCTCCGGGCTAACGTTCCACGAAAAGGTGACTAAGTCGCGATATTGGTCCTTTGAGCCAAGTGGCACGAAATGCCTGCACCAGAGTTGAGGACAGGAGCAACAACTTCAGTGACAAGCCCCCAGCCGCCCCTAGCGCTGTTGCCGGACATGCCCGACACAAGGCTGCTCGTAGAACTGACCAGCCACGCGAGCGACCTCTCGGAAGCCTCCCATACGTTGGCCAGTGCACTCGCGGCCGGTGAAAGTTCGGAACTATGGCTCCCGCTAACATCACACGCGGTAACGGCTTACATCCGACCCTTTATCCATTCGAATGTCCGCACGCGCCTCGATGAGATGCCCGAAGTACCAGCCGTGCCACCTTCAATGAAGTGGCTGCACCAGGCTATTCGGCAGTACCGCAACACGACTATCGCACATTCGCAATCAAACTTGGCCCTCCCCCTCCCGATTGTCCTGCTGGACGATGCCGGGCAGGCAACTAAGGTTGCTCCCATCTCCCTCATCAATCAGATGCCTCTGGCAATCGCCGAACGCTTTGCTGCACTGATTCTCGCCATGGAAGACGCGGTAGATCAGGCAACCCAGCCAGTTCTGGACCGGCTGCATGTATGGCTACGAGACAAAACAGCAGGAGAAGTCATGAATTGGGACCCGCCAGAAGTCGTCCACGCGACCGCTTTGGAATTCAATGCCGGAGAACGACGAACCCCCTTCCCTCGTTTCAGTGCCTTTTGGCAGAAGCATTTACCCTGCGAAGAGCGGTTTGTCGGCGAACCGGCCTAGGATTCCGTCCATGAGGATTGCCGTTGCCGGGGGAACCGGTACAGTGGGCCGCCACGTCGTGGCCATCGCCAGGGAACGCGGGCATGAGGTGGTCAGCATCAGCCGCGCGGAGGGGGTGGACCTGGTCACCGGGCGCGGCCTCGACCAGGCACTGCAGGGCGTCGAAACCCTTATCGACGTCTCCGGCATCCAGGCCATGTCCACCAAGAAAGCCGTGGATTTCTTCACCAACGCCACCCAGAATTTGCTGGCGGCCGCGAAGAAAGCCGGCGTGACACAGCATGTGGCGCTGTCCATTGTGGGCATCGACAAGGCCAATTCAGGACTGTACGCCGGGAAGCTGGTGCAGGAGGACGAAGTCCGGCACGGCGGGATCCCCTGGACCGTCCTCCGGTCCACCCAGTTCCACGAGTTCGTGCCGATGTCCATCAAAGCCGCGTCAGTGGGCCCGCTGGTATTCGTGCCCATGATGTCTACCCAGCCGGTGGCGGCCAAGGAGGTGGCGGCGGCCCTGGTGGATGCGGCCGAGGCCGGACCGAAAGGCCGCATCCCGGATCTCGGCGGCCCGCGGGCCGAACAGCTGAAAAGCCTGGTCGCGGCCTACCTGGCCAAAACTCAGCAGAAGAAACGGATCGTCCCACTGCCCCTGCCCGGCCCCATGGGCAAGGCCATGCGCCACGGCTCCCTGATCCCGGCGCCGGGATCAGTCGTCGGACGCCAAACGTTCCTGCAGTGGCTCGAACCCATCGATGCCGCCGCGAGCACTGATGAAACCCGCTCCTAATGCCTCGGGCACTCAACAAGCCTGCGACTAGGGGCTTTCTGCCGATGGCCGCGCGGCGACTTACGCCTCTGCTGGATGTCGGGCCAGCAAATTGCCGCCCCGCAATCTAACCCAGCATTACCAAACCCATGTACCAACTAGTTTCGACGCCTCAAGCAGGCGGCTTTAGATCTGAGGCCTACCGAGTATGCGAATTGTTTCCTGGAACTGCGCCATGGGCTTCGCAAAGAAACGCCCCCTCGTCGAAGCGCTGAAGCCCGATATCGCGATCTTGGCGGAGACCTCCCAAAGACACATCATGGAAACTGAAGCACCGTTCAAGGCGTGGGTCGGCTCAAACCCCCACAAGGGCCTCGGTGTCGTCGGCTTCACCAACCGTTCGTACATGCTTCACGAGGCGGACGCGCACCTACCTTGGCATATTCCGTTCTCAGTGGACGGTCTGAACATCATCGGGCTGTGGGCCCATGTCCGGGATAAAGAGCTCAAGTATGTCCGGGTAACACACGAAGTCGTCAGCAGGCACGCCGAATTCTTGACGTCTGCACCCTCACTTATTATCGGCGATTTCAACAGCAACACTGTTTGGGACCGCGAGCATCCAGGCAGGAACCATTCGATGCTGGTAGAACGACTCCACGGCCTCGGTATGCAGAGCGTCTATCACCGGGCCAACAGTGACGCCCACGGCGCGGAAACAACAAAGACGTATTTCCACACGAAGAAGCTGCACTTCGGCCATCACATCGACTATGCGTTCCTAAGCGAAGCCTGCTCGGCATCGCTGACTATCGGCAGCCACGAAGACTGGCTAACTCACAGCGACCACATGCCGCTAGTCCTCGACATCACGCCGACGTAGCAGCCCGAGTGCAGGCAACATGACGCACTCAGGCTATTGGACCGCCGTCGTACGTCTACGACGGCGGTCCAATAGCCAGGAGGGAACCCCTGCTTTCCCGTCCCGATTGGACCGAGCCCAGCGGCATGCTCTCGGCCTACCTGTCCTCCAACTCCCAGTCCTTGACGTCCGCCAGCGGAGCGAAGACGGCAGGATCGAGCTCCCCGAATTCCAGGTTGTTGCGGACAAGGTGCGGCCAGTTCCGGTTGGCCAGGGCTCCCTTGCCCAGGGCGACAACGTCCGCTGAGCCGTCCGCCAGCATCGAAGCGGCCGTATCCGGATCGTCGAGCTTGCCGTTGGCGATCACCGGCACCCCGGAGTATCGCTTGGCCAGCGCAGCCAGGGTCTCCTCCGCATCCGCGAACGCCGGCTCGGCGGCGCGGTATTCGGTGGTGTGGACAAAATCGATTCCCGTGGCGCCCAGGGTGCCGAAAATGACCTCCGCTTCCGCCACTCCCCCGCTCCACTTGTGCTCAGTGTCGCTGACCTTGGACTGGGAGATGCGGATCCCCACCGTCATATCCGGACCAACGGCCTCGCGGACGTCGTGGCAGATTTCAGCGGCAAGCCGCACCCTGTTTTCCGCTGACCCGCCGTAGCGGTCGTCGCGCTGGTTCAGGTAGTCCGTGAGGAACTGGTCCAGAAGGTAACCGTTGGCACCATGGATCTCCACGCCGTCGAACCCGGCCTGCTGCGCCCGCAGCGCTGCCGTGACGAACCCGTCCCGGATCTCTTTCACTTGGGACAACGTGATCGCGGAAGGAACAGGATATGGGCCTTCGCCGCGGTAGAACCCCAGCTGCTCCCCCTTGGGTGCCACCGCCGATGGCCCCACCGAGGAAGTCACATACCGGTTCCCCTGGCTCTGCGCCCCCGCGTGCATCAGCTGCGCGAAGATCCTCGAGCCCGCCTGGTGCACGCCGTCCACCACGTTCGCCCAGGACCTGGCCTGCCCCTCCGTCGCGATACCCGGCTGGAAGTGGTAGCCCTGGCTGTGGGCGGTGTCCGGGTAGATGCCTTCCGTGATCAGCAGCCCAAAGCCGCCGCGCGCAAAGTTCCGATAGTAGGACGCCATCCTCTCCGTGGCATGCCCGTCCTCGGTGGCGCTGATCCGCGTCATAGGAGCCAGCGCCACCCTGTTATCCAGCTCGGTGGCACCGATCCGGATGGGTGACCAGAGCGGGGAATAATCAGTCATTCAAAATCTCCTTGTGTTCGGGGTCCGGCAGCAGCCCGGCCGCCCGGGCAGGCAGGCCCGCGTTGGCCGGATCCGCCGCGTACGCCTGGCGGCGCCTTCGCAACCGGTCCAGAACCGACGCGTCCGTGAAGCACCCGAGCACGGCGGACCACAGTTCTTCGACGGTCTGGCATTGCCTGGAGGCGCCGGCCGCGCCGGTCATCAGCCAACCGTCCTTAAGCGCGGTCACTTTCGGGGCGCCCGGGAGGCCGGTGCAGACGGCGTTGACCGTGGCTGCCACGATCAGGTGTTGCCGCATGGTCCGCACCGGCCCCAGGGCAGGGTCCGCCGCGGTGGTCCTTCCGCAGGCACCGCACATGTTGTTCCCTTTCCTTACGGCATCACGTCGCCGGAGTTAGGCCCCAGCGTCTGCCCGACGAACAGGTTTCCACCGGGGTCGCTGGCCAGCAGCACGGCGGCGGGCGCCACTTCCTCCGGCGTCCCGAACCTTCCCAGCGGAAGCTCGGCGCGCTTCGCGGCCTTCCAACTCTCCGAAATGCCCTCCACCAGCGGCGTCTCGATGGGGCCCGGGGCGATGCAGTTGACCAGCACGTTGTCTGCGGCCGTTTCCAGGGCCAGGGCCTTGGACAGGCCCACGACGCCGGCTTTGGCGGCACTGTAATGCGTCAGCCCCACGCCGCCCTTGATGGCCAACTGGGAGGCGATGTTGATGATGCGGCCCCACTTACGCTGCCGCATCTCCCCCACCACCTCCCGGCAGCACAGGAACACACCGGTCAGGTCCACCGTGAGGGTCTCGTTCCACATGGCCAAGGACATGTCCTCCAGCGGGGACTCCGTCAGCAGGCCCGCACTGTTGACCAGGACGTCGATGCCGCCCAGCCTCTCCCGCGCCTCGGCGAAGGCCGCCCGCACACTGGCTTCATCAGCCACGTCCACGCGGATGGCACCGTCCCCGCCGGCGCGGTCCAGCACCGCCACCCGGTCCCCGTTGGCCAGGAAGGCCTCGGCAATGGCTTTGCCGATCCCGCTGGAACCGCCGGTGACCACCACCCCGCGGCCGCTCCCGGCCTGGGCGTTTCCGGACGCTTGGTCAGCAGTCGATGTGTTCATGGTGTCCTTTCGTTGTCAGGCGGGCTGTCGGGCGCCGTCAGGCGCGCATCTTCACGGTGAGGCCGCCGTCAACCACCAGCGCCTGCCCCGTGATGTAGCGGGAGTCGTCGGAGGTGAGGAACCCGATCACGCTGGCCACCTCCTCCGGCTTGCCCACCCGGCCCCAGGGGATGTCATTCCCGGCCCGCTGCAGCCCCTCAGGGCCCAGGGAATTCACCGGGTCCAGGGACTGCGGCGTCTCAATGAGGCCCGGGATCACGGCGTTGGCCCGGATCTGCCGCGGGCCCAGTTCCACGGCCACGCTGCGGACCAGGCCCAGCACCCCTGCCTTGGCCGCGGCATAGTGGGCGTGTTCCTCCCACCCGTACACGCCGCCGGCGATGGACGAGACCGCAACCAGCGCGCCGCCGTCGGTCATTCTCTCCGCCCCGGCCCGCAGCGTGCGCAGCACGCCGGTGAGGTCCACGTTGAGCATGTCGTGCCAGCGCTCATCCGTCATCTCCCCCAGCGGCGAGTTGCGGAGGATGCCCGCGTTGGCGATGGCGTAGTCCAGCCGGCCGTACTCATCCACGGCCCGCTGCGCCAAGGCGTCCACGGACGCGGTGGTGCGGACGTCCACCTCGTGGATCACCGCCTCACCGTTGGCCTCCTTGACCAGCCGGAGGGTCTCCTCCGGATCGTGGGGATCGCCCGGGAAGGTGCCAATGACGGACACCACCCCCTGGCGGGCGTAATGGACGGCGAGGGCACGGCCGATGCCGCTGGCGGCACCGGTGATGATGGCAACTCTGTTAGACGACGTCATGGGGGTGGTCCTCCATCAGGGCTTCAGCAGGGGGCTTGGCGGCGATCATCAGGAGCCCGGAGACCAGGGTGCCCAAGGCACCGACCCAGAGGGCTGCGCTGCCGGTGCCGGCACCGGCGGCAATGGCGGTGAAGATGGCACCGCCGATGATGGTTCCGGGCTGGCTCATGGCACCGATGAACGCGGTTCCGGTAGCCCGGCAGCTCACCGGGTAGCACTCGGCCATGAAGTACTGGATGGCCGCGTACGGGCCCACCAGGAAGAACAGGCCGGCGCCGTAGGTCAGGATGATGGTGAACGGGTCGCTGGCCAGCGGGCTGAGCATGATGGCGAAGGAAATGCCGGAGAGGATCCAGCCGCCGATGATGGTCCGCTTCCGGCCGATCTTGTCACCCAGCCATCCGTGGAACACGTAGCCGAAGTAGGCCAGCAGGTTGATGACGATCAGCATCCAGAACGCATCGGAGAGTTCCACGCCCTTGGCGTTCTTGAGCACGGAGCTGCCCAGGACGCTGAAGATGGTGATGCCGAAGAAGTTCACAATCCAGGCGATGGAGAACACGATGGTGTTCCGGCGCAGGTGCGGCTCCCAGATGCGCTTGAGCGGCGCTGCCGAAGAGTGCTCGACGCCGTACGCGTGGGCCAGGGAGTGCGCGTCTTCGGTCTTTCCGTGCTTCTCGAGCTCGGTCAGCTTGTGGTGCAGTTCGAACTGGGGCGTTTCCTTGAGCTTCCGGGCGATGACCCAGACGATCACGGCGGCCGGGACGGTGGCCATCAGGTACAGGGCACGCCAACCAAGGGAGGGCAGGAAGGCCAGGGCCAGTGCGCTGGCCAGCAGGAAGCCGAGCGGCCAGCCACCCTGGATGAAGGAGTAGTGGAAGCCGGGCCGCTTGCGCTTGTCCGCGACTTCGGTGACCTGGTAGACCTCGTTCATGTAAGTGGCGTTCACGGCCTGCTCGGAGAATCCGAGGCCGCCGAAGGAACGGACCACCACCAGCATGGCGTTGCTGAAGAACGGGATCCCCGTGGGGATCAGGGCCGTGAGGCCGGAGACGACGGCGGTCCCACCAATGGTGGTCATCATGCCTTTGCGGCGGCCCAGGCGGTCAATGACGGGCCCGATGCCGAAGCAGACGATGGCGGTGCCGACGGCGATCCAGGTGTTGATGGCGTAGGCCTCGGGGGCAGACCAGCCGAATTCCTGCTGCATGGCAGGCAGCAGGGTGCCGAACAGGCCGTAGTCGAAGACGGCCACGGTCCAGGCCAGCAGGGCAAGGACGGTAGCGGTGGTGGTGTGGCGCTTGGAAAAGACCGGGAAGCGGCGCTTCTCGTCCGGGCGGGGCTGCGACAGGTCGACAACCGGTTCTTGGATGCTCATGACTTGTTGTCCTTACGGGGGCTGCGGGAAAGGAAAGAGTCGGCGATCTGGTCGAAGGTGCACCAGGTGACGCCCTCATGGGAGTTGATGTGTTCGATGAGGCGCTCGAGCATGAGGAGCACCTGCGGGCGGCCGGAGACGTCCGGGTGGATGGTCATGGTGAAGACGGCCTGGTCCATTTCGCGGTAGACCCAGTCGAACTGGTCCCGCCACATCTCTTCGATGTCGCGGGGGTTGACGAACCCGTGCGAGTTCGGGGATGCCTTGATGAACATCATCGGAGGCAGGTCATCGAGGTACCAGTTGGCAGGGATTTCCACCAGGTCCGTTTCCTGGCCGCGCTTCAACGGCTCCATCCAGGTCTGGGCGTCCTTGGTGTAATCGATCTTCTTCCAGGAGTCCCCTACGCGGACGTAGTACGGCTCGAAGTCGCGGTGCATCAGGGAGTGGTCGTACTTGATGCCGCGCTCAAGGAGGATCTCGTTGGTGACCGGCGAGAATTCCCACCACGGCGCAACGTAGCCGGTGGGCCGGCGGCCGGACACCTTTTCGATCAGTTCGATCGCGCGGTCCAGGATGGCGGTCTCCTGCTCCCGGGTCATGGCGATGGGGTTCTCGTGCGAATATCCGTGCACGCCGATCTCGTGCCCGGCATCCACGATCATCTGGGTCAGCTCGGGGAAGGTTTCGATCGAGTGCCCCGGCACGAACCAGGTTGCCGGGAGATTGTATTTCTGGAACAACCGGATCAGCCGGGGTCCGCCGACTTCACCGCTGAACAGGCCACGGCTGATGTCGCACGGGGAGTCCTCTCCTCCGTAGGAGCCGAGCATGCCTGCCACTGCGTCTACGTCCACGCCGAAGGCGACTTGAATGTCCTTAGCCATGAGATTTTCCTTTCAATTCGTTCAAAACCGGGGTGTTCTTGGTGTCAGGCGGAAGGTTCAGGGGGCCTCCCTCGTTGGGCGAAAATTTCGGTGATCCGGTCCCGGTCAGGATTGATCCTGAGCAGGAGGCTGAGCAGGATCAGCGACTGTGACGGCCGGAGGTGGCCGGAGCTGATGGCACCGGCAACGCGCAGGTCCTCGCCACCGCCGCCGGCACCGTAGATGGGCACCACCGGTCCCGCGTCCACGCGGGTGCTGGTCACCACCACGGCGCCGGACGCGACGGCGGCGGCCACCTCTGCGCAGAGGCTGGCATTTGCATTGCCGCTTCCGGTTCCTTGCAGGACGATGCCTTCCGCTCCTGCTTCAAGGGCGGCGTGCATCAGGGTGGAATCGGCGCCGGGATAGGCGGCAACCAGGTCCACCCTTGGGGAGCCGCCGCCCGGCTGGGGCAGGGGCAGGGCCTCGAGCCTGCCGCCGCTGCCGGCCATGGCAACTTCTCCCTGGGCTGATACCTGGCCAAGTACCCCAAAATCGGGGTTCGCAAAGGCATCCAACCGAAGAGTTTGGCTTTTCCGGACGCCGGCGGCCGGGTAAATGGTGCCGGCAAAGTGGACCATGACGCCCTTTCCCCGTCCAACTTCCGAACCCGCGACGGCGATGGCCCGGGCCAGGTTGTCCGGCCCGTCGGGAGCGTCGGAGTCAGCTGCCCGCTGCGAGCCGGTGAACACCACCGGCCGCTCGTCCGCGTGCGTCAGGTCCGCGAGGTAGGCGGTCTCCTCCATGGTGTCCGTGCCGTGGGTGACCACCACGCCCAGGACGCTGGGGTCCTTGAGGACTTCCTTGACGGTGGCGCAGATCCTCAGCATGTCGTCGAAGGTCAGGAGGTAGGACCCCTTCTGGAACACGTCCAGCACCCGGACAGGGTGGGACACCCGCGGGCCGAGGGCTTTGAACACCTGCTCGCCGGTATCGGAGGCGACCGCGCCGCCGGCCTGGGAAGAACGCGACGAGATGGTGCCCCCGGTAGCCAGCAGCACGACGTGGGAGTCGGTAACAGTCATTTCAGCTCCGGTGGTTTGCTGCGCAATCCGCAACCCAATCGATTGGGTAACTTTCCGCAGAACGGGCATTTGCGATGGGCATGAGGGGCGGCGCCGGGGGTGGGGGCGCCGGGGAAGGTCTGGGATGCGCACCTACCCAAACGTTTGGGTAGCGCTGATGAACGACTATAGGATGTGAAGCGGGTCACGTCAAGGGTTGCCTTGGCGCCCTTCCCGGCAGCGCGGGCGGACCTGGGCTACAGTGGCCCCGGTGGGCAGGAGAAGGACATGAAAGAAAAGGCCGACGGCGGCGGAACAGTCACGCTGAAGGATTTGGCTCGGGAGCTGGGCGTCCATCCGTCCACCGTCTCCAGGGTCCTGCACTCCGGTTCCGACGTGGCCAAGGGAGCGGCCTCGGCCGCCACCGCCGAACGCGTCCGTGAACTGGCCCGCAAGCTGGGCTACTCCCCCGATCCGCAGGCCGCCAGCCTCCGCACCCGCCGCACCAAACTGCTCGGCGTCATCGTCCCCCGCCTTTCGGACCTGGTCCTGGCCATCATGTACGAGGGCATCGACGAAGCCTCAGCCGAGGTGGGGTACTCCGCGTTCGTGATGAACTCCCGCGATGACCCCGACGAACAACGGCGGAAGATCGACCTCATGCTGGCCCGGCGGGTGGACGGCCTGATCATTGGCGATGCCCACCTTGACGGCGGCCTCCTGCAGGAACTGACCGACCGGAAAGTCCCGTTCGTGCTGATGAACCGCAGGGTGCCGGGCTACCCGTCCGCCACCTGCGACGACGTCGTGGGCGGCGAACTCGTGGCCAGCCACCTCTGGGAAATGGGCCACCGGCAGGTGGCAGTGATCGCAGGCGAGCCCTACGCAAGCACCGCCGTCGACCGCACCGCCGGCTTCCTGGACCGCTGGCGCTCCCTGGGCGGCACCATTTCCGACGACGACGTGGTGTGGTCCAAATTCGACACAGCCGGCGGCCGGGAGGCCGGGGAAAAGATCCTCGCCAGCGGCAAGCCGCGCCCCACCGCCATCTTCGCGGTCAACGATTTCGCCGCCATCGGCGCGATGGGAGCCCTGCGCTCCCGCGGCCTCGCCGTAGGACAGGACGTGGCCGTGGTGGGCTACAACGACACCTCCCTGGCCGCCGAGCTTCCCATTCCGCTGACCTCGGTCCACTCCCCCATGGCGGACATTGGACGGACGGCGGTGCAGCTCATCCAGGCCGTGCTCAGGGGGGAAAAGCCCGAAGCCGTACAGCTGGAACCCACCCTGTTCGTCCGCGAAAGCAGCGCCGCCAGGGCGCCCGCGGAAATGGCGGCCAACTAGGTTCCGGCGGCGACGATCCGCAGTGCCAGCAGGCAGGTGGCCCGCACTTCGCCGTCGTCCAGGTCCACCCGGAGAAGCTCCTCAATCTTGCGCAACCTGTACGTCAGGGTGTTGCGGTGGATGAAGAGCTCCCTGCAAGTCTCGCGGGTATTCCCGCTGTACCGCAGGTAGACCTCAAGCGTTTCACGCAAGGCCGTGCCGCCGTCGGACATCAACGGGGCCAGGAGCCGCCGGGACATGGCCACCAGCCCGGCGCCGGGCAGGCCCTCCACCACGCCGGCCAGGTCAGCGACCGGCGCCTGATGGAGCCCCGGCTCGCCCACACGGCGGCGGGCCAACTGGAGCACCAGCGGCAGTTCGTCCAGGTTCCCGCACCCGGAGACGACGGCGGACAGTTCCGGCCCGTCCTGGAAGGACTTTTGGACGGCTTCCATGAGTTCCATCCCCGCTTCCCCGCGCTGCACCAGCACCGTCGTCAGGCCGGCCTCCTCCATGAACCGCACGGTCCCGAATTCAGCCTGCAGGCCCACCCGCACCCGCCAGGCGATGGTCCGCAGCTTGGCCGGCGCAACATCCCCCGCACCGCCGATCAGCACGGCGCCCCACTCCGCGTCCGGCTCGAACCCGGCCTCCGCGGCGTAGCGCCGCAGGGTCGGCGCCGGAGTCCCCCGGGCCTCATAGAGTGCCTCGATAAACCGCGCAGCTTCCCGCGAATGCAGGGGCGACCGGGACCCTAAGGTGTAGCTCAGCTGCATGGCAATCACCGCCGCCACCGGCCCCAACAGCGGCTGCAGCACCAGGCTGCTCTTGATGCCTTCGATGGCCAGCCTGAACCGGAGGATCCCGCCGCTGGGCAGGCTCAGCGTGGTCCGGGCCGTGCCGCCCTCGGCCGTTCCAGCGGACATGAGTTCAAAACCATTGTGGTCAAGGACCGCCACCCGCGCCCGGATGGTGGTGGCCACCCGTTCCAGGACCTGGGCCAGCGAATGGCCGCCAGCCGCCAGCCGCGTGCACTCATCCGCCAGATCCCACCCGGCGCGCAGTTCGGCATAGCGTTCGGCGGCAATGAGCTGGTCCACGTGCCGCATCACCTGGACGAACGGCACCTCCGGAGGCAGCTCAAGCAGAGGAAGACCGTGTGCTTCGCAGGCTTTCACCAGTCCCGGCGGCAGTTCACGGTGCGCGGCACCGAGGCCGAAAACCAGGCCCGAGACAGGCACAGACATCAGGCGCTCCACGTAGGCATCCCAGATGCGGTAGTCCTTGACGTTCAGGCCCATCCCGTTGGTGAGCAGCAGCGCGTTGACGGTGAGGAACGGCGTGGGGTCCATGTGCTCCGTGGGCGCGCACCAAGCGATAGGCCGGGCCAGGCGTCCGGGACTGCCCGGCACGGCAAGGCGGATGTTCAGCGCAGCATCCGCCACAAGGTCGGCAACACGCATGACAAGCCCTCCTGTTAGTGCAAATAGCATAATCCGCGGGGCCACATTCGGCGATCCGCCCAATTCCGGCTGACCCCCAGCCTCGGTACCGTTGCCTGCATGCAAAAAAACGTGACGCACACCACGCCTGCCCAGGTGCTCCTGAATTCGGACATGGGTGAAGGTTTCGGCCTGCACGAGTTCGGCAACGACGCCGCACTCATGGAAATCATCGACGTCGCCAACGTGGCCTGCGGCTACCACGCCGGGGACCCAGACGTCATGAACCGGACGGTGGCCCTTGCCGCCGAACACGGCGTGGCCGTGGGCGCCCATCCCGGGCTCCCCGATCCCATGGGGTTCGGCCGCCGCCGCATGGTGCTCACCCCGGAAGAGGTCGAGTCCATCATCCTGTACCAGACCGGGGCACTGACCGCCTTCCTGGCGAAGAACGGGCTGTCCCTGAACCACATCAAACCCCACGGCGCGCTCTACGGCATGCTCGCCGGAGACGAAGACCTCATGCAGGCGGCAGCCGGAACCGCCAAACAGTTCGGTGTTCCGTTCTATGGCCTGGCCGGGACCGCCCATGAATCCGTGTGCCGCGCCATGGGCGTGGACTTCGTCGCGGAGCTCTACGTGGACCTCAACTACGGCCCCGGCGGCGAGCTCCTCATCCAGCGACGCCCCGCACCCACCGACCCGGACGCCGCCGCGAAACGCGTCAGCCGGGCGATGGCAGGCGGGCCCGTTCCCGCCGTCGACGGCACTCCCCTGAACATCGCCTTCCAGAGCATCTGCGTCCACTCGGATGCACCCAACGCCGTCGCCGTCGCCTCCGCCGTGCGCAAGGCACTCGACTCATCCCGATCCACCCACTCCTGAAAGCGAGCAGCACATGGCCACGATCGTTTCACCCCTTCCCGGCGTCTTCTACCGCAAGCCCGGGCCGGGCAAACCCCCGTTCGCCAATGAAGGCGACACCATCGAAGTCGGCCAGACCATCGGCATCGTGGAAATCATGAAGCAGTTCACCGAGATCCAGTCCGACGTCGCCGGGACCCTGGAATCCTTTGAAGTCAACGAAGGCGACATGGTCAACCCGGGCGACTCCATCGTCGTCATCCGGGAAGGATAAAGGCAGCCCATGAAACTGTTCATCGCAAACCGCGGCGAGATCGCCGTGCGGATCGCCCGGACCGCCCGCGACATGGGCATCGAAACCGTCCTGGGGGTCAGCGAGCCCGACGCGGAATCACTGGCAGCCCGGACAGCCGACCACTACGTGGTGGTGGGCCCGGCCCAGGCAACCGCCAGCTACCTGAACCAGGACGCCCTGGTGGCCGCGGCCTTGGAGCAGGGGTGCGACGCCGTGCACCCGGGCTACGGTTTCCTCTCGGAGAACGCCGGCTTCGCCCGGAAGGTGGCGGACGCAGGCCTCACCTGGGTGGGACCGAACGCGGACACCATCGCCATGATGGGCAACAAATCTCTGGCCCGGGAAGCGGCAGCCAAGGCCGGCGTCCCGGTGCTTAAGGGGTCTGATGGTCCCCTGGATCCGGAAGCCGACGCCGTCGACATTGCGCGTGCCATCGGCTACCCGCTGGTGGTGAAGGCTTCCGCCGGCGGCGGCGGCCGGGGCATCCGGTTCGTGCACGACGAAAGCGAGCTCCTGGAAACCATCGAGATGGCCCGGGGCGAGGCCGCCGCCGTCTTCGGCGACCCCACCGTCTACCTGGAACGGTTCGTGGAGCACGCCCGCCACGTGGAGGTGCAGGTCCTGGGCGACGGGACCAACTTCATCCACCTCGGCGACCGCGACTGTTCCATGCAGCGCCGATCGCAGAAAGTACTGGAGGAAGCACCCGCACCCAACCTTCCGGACGCCGTCCGCGCCACCATCAGGCAATCCTCCGTGGCCCTTGCCCGCCAGTGCGGCTACCACGGCGCGGGCACCGTGGAGTTCCTGTACGACCCCGTGAACCACGAGGCCGCCTTCATCGAAATGAACACCCGGATCCAGGTGGAGCACCCCATCACCGAGCAGATCACCGGTGTGGACCTGGTCCGCGAGCAGCTGCTGATTGCTTCCACCGGATCCATGTCCATTTCCCAGGACGATGTGCACTTCAGCGGCCACGCCATCGAATGCCGCATCAACGCGGAAGACCCCAGCCACCACTTCTTCCCCAGCCCGGGCACCATCCGGTCGCTGGACTGGCCATCGGGTGAGGGGATCCGGGTGGACACCGGGGTGGAGGCAGGTTCGGTGGTGAGCCCGTACTACGACTCCCTCCTGGCCAAGCTGGCCGTCCACGCCCCGGACCGGGATGCGGCCATTGCCGCAACCGTGGCGGCGCTGGAGGCAACACACATTGAAGGGGTCAAAACCACCGTCCCCGTCCACCTGGCCCTGCTGGCGCGGCCTGAATTCGCCGAGGTCAGCCACCACTCCAAGTTCATTGAAACCGCAGCCGACCTCATGGGGGCAAAATGACCACCGAAGCCGCCGTCCTCCCGGGTGCGCGCTACACCTGGGGCGGGGACGAATTCCTGTTCGTGGAAGTCTCCGAAGCGATGAGCCTGCCCGCGAACTTCAAGGTCATGTCCATCGCCGGCAGGCTATCCGACGCCGGGCTTCCGGGAATCGTGGACATCTGCCCGGCCAACGCATCCCTGCTGGTGCGCTTCGACCCCGACGTCCTGCCTCCGGAACAACTGGAAACAGCTGTGCGCGGCATCGAGCGGGACCTGGCGTCCCACCAGGAACGGGCACTGGAGACCCGGATCGTTGAAGTCCCGGTCTGGTACGAGGACCCGTTCACCGCAGAAGTGGCAGAGCGGTTCCGCGAAGGGTTCCACCAGGAGCCCGAAGGCAGCGACATCGACTACGCGGCCAAGGTCAACCACCTGGAGGACGCGGCGGAGTTCATCCAGCGGCACCACGAACAGCCGTGGCTGGTGTCCATGGTGGGCTTCGTGGCCGGGCTGCCGTTCCTGTTCCAGCTGGTGGACCGCGACAAGCAGCTGGAGGTCCCCAAATACCTGAGCCCGCGGACCGACACCCCCAAGCTGACCGTGGGGCACGGCGGATGCTTCGGCTGCATCTATTCCGTCCGGGGTGCCGGCGGGTACCAGATGTTCGGCGTGGCCGCTGCCCCCATCTTCGACCCCGACCAGGCCCTGGCTGACTTCAAGGACTTCATGGTGTTCTTCCGCCCCGGGGACATCGTGAAATTCAAACCGGTCACGGAAGCGGAATACAACGCCATCCAGGCGGAGATCTCCGCCGGCACCTTCCGCTACCGGCAAGCGCCGGTAACGTTCGAGCTGTCCAGGGCGCTGGCCGACCCGGAAGGCTACAACCGTGAACTCATGGAGGCCCTCAATGGCATTTGAAATTGGAAACCCCGGCCTGGCCACCACGGTCCAGGACCAGGGGCGCACGGGCCACTACAACGTGGGCATCCCGCAAAGCGGCTCCATGGACCAGTACTCCGCGGAGCTGGGAAACGCCCTGGTGGGAAACACGGCACGCGAAGCGGTCCTTGAGTGCACCTACCTGGGCCCGGTGCTGACCACCGACAGCGACGCCGTCATCGCCGTCACCGGCGCTCCTGTGGAGGTGAAGGTCAACGGGGAGCCGCGGCCCCAGTGGAGCCGCCTGGTCCTGAAGGCCGGGGACCAGCTTTCCTTCGGCGTCATCCAGGGCGGCACCCGCTACTACATCGCCGTCCAAGGCGGCATCGACGTCCCGGAGGTGCTGGGCAGCCGGTCCACGTACAGCCTGGGTGCTATCGGCGGGTTCAAGGGCCGCAAGCTTGAAGCGGGCGACGTGGTCCCCGTGGGCGCTCCCCTCAATGGCGGAAGACTCCCCCAGGCCGAAAGCGTCCCGGATGAATTCCGGCCTGTTTTCGCCAAGGAGCAGGAAGTCCGGATCGTGTTGGGGTTGTATGACCACCGCCTCACCGACGAAGGCCTGGGCAATCTCCTCAACGAGGAGTGGAAAGTGACGCCCGTGGCTGACCGGATGGGTCTTCGCTACTCCGGACCGGGGGTCAAATGGAAGGAGCGGGAACAGCCGTTCGGCGCCGGCTCGGACCCTTCCAACATCGTGGATGCGGGGTATGCCGTGGGATCCATCCAGATTCCCGGTGGCACCCAGCCGATCATCCTGCACCGGGATGCCGTCTCCGGCGGCGGCTACGCGATGGTGGGCACCGTGATCAGCGCGGATATGGACCTGGTGGCCCGGGCTGCGCCCGGAACGGCGACCCGGTTCGCCGCCGTCAGCCTGGCTGATGCCCTGGCGGCCCGCAGGGACCTTGCCGACCGCCGGAACAAGGCCTGGGCGGCACTGGGCGCCAACCGCTGACGGGCAGCGGCGGGTCCCCTGCCCGGTCCCCGCCGCTCCTCGTCTCCGGCTGATTGATCTGCCATGCTGCACGCTTTCAGCGGGGGAAGTAGGGTAATTTTCCCCCTGTGCCCAGGTCGCCGCCGGGTTTACGGTGGTCCGCATCAGCGTCCACCGCCGTCGAGGAGCCATCATGGCCGGGTTTGTGCAGATCATCGAATTCACGTCCTCCCGCATCAAGGAGATCGAAGAGCTGGGCCGCCCTTCCCGAACCGAGGGAACCACTCCGCCCACCTTCCGCCACATCATGGCCACCGCTGACCGGGACCATCCCGGGCACTACTTCACGATCGTGGACTTCGATTCCTTTGACTCGGCCATGGAGAACTCCGGCCGTCCGGAGACGTCCGAGTTCGCTGCCCGGATGGCCGAGCTGTGCGACGGGCCCGTGATCTTCCACAACCTGGATGTCCTGTGGGAGGACACCGGGCAAGGTGCAGGCAACGCGTAACAGCAGGACATGGCTTTCCTGACTGCAGCTCTCCCCTACTACAGGTTTCGATCAAGATTGAGGCAATAAATCCCCTCAATGGACAAAAGCCCTTCCGAATGCGAATGCCGCTTCCTAAGGTGGTCACAGGTTCGACCAGGGGGAAATATCTTGCTCACGACGGACGCATTTCAAGGCAATATCACTGGCGGAGCCCGCAACGCGGGACCCGGCAGCCCAAGTAATTCCGCAGCGCACCGCCCCGTTCCGGCACCACCGCGCAAAGGAACCGCGCCCTCCCAGACGCCGGTCCCAAGAGTCAGCGGCCGCGAGCGCGAAGTCCAGCAGCTGATCTACGATCTCGCGCTTCTCGCCGCCAGGCAGTGTCCGCAGTAACCCGCCCAGGCAGCGGCAGGCCGCCGTCGTAATTTCCGACGGCGGCCCGCTGGCCACGGCGCGACACTCCCCTACTGTCCCGGCGCCCGGTAGGACGGGGTCTTCTTCGCGGCCGCGTCTATGTCCTCCACAGTGAGGAGCGGCTTCAGCCGGACGTTGACGGTCCCCGACGAATTGATCAGCAGCGACAGCGCGGCAGCACTTGCGTCGTCCGGCGCCTCAAAAACGCCCAGGACGTCGTAGTAACCAAAGGCGTAGTAGAAGCTTTCCAGCGTTCCGCCCACGGATTTCAGCGCCTCCGCAAGGGCATCACGCCGCGCGGTTCCGCCTTCCTGCATAAGCCCTTTAATGCCCTGGCCCACGTATGTGGCTTCAAACAGATACTTCGGCATGGTCTCTCCTCCTGGCCTGTCCCGCGGCGCCTCGTTCCGTGGTTTGCGGGACCGGCGCCGATAAGGCGGAACGTATCCCCCGGAACAGCGGCAGTCAATATCCCGGGATACCCAATAACAGGAGTAGGGGAAAGGGCTCCGGCGCTTACCGCAGCCCCAAGGCCGTTCGGCCCTAGCGGGGCACGGCGGCCGGGAACAATCTGGAACAGGTAGGCGTCGGGGCCAACGCCCGCGTGCCCTGCGCCGGGCCGCTTGCTGGAGCGCGGGCTCTGAGGACATCCCACCATGTCAGTTGCAGGAGGACGGCTCCCCGGACGCGGGCGGGCCCTGCCGTTCGACGGCCACCGCAGCGACGCCCTGCGCATCACGCTCCTCGCCGCCGGACCGCTGTCATCACTGCTTTATGTGGTGTTCACCGACGGCATCGCGGCCTCCCAATGGGCCGGCTACCGCCGCACGGAACAGATGGTCAGCGAACTGTTCGCCGTGGGCTCCCCCGGCTACCCGGTCCTGGTCCCGTTCACGTGGCTCTACACAGTGCTGTTCACCGCGTTCGGGGTGGGCGCCTGGAACTCGGTCCGCGGGAACCGGGCCCTGCGCATCGGCGCCGGGCTGCTCACCGCCTACGGGCTCTGGAACATCATCGGCGCACTCTTCCCGCTGCGCCTGGGCGACGATTCGTCCATCCCCGCGCACATCGTGGCCACCAACGTGCAACTGGCCCTCATGGTCGCCGCGATGTGCTTCGTCGCGGCAGGATTCCACGGCCGGATGCGCGCCTACTCGATCGTCTCGCTCGCACTGTCAGCCCTCATGGGTATGGTCGCGTTCATGGCAGCCCCGGGACCGAACGTCGTCTTGGGCGTCGGCGAGCGCATCAGCATCGGGGCGTTCCTGCTATGGGTTGCGGTCCTGGCGGCAGTGCTTTGGAAACGGCCGACGGCGATCGACAGTAAGGGGGCATCGTCATGACCTACGTCATGGACCTGGGCGACGTGGACCGGAGCGACATCGCCGGGGCGGGTGGCAAAGCCGTGGGCCTGGGAGGCCTTATCCGGGCCGGGCTGCCGGTCCCGCCGGGGGTGGTCCTCACCACCGCCGCGTACGCTGATTTCACCGCCGGGAACAACCTCGGGGCGGCCATCCAGGAGTTGGCCGCACTGCCACCTGATGCGTCGCCGCAGGAGTATGAGCATGCGTCGGCGCTGATCCGGACCCTGTTCCGCAAAGGCTCCATGCCTGCCGCCATCCAGGCCGAACTCGGGTCAGCGTATGCACGCCTCGGCGGCGGGGACACCGCCGTGTCGGTCCGCTCCTCCGCCACGGCCGAGGACCTCGCCTCCGCCAGTTTCGCCGGGCAGCAGGAAAGCTACCTCAACATCCGCGGCCAGGACGCCCTGGCCAAGGCCGTCATCAACTGCTGGGCCTCCCTCTGGACGGCGCGCGCCATGGCCTACCGTGCCCGCGAAGGCGTGCTGCCCGGCCAGGTGCGTCTCGCCGTCGTGATCCAGCAGATGGTGGAGGCCGAGGCAGCCGGGGTGATGTTCACGGCCAACCCCGCGAACGGCCGCCGCGACCAGACGGTGATCAGCGCCGCGTGGGGCCTGGGCGAGGCCGTGGTCAGCGGGCAGGTCACCACAGATGACCTGACCGTGGACACTCCCACGGGCACAGTCCTCACGCGGCAGACAGCCGACAAGGAGGTCATGACGGTCCTGACGGAGGACGGGACGGCTGAGGAAAAGGTGGCGGAAGACCGCCGTCGTGCGCCGGTCCTGGACGATGCCGCGGCGTCCGAGCTCGCCGCCCACGGACAGCGGATCGCTGACCACTTCGGCGCCCCGCAGGACATCGAGTGGGCCAGGGCGGACGGCACGTTCTTCCTGCTCCAGTCCCGGCCCATCACCGCGCTGCCCGAACCCGCGGCGGACGTCCCCACGGAATGGCCTGTCCCCTACCCCAAGGGCCTCTACTTCCGGGCGAGCATCGTGGAGCAGATGCCGGAGCCGCTCACCCCGCTTTTCGCCGACCTCGTCGACGGCTCGGTGTCCCGCTCGCTGTCCGCCCTGATGAACCAGGCGCTGGGGCCGGGCTCCCTCCGCGAGGGCGACGTCCGATTCCCCACCGTCAACGGCTACGCCTATTACTACTACCGCACCTGGCCCATGCTGCGGATGACGGGGAGGACGGTGCCGGCCATGGGGGCACTGTTCGGCGGCAAGGCGCATATGGGCGTCGCCG
This sequence comes from Pseudarthrobacter sp. 902506025, assembly GCF_040702325.1. NCBI lineage: Bacteria > Bacillati > Actinomycetota > Actinomycetes > Micrococcales > Micrococcaceae > Pseudarthrobacter > Pseudarthrobacter sp. 902506025. Next base: position 159,766 of record NZ_JBFBKW010000010.1, read on the forward strand.
GCTGGCGCGACTACTCGCATCCGCGCTACGAACGCATCATCAAGGACTGGTCGGCGAAACCACCAACGGAGCTTTCGGGAGAGGATCTGCTGGCCGGCGTGCAGGCGCTCCTGGACGCCGGAACCGTGTACTACACCGCTGTGCAGTCCATCATCCCGATGGCCGACATGAGCGAACTTTCCTTCCGGGCCTGCTACAAGGCTGTCCGGCGTGAAGGCGATCCCGCGGCCCAGGAGTTCCTGCTGGGCTTTGACAGCGAGCCCATCCGGGCGGAAAAGTCCCTGTACGACCTCGCGGGCTGGGCGCGCAGCGATCCTTCCCTGGTGAAGGCATTGCTTGAACGGCCGACGCCGGAACTCGCCGAGTGCCTGCGCACAGGTTCCGCGCCGGAGGGCGTGAAGGACGTGTTGTGGCAGGAATGGCGGTTCACCTTCCAGGAACACCTGGACCTCTACGGGCACGCGGTCTACAACCTGGACTTCGCCACCCCGGTGCCGGCGGACAACCCGTCGGCGCAGCTGGAAACCGTGAAGTTCTACCTGCGCGGGCAGGGCACCGACCCGCATGAGCGGCAGCGGCTCCTGACCGAGCGGCGGGAGGCACTGACCCGTGAGGTGGCCTCGCGCCTCGGCCCGCGGCGCCGGGCCCTGTTCCTCCGGGTGCTGAAGTGGGCGCAGGAGACGGCACCGGTGCGTGAGGATGCCCTGGCCGACGTCGGACTCGCCTGGCCGCTGCTGCGGCGGATACTGCGGGAACTCGGCCGGCGGCTGGTGCTGTCGGGTGTCATCGCCGCACCCGACGACGTATTCTGGCTGCGCTTCCAGGAACTTCAGAGTGCGGTGGAGTTTGGGCTGGCGGACGTGGAGGCCAATGTTTCCCTGGCCGGTGCGTCGCGGCCGGTCCGGGCCGCCGCCGTCGAGGAACGCAGGATGCTGTGGCGCGGCCAGGCGAAGGCCGAAGCCCCGCAGATGCTGCCGCAAAAAGCGTGGATGGAGAAGGCCTTCGGCTCGATGATGCCGGCGGGATCGCAGCGCCAGTCCGGCGACGTGATCAAGGGCGCGGGTGCGAGTTCCGGGCGGGTGACTGCGCCTGCCCGCGTGCTGCGCGGTCCCGAGGACTTCGGCCTGATGCAGCCCGGCGAAGTGCTGGTGGCACGCATGACCACTCCGGCCTGGACGCCGTTGTTCGCGATGGCCTCCGCTGTGGTCACCGATGTGGGCGGGCCGCTGAGCCACAGCTCCATCGTGGCCCGCGAGTACGGCATCCCGGCCGTCCTGGGCACGGGGGTGGCGACGCAGCGGCTGGCCGGTAGACAGAAGGTGAGCGTGGACGGCGACGCGGGCACGGTCACCATCGTCGTGTGAGGCCCCTGTCCACGTGACTTTGCGTGCATGATGTTCGGGTGAATAAAAACCGGCTTGAGGCTTTCAGCGACGGCGTACTGGCGATCATCATCACCATCATGGTGCTGGAACTGCACACGCCCGAGGAACCCACGTGGGCAGGCGTCGCCGCCATCCTGCCCACGATCTTCACCTACCTCCTGAGCTTCGTGTATGTGGGGATCTACTGGAACAACCACCACCACATGATCCACCTCGCCAGCCGGGTGAGCGGCGGCATCCTCTGGGCCAACCTCCACCTGCTGTTTTGGCTGTCCCTGTTCCCGTTCACCACCCGGTGGATGGACGAGTCCGGTTTCCTGCAGGTTCCCGTGCTGCTGTACGGCGTCAACCTTTTGTGCGCCGCGATCGCCTACTTCATCCTGGAGCGGCGGCTGATCGCGGTGCAGGGCAAGGATGGGGCCCTGGCCCAGGCCGTAGGCAAGGACTGGAAGGGCAAGGCCTCGCCGCTAATCTACCTCACCGGCATCGCCCTCACCTTCGTTCAGCCGCTGCTGGGAGTCGCGGTATTCACCGTCGTCGCGCTGATCTGGCTGGTTCCGGACCGCCGGGTGGAACACTTTGTGGTGACGGCCCACCAGGGCAGCGCCGGCTAGAGTCACAGGGAAGGGCCGGTATCTAGCCGTGGCAAACGGACTCCGCCGAAAAGTTGTCTCCATCCCAACTGAAAGTCACTGTTTCGTTGGGCTGTGGTCCTTGGCTGACAAGAACAGAGAACGTGCTCCCGCTGAAGGTCGTACCGTTGAAGTTGTCCTGCAACGATTGGTTGACGACGTACTTGGACCCGGAAGTTCCGGTGCCGGTCAAGTGGATGAATGCCAACTGTTTCGTGGTGCCGTCTGCAGAAGTCTTAATGACTGTGCGGAAGATCCCGTCGAGGAGGATGACCTCTTCGCTGTTGCAACCGTTGATCACCAAGCCCGTGACGTCATTTTCCTTAATGACCTCGGGCGGAGCTGCTGACGCCCCACCGGCCGACACGAGCAGCGTTACCACGGCGACGGGAACTGCGAACATCCTGGGGTTAATGCGCATGGTTGACCTCCTGCGGGATGACGGCAAGCCCTATGCAAAGGAAAAGCGCCGGCCGATGTGCGGTCCACCGTATGTTGCTCCATGCCAGGCGGCATAGGGTAGTTTCCACCCTGTTTGCGGCATTACCTTCTGCTCCCCAGCAGAGTGAACGGCATGGTGCTCGGGGGACAGCACCGGCTAGAGTCACAGCAACTGAAGGGCCCTCTCAGTCAGGACCAGAAATCAGAAACCAACGTGGTTTCCGCCTGCATCTCAGTGCCCTCTGCGACTTTTCCGTCGGCAATGCTGAACACGATGACCTGCCGCTGGTCCATGGTCTTGCCGTCGCGCTCCGCGTGCGAAAACTGGACGCCAACCGTATATCTATCACCTTGGGCCACGTCCTCCACGGTGACCCTCATCGAACCGTTTGACCGCGTACCAAGTTCGCCGAAGTAGGCCAGGATCGCCTCCCGGCCCTTTTTGTCGCCGGACAGCGGACCTGTGCCGCCTACGTGCCAGACCGCGTCTTCAGCAAACAGCTCCCTGAGCGTATCCATGTCGCCTGCACTGAACGCTTCATAGCCTCGCCGAACCAGTGCGGCGTCTTCCTGTGCTCCCATTTTGGGCACCTCATTCCTCCTCGCCGGATGCTTGCGAGGAAACATTAGGCCCGGGCTGAGGACCGGTCGAGAGGAACAGCCCCCAACATTTCCCCCTCTTTTGGGCCGGTGCCTTAGGTACAAACCCGGCGGGGTTGGTGACTTGAAAGCCCGCACTCGTAGGGACTTTCCGCCCTTGCCGGGCCCGCACGGCGCAGATACCTTGACGCCATGAGTGACCGCGAAGACTTCATTCAGTGGGTCAAAACGACCCTGCATGACGCGGAAGTCGCCCTGCACAACGGCGACGCGGACCCCCGGCGCGCCATCTGGTCGCAAGGTGAGCCGGTGAGCATCCTGGGAGCCTTCCGCAACGCCTACGGGCTGGCAGAAGTAGAGCAAATCTTCAGGTTCCTGGAAAACAGCTTTTCCAACTGCACATCGTACGAGTTCGAGTTGCAGGCATGCGACGTCATAGGAGACATGGCCTACACCGCCGGCATCGAACGCATCTCATTCCGCCGGGACGGCGAGCCCACCGGCCTCACGCTCCGGGCCACGCAGGTCTACCGGCGCGAGGGCGGGCAGTGGAAGGTTGCTCACCGGCATGCCGATGCACTTGCCGTGTGACCACCCGCAGGCTTGTCGCTCCGGCTACTCCCCCATGCCCGGGTGCACGGGAACGAAGTCCAGTTTGTTGCCGGAGTTAATACGGCCTGCCGGAGTCCGGCTGAAGCCCTTCGCGTCGAGGTTGTTCTGGGCGCGGAACTCGGCGAGCGCGGCGTCGTAGGCGTTGTTGAGGACCCGGCCGGAAAACTCGCCGGTGCTGCCATCGTTGAAGGCAATCCGGATCCGAACACTGGCCGGGTAGTGGCGGTTCATGCGGACGAAGCCGTCGGCGTCCTGCTGGAGAGTGATCACGGGGTCCTGCTTTCGTTGGGGAGCACCCTCAAGTCTGCCGCACGAACCCCATACCTCCGGCACACTGCCGCGTGCCGCCGTCGTGATTCCTGATGCGGGAGTCCATCCTTGCCGGTGTTAGTCCCGCACGGCTCATGCCTACCGCGCCTCGAGGACTGCTTTGAGGTGGGCCAGTTGGGCTACCTCCTGGTCCATGGTGCGCTGGACCATCGGCCCGACGAGTTTCATCAGTCCCTTGGGCTGCAAGTCCAGGGTGAAGCGGACCGTTGTCCCGCCGTCGGATGGCCCGAGGTGGTAGGCGCCGGACGGGCGGGCAGGACCGGCCACCACCTGGAAGCCGAGGAGCCTGCCGGGTTCGGCTGCGGTGATCTCGTAGTCGCCGTCGATGGGCCGGCCGCCGGGTCCGCTCAGCGTCTGCTTGTACACCGCGCCAAGCATTCCGGGAGTGCCGCTCTGCAGCGAGATCGACTGAACGCCTGCGCGCCAGGCCGTGTTGTTCAGCCCGTCGGCCAGGAACGCATATACCTCGTCGGGCGAACGGCTGATGGTGATCTGGTTCTCGGCGTGAGCCATGGAGCCCCTAAGCGTATTTTTTCGTGTCCGGCTATTCCGGCGCCAAGGAACAATCTGCCATCTGGAGGCCGTCCGGGGAAGAGCATGAACGGCCTGCACCCCGCCGGCACCTCAAGTTTGCCGCAACTGCCTTGAAACCCACATGGCACGCACAGCCATACTGGGCGATGGGGATGACACGGCGTGGAACATGGCTGCGGTACGGGCTGCTGTCGGCCCTGTTGATCGGGATCCACCTGGGCACCAGGTGGTTCTTTTCCGAGGGGGTCTACCAAGGCGACGCGAACGTGCCGCTGCGCAGATTCCCGGACAATGTGCATATCGTGGACCTGCTGACCTTCACTCCGATCTTCATCGGCTTGAAATTCGTGGCCTACGACTCGGCAGTGCGGGCCTTCACCAAGGGTTACCGGCCGCCCGCGGTGATGGTCATTTTCGTCGCCGGCTACGTGGTGGCCCTGGCTATGGACGTTGCCTGCCTCATTGCGGCGTCAAGGCCTATTGCGGACTCGGGGTTCGCACTTCTGGGTTCAATTCTCCAAACGCCGTTCGTACTCCTCCTGGCCGGCGCGATCATCGCAGGCCTGGCACTGAACAAGGACGCCCCGCCCCAAACAGGGCCGAAGGCGGCATAACGGGAGCTATCCCTCGCAGGCTACTCCGTCGCCGTCGCCGTCCAGTCCGGAACGGTATCCGGGGCTGCCGGCATACAAGGGGGCAGCCCCGGCAGCCACGGCCTCGGAGCAGTTCGCGTAGTAGACGACCGTGGCGCTGGAGGCAGCCGCTACGGTGGCGGGTGCCTGCTGCCCGGGGCAGGTGGCGAGGATACCGGCGATGGCGTCGTGCTCCGCCTGCGTCACCCACAGGCTGTACCGCGCCTTCACAGAGACCTGCCGGGCGACGTACTCACACCGGAAGCCCTTGGCCGGAGGCACCGCGGCCTTGACTGTTGCTGACGGCTCGGTGCCTGTGTCAGCAGCCACCGCCGGCAGGTTTGAGCCGAAGAGGGCCAGCAGCGCGGAAAGGACGACGGCGGCCGTCCAGCGGGCGCCGGAGGCAGGCATGGTGTCGGGCAAGGACGCGTTTCTGGACATGCAGATTCCCCAGGTTGTGTGCATGAAAAGTTTGGTGCGTCAGCCCCCATTACCGCTGACGCCACGCAAGAGCTTAGCGTCGGGGAATCTCCCGGATTGACGGTTCCAGCGGAACTCGGGCAATCCTTCCCGACTCCTGCGCCAACGCTGCGCCTGGGAAAGATCCGGGACGCATCCACGTACGGCGCACGGTGACGGCAGAAGGGGAGCCCCTCCAGCACTGCAGTCTTCAGACGCAGAACCTGCAGGTACCTTCGCGATCTCGCTAAGAGACGGCTCGGACATTCTCATGTCCTGAACAACCCGGCGTCATCTGATGGTTACCTGCAGGCGCTTTAAGTGTAGGACGGGCCCCGCTTCTTCAACAGGGGTCAGTGGACCATGTCATGGAGTGGACTACCCGACAGCGGCACCCACCTGGAGTGCCGCCGTCGTACGTCCTGCGCAGGTGGCCAGCCGCCGGCTAGCGCGGGCTGCCTGCTGTGGAGTCCGTGACCTCACCTGCCCGGACTTCGGCCTCACCCCCGCCGCGGGTCTTGGCCAGGCTGGCCGCCGTGGCCACGAGGATCGTGGCGCCGATGAAGAGCAGGGAGAACCAGATGGGGATCTCGGGCACCCAGAGGAGCGGCTGGCCGCCGTTGATGAAGGGGAGCTCGTTGACGTGCAGCGCGTGGAAGACCAGCTTGACGCCGATGAACGCGAGGATGACGGCGAGGCCCTGCGCGAGGTAGACGAGGCGCTCCAGCAGGCCTCCGATGAGGAAGAACAGCTGCCGCAGGCCCATGAGGGCGAAGGCGTTGGCCGTGAAGACGATGTACGCTTCGCTGGTCAGGCCGTAGATCGCGGGGATTGAATCGACGGCGAAAACCAGGTCCACGAAGCCGATCGCGATGATGGTGAGCATCATCGGCGTCACGAACCGCTTGCCGTCCAGCTTCACGGTGAGCCGGTCCCGGTGGTAGTCCGGGGTGACCGGCAGGACACGGCGGACCAGTTTCATGAATTTGCCGTCAGCCGGGTTGGCGTCGTGGCCGCCGAAGGCCTGCTTGTACGCGAGGAAGAGCAGCAGGGCGCCGAAGATGTAGAACACCCAGGAGAAGTTTTCGATCAGGGTGGCGCCAATGGCGATGAACCCGCCGCGGAGGATGAGGGCGATGATGATGCCCACCATCAGCACCTTCTGCTGGTACTTCTTGGGAACGGCGAAGCCTGTCATCACGATGAGGAAGACGAACAGGTTGTCCACGGACAGGGCTTTTTCGGTGAGGTACCCGGCGAAGTACTCGCCGCCGTACGTCCAGTCGGACACCATTCCAATCCCGGCGCCGAACACCAGCGCGAGCCCGATGTAGAAGGCCGACCAGCGCGCCGATTCACCGATGGACGGTTCGTGGGGTTTGCGGACGTGGGCGAAGAACTCGTAAACGAAGAACAGGATGGTCACAGCAATGGTGATGATCCAGACGAGGGGTGTTACCTGCATGGCGGGTACTCCAAAGGGTAGGCGCTGACATGTACGCCAAGGTCTCCTCCGCCCGGTGGGAACCGGAGCCGGTGGCCCGGGATGCTTCGCTGCATCCGTATTGACGGGCCACGCACAGACGGGAGTACTCCCCTTGATGGGTTAAATCGTAACTGATCAACGGGCGACGGCGGCACCCGGTTCCGGATGCCGCCGTCGTTAATCCTGCTGCGGCAGAGCCCTACTTCAGCTTCGGCACCAGCACCGGAGTGTTCCTCTTGTACTCCTCGTAGTCCGCCTGGCCGCCCCATTTCTTGTCCGCCTTCTTCTCCAGGGGCGGCACGCCGCTTCCCTTGATCAGCAGCAGGGCAACGAACACCGGGGAGACCAGCGCCGCCCACTGCCAGCCCTGCATGACGGGCAGGGCGATGATGGCGACACCCACCCACAGCGTGATCTCGCCGAAGTAGTTGGGGTGGCGGGACTTGGACCACAGGCCGGTGCTGATGAAGCGGCCCTTGTTGGCGGGATCGTCCTTGAACCGGTTTTTCTGGAGGTCCGCCGCGGTCTCGATGGTGATGCCCACAAGCCACACCAGCAGGCCGACCCAGAAGAACCAGTCCAGGCCCACCTTCTTGTCCGACGTGATGGCCACCCACGCGAGCGCCGCGGTGAGCACCACCCACAGGCCCTGGATGGTCCAGGTGTTCAGGAAGCGGAAGAAGTCCGGCTTGAGCTCGTCAAACCGGTCGTCCTTGCCGTGCTTGCTGATCCGCAGGAACAGGAAGCTGCCCAGCCGCGCGGCCCACAGCACCACCATGGCTGCCAGCAGCATGCCGCGGGCATCCACGCCGGGGGACGCCAGCACCAGGAACACCGTGATGGAGATGTAGGTCAGGGCGCCGGTGAGGTCGTAGAACTTCTCCGTCTGCGCTTTGTAGGACGGGATGAACACCAGCCACTGGATCACGAAGGCAGTGGCGACCCCCAGTGCGAACACAGGGAACCCGCCGATCCTCGACCCGCCCTGGCTTCCGGCAAGGGCGATGAGCACCGCCACCACCACGGCAATGATGGTGCTGATGAGGGCCTTGCGGCTCTTTTCGTTCACGGACAGATTCCTTTCCCCTGGTCCGCCGCGCGCTGCTGCACGGCCGGTCCCCGTCCGCACCCCTCCGGGCACGGCTGTATCCAACAACAACTCAGCCATGGTGGCCTTGTCCACTAAGTGTTCGGAGCGGGGGCCATCCTGTATGGGGCGGAACCGGCATGGTTGCCCGGCTGCCCTCCTGGAAGAATGCGGATCCGGGCAGTCCGCTCCCGGCAGTGGCTGCGAACCACTCCTGAACCGCACCCGAGCCAAGGAGCCCGCCATGAGCCCCCGCACCAAGAACTGGCTGACCGCCTACGTTGTCAGCGCCCTGATTTTCGCCGTGCTGGATGTGGTGTGGATCCTGCTGGTGGCCAACCCGCTCTACCGGAGCCAGATCGGCCACTTGCTGGGAGCCAAGGCCAACCTGCCTGGCGCGGTGCTGTTCTATGTCATCTTCGTGGCGGGAGTGGTGCACTACGGCATCCGGCCCAACGACTCCCGGGCTACGCTGCGGCAGAGGGTCACCGGCGCTGCGCTGTTCGGGTTCTTCACCTACGCCACCTGGGCGCAGACCGGGTTCGCCGTGCTGAAGGACTTTACCGCGCTGGTGGCCGTGACGGACATCCTCTGGGGCGCCGCGGCCTGCAGCCTGGTCACCTGGGTGACGGCAACCATCCTGCGGCGGCGGCTCATGAAGCCTGCCGCGGCCTGACCCCCGGCACTCGCGTCACGGACGGCACGCTTTAGGCCCACGAACGGCGGCGAACCCCCGGAAAACCGGGGCCGCCGTCGTCCGCTCCCGCCAAAACCCTGCTCTGCGTGACGCCCGGGCGCACAGACTGGCCCGGTTTTCAGCGCCAAGCGAGGGAAGCAACGGGCAACCACCGCCGTTCGGCCGCCAAAACCGGGCCAGTGTGACACCAGGGGCAAGAACTCAACCGAACAGGGCGGCCACCTGGGTCAACGTCTGGAAAACGCCGTAAGCCAGCGGGATCCCCACCAGGACCCAGGCCAGGACCAGCCTGCCGGTGGACTTGTTGACCGGCTCGTGTGCGCCGTGGGTGTGTGCGGTGCTGCTCATTTCAGGCCTCCATGGTGGGATTCGTGCCGCTCGGGGCGGGATTCGTGGAACCGTGCGTCGACGGGTTTGACCAGCAGGTTGGCCACAAAGCCGATCACCAGCAGCGCCACCATGGTCAGCAGCGCCGGCTGGTAGGACACCGCATTCAGCTGGCCGGGCTTACCCTGCGCATCCAGGATGCTGTTGACGATCAGTGGCCCGGCCACACCGGCGGCGGACCACGCGGTCAGCAGCCGGCCGTGGATGGCGCCCACCTGGAACGTCCCGAACAGGTCCCGCAGGTAGGCCGGAACGGTGGCAAAACCGCCCCCATAGAACGAGATGATGACGAAGGCGAGCACCACGTAGAGGGCCGTGGCGCTGGACCCGGCCAGCGCCAGCACCGTGTACAGCACGGCACCCACGCCCAGGTACACCATGTAGATCCGCTTGCGGCCCGTGACGTCGGAGGTGGCGGACCAGGCGAACCGGCCGGACATGTTGCCGATGGACAGCAGCCCCACGAAACCTGCGGCCACGCCGGCGCTCACCAGGGACTTGCCGTCGGACTGCCGGAAGAAGTCCTGGATCATGGGCGCGGCCTGCTCCAGGATGCCGATGCCGGCCGTCACGTTGCAGAACAGCGCCACCCACACCAGCCAGAACTGGCGCGTCTTGATGGCGTTCTTCGCCGAGACGTTCTCGGTGGTCACCAGCTTGGCCGCCTTGACCTTCGAGGGATCGAACCCGGCGGGCCTCCACCCGTCGGCGGGCACCCGGACGGTAAACGCGCCGAACAGCATGTAGGCGAGGTAGACGACGGCGAGAGTCAGGAAGAGCTTGCCCACGGCATCACCGCTGGCAACCCAGCCCTGGGCGCCGGAGTTGGGATCGTACGCCTTGAGCAGGGCCTGGGATACCGGGCTGGCGATCAGCGCGCCGCCGCCGAAGCCCATGATCGCCATGCCGGTGGCCAGGCCCGGCCGGTCCGGGAACCACTTGATCAGCGTAGACACCGGCGAGATGTACCCGATGCCGAGTCCGATGCCGCCCACCACGCCGTAGCCCAGGTAGACCAGCCAGAGCTGCCGGGTAAAGATGCCCACCGAACCGATGAGGAAGCCGCCCACCCAGAACATCGCGGACGTGAACATCGCCTTGCGCGGGCCGTTGGTGTCCACCCAGGTGCCCATGACCGCGGCGGAAAGGCCCAGCATGACGATGGCGATGGAGAAGATCACGCCCACCTCGGTCAGGCTGGCACCGAAGTGCTTCACCAGCGCGGTCTTGTACACGCTGGTGGCGTAGGCCTGCCCGATGCACAAGTGGACGGCGAGCGCCGCCGGCGGGACCAGCCAGCGGTTGAAGCCCGGCGGGGCGATGGAGTGGTCACGGTCCAGGAAGCCCATGGTTGATTCCCTTTGCTTGTCGAAGACGTCGATGTCTGATCGATCCAGAGGCGAAAGACCTTGACGAGCCCAGGCCCCTTGCCTTGGGCAATCATCATGCAAATCATCAGCAAACGTACTGTTGGCGCGCCGAACGGCGGGGATTTTACGGCGAGCGGCGGTCAGGCGGCCTTGATGGGCGGCTTACCGGCGGAGGCCGCCTGGCCCTCCCGGGCCAGGAACGCCGACAGTTCGCCGATGGTGCTCATGAGCGGTGCCGGGAACACCACGGTGGTGTTCTTGTCCACGCCGATTTCCACAAGCGACTGCAGGTTCCTCAGCTGCAGGGCCAGCGGGTGGGCCATCATGGTGTCCGATGCGTCGCCGAGCGCCGTTGCGGCGATGGCCTCGCCTTCGGCGGCGATGATCTTGGCCCTCTTCTCACGTTCAGCTTCAGCCTGGCGGGCCATGGCGCGCTTCATGCTTTCGGGCAACTGGATATCCTTCAGCTCAACGAGGGTGACCTCCACGCCCCACTCGACGCTGAGCACATCGAGGATTTGCCGGATGTCAGCGTTGATCCGCGCGGTCTCGGACAGGGTCTGGTCCAGGGTGTGCTGGCCCACTACTTTCCGCAGGGTGGTCTGGGCGATCTGGTCGATGGCCGCGGCAACGTTTTCGATGGCGACAATGGACTTCACGGCGTCCACCACACGGTAGTAGGCCACCGCTGAAACATCCACGCTCACGTTGTCCTGGGTGATGATGCCCTGGGACTGGATGGGCATCGTGACGATCCGCAGGCTGACCAGCGGCAGCCGGTCGATGACCGGGACGATCAGCCGCAGCCCGGGCTCCCGCACGCCGACCACCCGGCCAAGCCGGAAGAGCACACCCTTCTCGTATTGGCGCACAATCCGGATGGACATCCTCGCCACGATGAGCAGCAGGATGACGACAACAACCGCAATGACGGTGGTGGGGTCCATCAGGATCCCCTCCTGAAGTACTGGATGGGACCTGCCGGAGCCGGGCCGGCGCCGTGACAGATGTCCTGGCTCCATTCTCCCACCAACCATGAAGGAGAGCTTCAAACCTGCTGTAGGTTGATGCTGGACTCTCACTTATCGTCAGGCAGGGCGGGGATCGCATGGACGCGGACGTCATCATCATCGGCGGCGGGCTGGCAGGGCTCGTAGCCGCGAACGAGCTGGTCCGCGCCGGACAGCGGGTGGCCATCGTGGACCAGGAGAACGCGGCCAACCTGGGCGGGCAGGCGTTCTGGTCGCTGGGCGGCCTGTTCCTGGTGGACACCCCGATGCAGCGCCGGCTGGGCGTAAAGGATTCCTTTGAGCTGGCATGGCAGGACTGGCAGGGCTCGGCGCAGTGGGACCGGCTTTCCGGCCCGCACCCGGAGGACGAATGGGCGGCCCGGTGGGGGCGCGCGTACGTGGAGTTCGCCGCCGGAGAGAAGCGCGCCTGGCTGCAGCAGCAGGGCATCCGGTTCACCCCGCTGGTGGGCTGGGCGGAGCGCGGTGACGGCATGGCCGGCGGCCACGGCAACTCGGTCCCCCGCTTCCACGTCCCCTGGGGCACCGGCACCGGGGTGTCGGAACCGTTCGCCGACAAGGCCCGCGCGGCTGCTGCGGCGGGCGGCGTCAGGTTTTTCTTCCGGCACCGGGTGGACGGTTTAACGTACGACGGCGGCACGGTCACCGGGGTGCGCGGCTCGGTGCTGGCACCTGATAAATCTACCCGCGGGGTGTCCTCCAACCGGGACGTGGTTGGGGAGTTCGAACTGCGGGGGCAGGCGGTGGTGATCGCGTCCGGCGGGATCGGCGGCAACCACGGGCAGGTGCGCCGCTGGTGGCCCGATCGGCTGGGGACGCCGCCGCGGAAGATGGTCACCGGCGTCCCGCAGCATGTGGACGGGCGGATGCTGGACATCGCCGACCAGTCCGGCGTCCGGCTGGTGAACCGCGACCGGATGTGGCACTACACGGAGGGCATCCGGAACTGGAACCCCATCTGGCCGGACCATGCCATCCGGATCCTGCCCGGGCCGTCGTCGCTCTGGTTCGATGCCCTGGGCCGCCGGCTCCCCGCCCCCGGCCTGCCCGGCTACGACACCTTGGGCACCCTCGGCCTGCTCCGAACCACTCCTGGGATCCAGCAGTTCGACCATTCCTGGTTCATCCTCAACCAGCGCATCATTGAAAAGGAGTTCGCCCTTTCGGGCTCTGAGCAGAATCCGGACATCACCAACCGGGACCTCAAGCTCCTGCTGAAGACCCGGCTGGGCCGCGGCGCGTCCGGCCCCATCGAGGCGTTCAAGGAGCATGGCGCTGACTTTGTGGTGGCGGACAACCTGGCGGACCTGGTCCGCGGGATGAACGCCCTGACGGAGCAGCCGCTGCTGGACCACGGTCACCTCCGGCGGCAGATTGAGGAGCGCGACGCCGAAATCCGCAATCCCTATTCCAAGGACATCCAGGTGGCCGGCATCCGGAACAGCCGGCGCTACCTGGGAGACCGGCTTTTCCGCACCGTGAAGCCGCACCGGATCCTGGACCCGAAAGCCGGGCCGCTGATCGCCGTGCGGCTGCACGTGGTCACCCGGAAAACCTTGGGCGGAATCCAGACGGACCTCACAGGCCAGGCACTGGGAAGGGACGGCGTTCCCATTCCCGGGCTTTATGCTGCCGGGGAAGCGGCAGGTTTCGGCGGCGGCGGCGCCCACGGGTACAACGCGCTCGAAGGCACCTTCCTGGGCGGCTGCATCTTCACCGGCCTGACCGTTGGCCGCACGCTCGCCGCAGCGCTGTAGCCCGGGGCGCACCAGGGCCCGGGCCGCGCCAAAGTCAGCTGCGGCACCCGGCCCCATGCCGCCGTCGTCCGCTGTGCCCTCACGAAGTTACGGCAGGGGTGCCAGTCGCAGCTGCGTTGAGAGCCTGTGCGCGGCTGGCAGGTCGCCGTCGTCGTAGACCAGTACGCGGCCGATGAGGAGCACCGAGCGGCGTGGAGAAGCGATATGCCCCATCCCGCCCGGAACGTCACCGGACCATCCAGGCCCGGTGATGAGGAAGTCCCCTGCCCCTGTTCCGGTGGTGCGCTTGCCGACGTAGGCGAAATTGGTGTTGTTCGAGGGGTTGGTGAACTGCACGCTGTAGTAGCGCCCTCCCGTGTCCGGCACGTGGAGCACCAGTGGACCTTTCGAGAGGTCCAGCCAACCCAAGGTCAGGAGGGTGTCCCGGTTGACGCCGGCCGACGCCACTCGGGAGGTGCCCGCCGGAACATTGAGCGGGTCTGCGAAGAGCGCCTGCGACTGGGTGTAGAGGGTGTTGACGGGAATGGGACCTTCGCCGAAGCCCTTGACCACGATGGCCCGCTTGAACACGGAGAGGAGCATGCGGGGCCAAAAATAGGTGGCAGCGAACCACGTGGCCGCCATGACCGTGAAGAAGATGAGCAGGTGTTCCAGCCTCATGGCGTCCCGCCTCCCGCCCTGGCCACTGCCGGAACCACATAGCTTCCGTCCAGGACTGCAGGGCCGGGCTCGTAGACACGCAGCCAGAGGATGAACTTTCCGTCCGGGGCGGGCAGCCAGTTGCGTTCGCGGCCTGCCGGAGGGGTGGCCTGGATGCAGACCTCAACAGAGCCGTCCGGGCCGGGGACCAGGCCGGTCCTGTCGCTCACGCTGTACCTGTGGAGGGGGTTGGCCACGAAGCGGTTCCGGGCGTCGCTCATCGTGAGTGACCAAATGGCGTTGGTGGGCGGCAGTCCGCCGGGCGGGAACCGGAGGACGTACTGGTGCCGGCCGGTCAGTGGGGCGCCCGAGGCGTCAGAATTGGCCCACCAGTAGACCGCTTCTTCCGGTGTGTTCACCGGGCCCGGGAACAGCTGGGCGCAGGCAGCGCGCAGCAGCACGCCGTTGCCGGGATCGCCCAGGCCGGGCATGGTGATCCACCCGTTCACCCGGACGGCTTTGATCCTGGCGTACACCTGGGCGGTGACGAAAGCCAGGCCAAAGCCGATCAGGAAGCCCTGCAGCACATCGCTGCGGACGGTCCGGTTCAGCGGGAGGAAGAGCATGGCAAGGATGAACGCCACGCAGATGATGCCCACCAGCGCGGCGAAATAGGCGTAGGCCCTCCTCAACGCTCCGTTGCCTCCTTGGCTCTTCGGACCAGCCGGAGTTCGGGAAGTGCTTCCCATTCGGGTGGGAGGGTGTTGCGTTTACCGTCGGGCCGGAATCCCTGTTTCAGGTAGAAGGCAAGCGCGCGCGGGTTGTTTTCCAGCACCCACAGGTACGTCGGACCGAAGCCGACGGCGGCACGCACCAGTGCTGCCCCCAGGCCGCTCCCATAGGTGCGCCGGAGGGTGTAGATCGAGTAAAGCTCCAGCGCTTCAGGAGCGTCGTCCTCCCGCCCGGGGCCGGCGTCCGCGTAGCCCACCAGCTGGTTGTCGGCGTCGAAGGCGAGGATCCGCGGCTCCCGGGTGTCCAGGAACGCCCGTCGCCGCTCCACCCGTTCCGGGATGCCGGCCCGGCGCCGCTCGAAGAAGGCCGGCGAGAGCAGGTGCGGGTAGCACTCCTCGTGCGCCAGCGTCTGCATGTGCACCACGGCCTCGGCGTCTTCCGGGGTGGCCTGGCGAAGTCGAAAGTCCATGGCGCCAGCCTAGCCAGCGGACCGGCACGCCGCGGCACTTAAGATGAGGCATGGACTTCGAGGGCGTGCTTTTGACGGCGGTTGGCGCGGCGCTGATTGTGCTGATGATCGCCGACGTCTTCCACACCTTGCTCTACCCGCATGGCTCGGGTCCCGTGGGACGGACCATCATGCGCGGGTTCTGGCTGCTGTCCAGGAAACTCAGGGGCGGCGCCTCATCAGTCGCCGCACCGCTGGCCATGGCTGCAGTCATCGCTGCCTGGGCCACCCTGGCTGCCGTGGGCTGGGCGCTCCTGTACCTCCCCCACCTGCCGGCCGGCTTCTCCTATTCGAACGACATCCCCCGGCAGGCCGACTTCGCCGAGGCGCTCTACATTTCGCTGGTGGCCCTGTCCACCGCCGGTTTCGGTGAGATCGTGGCCATCCATCCGGTCCTTCGGCTGGTGATGGCGTTCCAGGCCGTGGCAGGTTTTGGCCTGCTGACCGCCACAGTCTCCTGGATCCTTCAGACCTACCCGGCGCTGAGCCGGCGTCGTGCCCTTGCCCACCGGCTCAACCTGTTCCGGGAAGCGGCAGGAACGTCCGGCATCGCCGCGCTGGAAGCCGGTCATGCGGCGGGACTGCTGGAGGCGATGGCCGAAAACGTGGCGTCCGTGAGCATCGATCTCCTGTCCTTCCACGAGACCTACTACTTCCACGAGGTGGAACAGCGGGGATCGCTGCCGGCCACCCTTGCCTACGCCCATCAGCTGGCCTCGGAAGCCCAGTCCAGCGACAACCCTGAACTGCGGTTTGCCGGGCGGATGCTCTACGCGGCCCTGGATGACCTGGCAGAAGTGCTGCGCGGAAAGTTCGGCCATGTGGGAGACACGTCATCCGACGTGTTCGACCACTACGAACTCCACCACAGGCACCGGCGGCCCCCGGCGCCGCGGTGAGGCAGGTGTCCTTCCGTGCCTGCTTGGTAGGGTCTGCGTATGGCCTCCCACTCCCACTCCCACTCCATGGACGACGTCATCAACGAGCCTGAGCGCGTCCAGTTCGAGTACTTCCTGGACGAGCACCGGGCCGCGCTGGACGCGTGCCTGGACGGACTGACGGAGGAGCAGGCACGGCGCCGGCTGGTCCCGTCCCGCACCACCCTGCTGGGCCTGGTGAAGCATGCCACGTTCGTGGAAAAGGTCTGGTTCGATGAGGCCTTCACGGGACGCCCGCGCCGCGAGATCGGCATTCCCGCCACGCCGGACGAGTCATTCATCCTGGACGACGACGATACGGTCGACTCAGTCCGGGCAGCCCACCGGGAAGCCTGCGCCGCTTCCCGGGCCGCAGCCGCTCCCCTGGGCCTGGATGACGTGGTGACCGGGAACCGGCGCGGACCCGTCCCGCTGCGCTGGCTGTACCTTCACATGCTGCGCGAACTGGCGCAGCACTGCGGCCACGCGGACATCCTGCGCGAGCAGATCATGGCGGAGGCGCACGCGGGATGAACCGGCCGGCCTGTCAGCACATTCCGTTGTAGCCGCGCGGGGCCGGGCGTACACTCAGCCCACCATCCATGGGGAGGCGAATAGCCATGAAGACCATCCGGACGCGGGCCCTCGAAGCGGAACACCAGGCAACGCTCACTCCCGGCGACGACGAACGGTTCTCCGGATACGGCGTGATGGGGCTGACGTTCAGCACCGGCCACGTCCTGGCCATGCGGCGCTTCCCCGTGACCAGCGTGGGCCCGGGCTACACCTCGGTCTGGCTGCGCAGGCCCTCCGGCTCCTGGACCATCTACGCGAACGCAGCACCGGATGTCTCCTGCGCCCGCTATTTCAGCGCCGGTCTCACCGATGCCGTCCAGTGCGACGTCGGCGTCGACTGGACCGGCGACACATCCTTCACCGTGACCATCGGCCAGGAAGTGGACCTCACCTGGGACGTGGAACTCGGGTCGACGCCCATCACCGGGGCCATGAGCGCAGTCATGACGGCGCTGCCCAACAAGCTCTTATCCAGCAAGGCATTCTTGAAGACCATGGGTTCCGCCGCCGGCCCCATGCTCAGCGCGGGACACCTCGGATTGACGGGCAGCGTCCCCAACAAACAGGGCTTCCGGGCCAAACCCCGGCGCATGTGGTTCATCTCCCGCAGCACGGCAACCCTCGGCGGCGAGGACCTCGGCACCCCGCAGCCACTCACCGTGCAGACCAGGCTGGGTGATTTCTGGATCCCCCAGCGCGGCATCTTCGTGATTGGTGCTTCGTCCTTCGACCGGTTTGATCCCGCGCAGCATCTTCCCGCCACCACCCGCCTGACCCCGTAGCCTACCTCCGCCGCCGCGGCGGCCGGTGCCGGGACCGGACGTGGATCGGCAGGAACCGCCGCGGACCCGTCATCTCGCCCCGGCTGGTCAGTGCCACGGCGGCAACCAGCAGCCACATTGTGGCCGCCTGCCCCCACGGGTAGACCTGCTGGGGAATTCCAGGTGTCAGCGGGTTGAGGATGAACTGGAAGGCCGTCAGGCTGGCGTGCATCAGCGCGGCCACCAATACGCTCCCGGTATGGTCGTAGACCCAGACCATGAGCACCCGGTAGGCAGTCAATTGCCCGAAGACGACCGCGGCAACCCACAGCGACATGAAGGCGGCCAGCGGCACTCCGCCGTTCGTCCCCCCGCCGCCCCAGTAGTTCACGAAGAAGTGCCAGGCGCCCCACACCACACCCACCAGGACCCCCGTCCAGAGAATGCTGTAGTGCTGCATGGCCCGCGGAATGGCGAACCCGGTCCAACCGATCTCTTCGAGTAGCCCGGCCACCAGTCCCAGCACAACTGCCGTGGCGAGGATCCCGATCTTGTCCGGTTCGGTGGTGATCCGCGGCGCATAATTCGGGGAAGAGATCCAGAGGACCAGCACCGGGGCTGCCAACGTCACGGGTGCGACCAGCAGGGCGACAAGGTACCAGCGCCCCTCGACCCGCCAGGCGAGCAACCGCGACCGGAGGTCCCGGTATCCGGCCCTCCCCGAGGCAACACCTGTGAGGACCAGGCTGGCGACCGCGGGCCCCAGCAGCATGGCCGGAACGGTGGCGGGAATGGTGCGCTGGAACTGTTCCGGTGTGGGTGAGAGGCCGCCCGTGACCGCCCACACGGCCCCCACGATGGCGCCCCAGGACAGGAAAAGGGTGGCGCCGAAGTACCACGGCAGCGGGTGCCGCCGCATGGAAGCGGCCAGGGCATGCATGGGATCCCTCCTCCTTTCAGGCCACGAGCCGGGCCACCAGCTCGCCCCGGCTCCCGACGCCCACCTTTTCGAAGACCGATTTCAGGTGGTCGTGCACGGTATGCGGGGAGATGAACAGGTGCCCGGCGATCTCCGCGGTGGAACCGCCCGACAAAACCTCCAGGCAGACGTCCCGCTCCCGTGCCGTGACGCCGTACGCCATCAGCAGCAGGCTGGCGAGTTCATGGGTGGTGGCAGGTTCCACGGTCACCACCATCTGCTCCGGGTCATCGCCGGTGATCAACCGGCTGGCCTGCAGCACCACCCAGCTGTTCCCGGCGCCGCGCATCCTCGCCCGGGCCGTCCCGGATGCTGCGGCGTGCGCCTGCGCCACCACCCCCAGGAGCGTTTGGCTGAAGCGGCCGGGCGCCGCGTCCTCCACCGCGGCCAGCCAGGACGCAGCCGCGGGCGTGGCTGCACGCAGGTCCCCGTGCAGCCCGGCCAGGACAATGACGGGCCCGACGGCGGCAGGCCCGGCTGGGTGCGCCACGCGGACGGCCGCCCTGGTTGCCGCAGCCAGGGTGGCGGACACCGCGCCAAGGAATTCCACCTCGCGGTCGGTGAAGTCTCGGCCGCCTTCCCGGAAGATGCTGCCCACTCCCCAGCATGCCTCGTCCACCCGGAACGCGGCACGCAGCTCATGTTCCAGGCCCAGGGGCTTGAGCAGATCGTTGATCCGGACACTGCGCACCACCTCCCGGTGCGGCGCGTCCGAGATCCTGGCGATGGGGTGGGGACGCCGCAGCAGTTCCACGAACGTGTTCGGCTCCCGGCCGGTGTACTCGGACTGGGCAAAGCGCAGGAAATATTCCTCGAACTGATGGCTGGCCACGGGCCACGGCTGCCAGTTGGTGATGGAGGTCATCACCATGGAGTCGGGGTCGACGGCGGCCCAGCAGCCCTGCTCGAACGGCACCTCCCGCTGCACGACTGCCAGCGCCGCCGCGTAGAGGCCGGCCAGGTCCATCCCGCCGGCGGCCATGGCGGATATGTCACGCCGGGCACGCTCCGCGCGCTCCTCCCACATACCTCCAGTATCGTCGCAGCAGCCAGCGCCGCAATCCCCTGATTTGGGGGTTTCCGGCGCAACCCGAAACCCCCGGCGAGGGGATCGCAGCGGTGCCTTCCGCCGTCGTATGTTTCCTTCATGGACGCGGGCACCGGGCCCGGCGCCGACACATCAATGGAGGCTGTAATGGGACAGGCACGCGACGTCATGGACCGGCTGATGGCGGCCATGGACGCAAAGGACAGGGAAACGCTGGCGGGCTGCTACGCCGTGGACGCCGTGGTCCGCACCCCGGACCACGACGCGATCACCGGCCAACAAGCCATCGCGGACTATTACTCGCACTTCTGGGAAGCCATGCCTGACGTCAGGTACGAACGGACAGCCACGCACGAGGCCGGGGACGTGGCCGTCGCCGAAGGCTTTGTGGTGGGCACGAACACCGGGCAGCTGAGCCTGCCCACCGGCGGTACGCTGCCGCCCACCGGACGGCAGCTGAGGGTCAGGAGCTGCGACGTCACTACGGTGAAGAACGGCCTGATTACCTCGCACCACGCCTACTTCGACCAGATGGAACTCCTGGGCCAGCTCGGGCTGCTGCCCGAGCCGGCCCAGGGGTAAGGCGCTGCCCTCTATACGCCGGCAGCCGCGGCCACGTTCGGCGTCTCCTCCGACGCCCCGGCGAGCCGGATCCAGGTGTCTACCACGGTGTCCGGGTTCAGCGAGACGGAATTGACGCCTTCCTTCACCAGCCACTCGGCGAAGTCCGGGTGGTCGCTGGGGCCTTGGCCGCAGATGCCCACGTACTTTTCCCGGGCCCGGCAGGCCTTGATGGCCATGCTGAGCAGCTTTTTCACGGCGGCGTCGCGCTCGTCGAAGCTGTTGGCCACGATGGCCGAGTCGCGGTCCAGGCCCAGGGTCAGCTGGGTCATGTCGTTGGAGCCGATGGAGAAGCCGTCGAAGTGTTCCAGGAACTCGTCGGCCAGGAGCGCGTTGGACGGCAGCTCGCACATCATGATCACTTCGAGGCCGTTTTCGCCGCGGCGCAGGCCGTTCTCGGCGAGCAGTTCGATGACGCCCTGCGCCTCGTCCAGGGTCCGCACGAACGGGATCATCAGCTTGACGTTGGTCAGGCCCATTTCGTTGCGGACGAAGGACAGGGCCTCGCACTCGAGGTCGAAGCAGTCCCGGAAAGACGGCTCCAGGTACCGGGACGCGCCGCGGAAGCCGATCATCGGGTTCTCTTCGTGCGGCTCGTAGGCCGGTCCACCGATCAGGTTGGCGTACTCGTTCGACTTGAAGTCGGACATGCGCACGATCACCGGCTCCGGCGCGAACGCCGCGGCGATGGTGGCCACGCCTTCGGCCAGCCGCTTGATGTAGTAGTCGCGGGGGCTGTCGTAGGCGCTGATCCGCTCACGGATCTCGGCGGCCACGTCTTCCGGCTGGCTGTCCAGGTTCAGCAGCGCCTTGGGGTGGATGCCGATCTGGCGGTTGATGATGAACTCCAGCCGTGCCAGGCCCACGCCGTGGTTGGGAAGCTGGGCGAAGGTGAAGGCCTGCTCCGGGGTGCCGACGTTCATCATGACCTTCACCGGTGCCTCGGGCAGCTGGGTGATGCCGGTTTCCTCAACGCTGAAGTCCAGCAGGCCCTGGTAGATGGTGCCGGTCTCGCCGTCGGCGCAGGAGACAGTGACCTCCTGGCCGTCGGACAGGGTGTCCGTTGCGTTGCCGGTGCCGACGACGGCGGGAATCCCCAGTTCGCGGGCGATGATGGCAGCGTGGCAGGTACGTCCGCCACGGTTGGTGACGATCGCGGAGGCCCGCTTCATGATGGGTTCCCAGTCGGGGTCCGTCATGTCCGCCACCAGGACGTCGCCGGTCTGGAAGGAGGCCATCTGGTCGATGGAGGTGAGGATCCGGACCTTGCCGGCGCCGATGCGCTGGCCGATGGCGCGGCCCTCCACCAGGACGGGACCGCTGTCGTTGAGGCGGAACCGGCTCATGCTGCCGGGGGCCCGGCGTGACTGCACGGTTTCCGGGCGTGCCTGCAGGATGTACAGGCCGCCGTCGGTCCCGTCCTTGCCCCACTCAATGTCCATGGGACGGCCGTAGTGCTTCTCGATGGCGACGGCGTGCCGTGCAAGCTGCTCCACGTCGTCGTCCGTCAGGCTGAAGCGCGCGCGCAGGGAGTCCTCGACGGGGACGAAATCGATGGTGCGGCCGATCTCGCTGCTGTTGGTGTACGTCATCTGCAGGGCCTTCTCGCCCAGGCCGCGCTTGAGGATCGCCGGGCGGCCGGCCTCCAGGGCGGGCTTGTAGACGTAGAACTCGTCCGGGTTCACGGCACCTTGCACCACGGCTTCGCCCAGCCCGTAGGAGGAGGTGACGAACACGGCGTCCTGGAAGCCGGACTCGGTGTCCATGGTGAACATGACACCGGACGCGCCGACGTCGGAACGCACCATGCGCTGGATGCCGGCGGAAAGTGCCACCTCGGCGTGCTCGAACTTGTGGTGCACGCGGTAGGCGATGGCGCGGTCGTTGTAGAGGGAGGCGAAGACGTCCTTGATGGCCTGCAGAATGTTCTCGATCCCGCGGACGTTCAGGAAGGTTTCCTGCTGCCCGGCGAAGGAGGCATCGGGGAGGTCCTCCGCGGTGGCGCTGGACCGTACGGCCCAGGACAGGTCGGCGGAGCCGGCGTGCTTGTCCACCAGCTGCTGGTACGCCTCGCGGACCTGCGCCTCGAAGTCCGGCAGGAAGGGGGTATCGCGGACCAGGGAGCGGATTTCCTGGCCGGCGGCGGCCAGGGCCGTCACGTCATCGGTGTCCAGCCCCACCAGCCGGTCGGCAATCTTCTGGTCCAGGCCGGAATCGGACAGGAACCTGCGGTACGCGTCGGCCGTGGTGGCGAACCCGTCCGGAACCTGGACGCCGGCAGAGGTCAGGTTCTGCACCATCTCGCCCAGGGAGGCGTTCTTGCCGCCCACCTTGTCCAGGTCCTTGAGTCCGAGTTCAGAGAACCACAGAACGTCTGTCGTCATATTTACTGCTCCTTTGCAGAGGGTGGCGTAGGCATCGCCGGCCGCGCACGGTAGTGCCGGCCGGAAGAAAGATCCAGCTAACAGTTTCAGGTCTGAAGCGGACTTTCCACATGATGTGCGCTACGCCACGTTTGTGAATTCCGGGCTAGTGCTTGAGGTTCATCCGCTGCAGGATGGTGGCCGCCATCTCCTCCACGGAGACGGTGGCCGAATTCAGGTACGGAATGCGGTGCGAGACGTACAGCTGCTCGGCGCTGCGCAGCTCAAAACCGCACTGCCGCAGGGACGCATACGGGGAGCTGGGCCGCCGTTCGGTCCGGATCTGGCTGAGCCGCAACGGGTTGGAGGACAGGCCGAAACACTTCGACACGAAAGGCCGCAACGGCTTGGGCAGCCCGTCGTGCTGGAAGTCTTCATCCACCAGTGGAAAGTTTGCGGCGAAGATCCCGTGCTGCAGCGCCAGGTACATGGTGGTGGGCGTCTTGCCGCACCGGGACGGGGCCACCAGGATCACCTGGGCCTTCTCCAGCGCACGCAGGCTCTGCCCGTCGTCGTGCTCCATCGCGTACTCCACCGCCGCCATCCGGGACTGGTAGCGCGCGGCGTTCCCCAGCCCGTGCGCCCGGCCCGGTTCGCCGCTGGCCGGTGCCCCCAGCGCCTGTTCCAGGACCCCCACATGCGTACCGATCAGGTCCACGATGACGCCCTTGCAGCCGGCCAGGATCTGCCGTATCTCGCTGCTGACGGCGGTGGAAAAGACCAGCGGCTGCGGCCCGGTGGCAGCCAGGCCGTCAATGGTCCGCACTACGGAGCGGGCCTGTTCAGCCGTGGTGATGAAGGGGATGGTGACGCGGTCGAAGTTGTCCACGGGGAACTGCGTCAGCAGCGTATTCCCCAGGGTTTCCGCGGTGATGCCGGTGCTGTCCGACAGGAAGTAGACAGGCCGTAGAGCAGCAGTGGTCATGGGATGACTCTAGCGGGCAATGATGACGTCCAGCCTGCGCGGGCCATGGACGCCTTCCACGCGTTCAAGCTCGATGTCGCTGGTGGCACTCGGTCCGCTGATCATCGTGATGGGCCGGGTCCCGTCGATCCGGCCCAGCGCCTCGGGCAGGATCCCGGTGATATCGGCGGCCTTCACGACGCAGATATGGTGGTCCGGGACCAGGCTGATGGCGCGGCGGCCCTGGTTGGCGCTGCCGTCCAGGATGATGGTTCCCGTTTCGGCGACGGCCACGGCGCTGCCGGTCACCACGGCATCGATGCCATCGAGCTCGGCGACGCTGAGCGGTGCCGCCGGAGAGTCGACGCGGCGGCCGGACCCGCTGCCGGTCGCTGCCAGCCACCCGGCGTCGAACCCTTCGGGCACGACGAAGCTGCGCGCCCCGTCAAGGAGCGAGGCAATCCGTGCGGGCACCTCCGTTTCCGGAACCACCGCCACCTGCGCCTTGTAGTCCACCAGCCGGTCCACCAGGAGCTCGATGAGTGCGTCCGTGTCCAGGTCAGATGCTGCCCGGTAGTCCCGCGGAATCTGCGGCGCCTGCGGGCTGTCCTGCAATGCGGCCCTGATCCGGGAGAGGATGTCTTCGCGTGCGGTCATTGCGGGGTTTCCTTTGTGTCTGGGGACGGCGTGCGGGACGGACCGGCTTCCGGTGTGCCGGGTGTGCCGGGAGCGCCGCCGGCGGTC
This sequence comes from Pseudarthrobacter sp. 902506025, assembly GCF_040702325.1. Taxonomy (NCBI): domain Bacteria; kingdom Bacillati; phylum Actinomycetota; class Actinomycetes; order Micrococcales; family Micrococcaceae; genus Pseudarthrobacter; species Pseudarthrobacter sp. 902506025. The sequence continues at coordinate 184,055 of NZ_JBFBKW010000010.1, forward strand.
CGGTGTTCCTTGGCCCACCAGTCCCGGAATGACTGTGCCGGGGGCGCCGGGATGTCGCGGCTTTGGGTCCAGCCGGCGGCGATGCCGGGCAGCTTGGTGATCTTCCTGTCCGGCCCCGCGGCGAGGCGGCCCAGCGGCAGCCCCTTCTCCACCAGGCCCAGCCGTTTGCCGGAGGACAAAGCCCAGGATGCGGCTTTCATGCCCACGTCCATCTGGCTGGGGACCTTCTTCTTGCCGCGTTTGCTGTCCACATCCACGCTGCGCAGGTGCACCAGGATGTCCGGGATGTTGATCTTGACGGGGCAGGCGTCGTAGCAGGCACCGCACAGGGAGGAGGCGTACGGCAGGGAGTTGTTTTCTTCCGCCTGGATGCCGGTGAGCAGCGGGGAAAGAATCGCGCCGATGGGGCCCGGGTAGGTGGAGCCGTAGGCGTGGCCGCCCGTGCGCTCGTACACCGGGCAGACGTTCATGCAGGCGCTGCAGCGGATGCAGTGCAGGGCGGAGCGGCCCATTTCATCGGCGAGCGCGGCGCTGCGGCCGTTGTCCAGGAGCACCAGGTGCACGTTCTGCGGCCCGTCGCCCTCCGTTACTCCGGTCCACAGGGAGGTGTACGGGTTCATCCGTTCCCCGGTGGAAGAACGCGGGAGCAGCTGCATGAACACTTCCAGGTCCTGCCAGGTGGGCAGCAGTTTCTCGATGCCCATCACCGTGATCAGCGTTTCCGGAAGCGTGAGGCACATGCGGCCGTTGCCTTCGGATTCCACGACTGCCAGGGTGCCGGAATCGGCAAGGGCAAAGTTGGCCCCGGACACGGCTACCTTCGCCGTGAGGAACTTCCGGCGCAGGTGCTCGCGGGCAGCCATGGCCAGGACGGAGGGATCGTCGGTCAGCGCAGGATCGGCACCGGGCATTTCGCGGAGGAAGATGTCCCGGATTTCGGTGCGGTTCTTGTGAATGGCGGGAACCAGGATGTGGCTGGGCTTGTCGTGGTCCAGCTGGACGATGAGCTCGGCGAGGTCGGTTTCGAAGGCCCCGATGCCCTGCTCCTCGAGGTACTCGTTGAGCCCGATTTCCTGGGTGGCCATGGACTTGATCTTGACCACTTCGGTTTCGCCGGTGTCCCGGACCAGTCCGGCCACGATTTCGTTGGCTTCCCCGGCGTCGCGTGCCCAGTGGATCACGCCGCCGCGTGCGGTGAAGTTCGTTTCAAACTCCTCCAGGAGCTCGGGCAGCCTGGCCATCACCGCCTGCTTGATGGCGGACCCCGCATCACGCAGCTGTTCCCAGTCAGGCAGTTCGGAGACCACCGCCTGGCGCTTGTCGCGGATGGTGTGGGTGGCATGGCCAAGGTTGGCGCGCAACTGCGCGTTGCCCAGTTCACGGTGCGCCGCCGTGGGGAAGGACTCCCCGGCGAACAGGTTGCCCGAGCCGAAGGCGGGCAGGGAGGGCATTCCCAGGAAGGTGGTCATCGCAGGGCCTTTCCGGTGGAGACGCGGACTTCGCCGGTGACGGACGCCGGTTCTTCCAAGGTGCTGGCGAGGATTTCAGCCAGGTGGAGGGTGGTGGTGGAGCTGCCCTGGCGGGACAGTCCGCCGCCGATGTGCATCAGGCAGGAGGCGTCCCCGCCGGTGCAGAGCTCGGCCCCGGTGGACTCGATGTTGGCCGCCTTGTCCTGGAGCATGGCCGACGAGACATCGGCGTTCTTCATGGAAAACGTGCCGCCGAAGCCGCAGCACTGGTCCTGTTCGGGCAGCTCGGCAAGGTCGATTCCCTGCACGGTCCGCAGCAGTCGGGACTGCCTGTCCCCGAGCCGCAGCAGCCGCATCCCGTGGCAGCTGGGATGGTAGGTCACCCGGTGCGGGAAGTAGGAACCCAGTTGGGCCCCGGCGTCGGTCACGCCCAGCACGTCCACCAGCAGTTCGGACAGCTCGTAGGTTTTGGTGCCGACGGCGGTGGCGCGGGCTTCCAGGGCAGCGTCGCCGCAGGCGCGCGCCACCATGGGGTGCTGGTGCTTGACCGAGGCCACGCAGGACCCGGACGGGGCGACCGCGACGTCGTAGTCCGCGGTGTCGAATGCGGCCACGTGGTTGGCGACCACCGGGACGGCTTCTTTGAGGTAGCCGCTGTTGACGTGCATCTGGCCGCAGCAGGCCTGGCCGGAGGGGAACACTACTTCGTGCCCCAGCCGCTCCAGGATCCTGACGGTGGCCTTCGCCGTGGCCGGGTACATCGCGTCCACGATGCAGGTGGCGAACAAGGCAATTCTCATGACGGCCTTCCGGAGGGTGAGCGTATGGTCTGACCACAGTAGACCACGTGATGGCCGCCACTGACAAGCCCGCGTTTGGATGGTGAACCGGCTCACACTCCGGCCGAAAGTGGGCTACACTTCCGTGGTCGGACCATTGTGGTCTGACCAAAGCCATCCCCATCGCCCTCATCGTGGAGGAACTTCGTGGACCACTTCACCCCCAGCACAGACCCGGTGCTGAACAGCGTTGCCTGGTCGGCCATCGTCGGCCTGCTGCCGCTGCTGACCTTCTTTGTCCTTCTCGCCGTCGTCAGGACCAAAGCCCACGTGGCCGGGGCCTTCGCCCTGCTGGTGGCCCTGGCGGTAGGCATCCTGGCGTTCAAGATGCCCGCCGGACTGGCGCTTCTGTCCGCCACCCAGGGCGGGGTCTTCGGCGCCTTCCCCGTGCTGTGGATCGTGGTCATGGCCGTCTGGCTCTACCAGGTCACGGTACTTAGCGGCCGATTTGAAGACCTCCGCCGGGTGTTCGATGTCATCGGCGGGGGCGACGTCCGCCTGCAGGGCGTCCTGATCGCGTTCTGCTTCGGCGGGCTGCTCGAGGCCCTTGCCGGCTTTGGTGCGCCGGTGGCCATCACCGCCACCATGCTGCTGGCCTTGGGCCTGCCCCCGCTCCGCGCCGCTGCTGCCGTGCTGGTGGCAAACACCGCCCCGGTCGCCTTTGGTGCCATGGCCATCCCGATCACCACCGCTGCGGGACTCACGGGCCTGCACGCCACGGACATTGGTGCCATGGTGGGCCGCCAGGCGCCGTTGCTGGCAACCTTCGTCCCGCTGATCCTGCTCTTCATCCTGGACGGACGCAAGGGCTTGAAGGACTGCTGGCCTGCCGCGCTGGTCATCGGATTCTCCTTTGCCGCAGCGCAGTTCCTCTGCTCGAACTTCTTCTCCTACGAACTCACCGACATCATGGCCTCGCTGGTGGGCCTGGGCGCGGCTGTGCTGTTCTTCCGCTTCTGGAAGCCCCGGGGCACCACAGCAGCGCGTGACCGGCTGGGCGTCGCCGCGGAGGCCGCTGCGGCTGGCACCACGCCGGCGGGCCAGGGTCCGCGAAGCGCCCGGTCCGGCAGCGTCGCCACCGTAGAGGCGGCCGACGGCGAAAGCCTCACCCCGGCACGCACGTGGCTGGCACTGTTTCCCTACTTCCTGGTCATCGTGGTGTTCGGCATCGCCAAACTGTGGAAGCTCGGCGTCGACCTTCCGGCCGCCCTCGCCGCCACCGATGTCAAGGTTCCATGGCCTGTCCTGCACGACGCCCTGGTGGGCGCCGACGGCAAGCCGCTGTCCTCCACCGTCTACGTCTTCCAGTGGCTGTCCAGCCCGGGCACGCTCCTGCTGATCACGGGGTTGATCGTCGCGGCCGTCTACGCCCGCTTCGATGAGGGCGGCCGCTTCCACATGACAGTTGGCAACGCCGTGGCCGAAATCGGACGGACCATCTTCAAGATGCGCTGGGCCGGCCTGACCATCATCACGGTGCTCGCCCTCGCCTACGTCATGAACAACTCGGGCCAGACGGTCTCGATCGGCGTCTGGCTGGCCGGCACCGGAAGCTTCTTCGCGTTCCTCTCCCCGGTGCTCGGCTGGCTGGGCACGGCCGTGACAGGTTCGGACACCTCCGCGAACGCACTGTTTGCCAAGCTGCAGCAGACTGCCGGCCTGAATGCAGGCATCGACCCGAACCTGCTCGTGGCCGGCAATACGGCGGGCGGTGTGGTGGGCAAGCTCATCAGCCCGCAGAACCTCGCCATTGCCGCCACCGCCGTGAACCTTGACGGCCAGGAGTCGGTCCTTCTGCGTAAGGTAGTCGGATGGAGCGTGGGGTTGCTTCTGGTGCTGTGCACCATCGTCTACCTGCAATCCACCCCAGTCCTGGGCTGGATGCTCCCGTAGCCCTCCACCCGCGCACAACCGGGGTGTGGGCCCTCCCGGCCCGCACTCCCCCAGTCCAGAGGATCGCCCGTGACACCCGCCGCAGCCGGAGCAGCCCCCCGACGTCGAACCCACGATGCGCTCCTGAAAGACATTGAAGCGGACCTGCGGGCCGGCAAAATCAAGGTCGGAGACCGGCTCCCGGGCGAACGGACCCTGGCGGAAAACTATGGAATATCCAGGGCGTCCGTACGCGAGGCCATCCGTATCCTCGACGCCATGGGCGTGGTCCGCAGCTCGGTAGGCTCCGGTCCCACCTCCGGCGCCATTGTGGTCTCCGATCCGTCGGCCGGACTCTCCTCCGCCCTCCGGCTGCATGTTGCCAGCAACCGGCTGCCGGTCCAGGACATCGTCCAAACCCGTATCCTCCTGGAGACGTGGACTGCCCGCGCCGGTGCCGCGCGCGAAGGCGGCGACGCGGAGCGCAAACAAGCAGCCCAACTGCTGGAGGCCATGGACCAGCCCGAGCTGGACCGGGCGACCTTCCACGAGCTGGACGCCAGGTTCCATGTGGCGCTGAGTTCGCTTGCAGGCAACGAGGTCATGGCCACCATCATGGAGTCCCTCAGCGGCTCGATCGTGGGCTACGTCAAGGGAGCCATGGACGCGATGGAGGACTGGCCGGCGGTCCTGGCAGCCCTGCGCACCCAACACCACGGAATCTTTGATGCCGTCCAGTCCCGTGACGGCGAACTCGCCGCACGCCTGCTGCGCGAACACATCGAATGGTTCTACCAGCGGGCCGGGGACGCCACCCCGCCCCACCCCATTACCTGATTTCTTGGAGCCACGCATGAGAACCACAGCCGCAGGAGCCGAATCCCCCGTCCACCTGCTGGATCCGGATACCGTCAGCACGCGGGACCTGGACCGCCACGCCATGGCACATGACGCCTCGCACTACCTCCTGGTCCCGCAAGGGGTGGCCACCCCACGCAATGCCGCCGACGTTGGCGCCCTGCTCCGGCGCAGCCGGGAGCTTGGGCTTCCCGCCACCTTTCGTTCCGGTGGCACGAGCCTGTCCGGTCAGGCCCTGAGTGACAGCCTGCTGATCAACACCCGCCAGCATTTCCGCGGTGTTGAGGTGCTCGACGGCGGCGGCCGGGTCCGTGTCCAGCCCGGCGCCACAGTGCGCAGCGTCAACGCCCGGCTTGCCCCCTTTGGACGCAAGCTCGGCCCGGATCCCGCCAGCGAAATCGCCTGCACCGTGGGCGGTGTCATCGCCAACAACTCCTCAGGAATGGCGTGCGGCACCGAGCTCAACACCTACCGGACGCTGGAATCAATGGTGCTGGTGCTGCCCTCGGGCACGGTCATCGATACCGCCGACGCCGACGCAGACCGGCGGCTGCGCGAGCTGGAACCGGAACTCCACGAGGGGCTCCTGAAGCTGCGCCGGCGGGTGGTGGGAAACGACCAGTCCGTCCGCATCATCCGTTCACTGTTCTCGATGAAGAACACCATGGGCTACGGCGTGAACTCCTTCCTGGATTACGAACGCCCCGTGGACATCCTGATGCACCTGATGATCGGCAGCGAGGGAACCCTGGGCTTCGTGGCGGAGGCTGTCTTCCGGACCGTCGAGGTCAAACCCGCCGCCGCCACCGGGCTGCTGGTCTTCAACACCCTCGACGCGGCAATGGGAGCCCTGCCGGACCTGGTGTCCACCGGCCTTGCCACCATCGAACTCATGGACGCGGCAGCGTTGAAGGTGGCCCAGGCCGCCGCCGACGCCCCCGCCGCGATCCGTACCCTGCCGGTCCAAGGACACGCCGCGCTGCTGGTGGAACACCAGGGCTCGGACGCCGCCGAACTGTCCGGCAAGCGGGCAGGCTCGCAGCAGCTGTTCGACTCGCTGGACCTTGCAACACCCTTCGCGCTGACCTCGGACCCGAAAGACCGGGCTGCCCTGTGGCACGTCCGCAAGGGCCTGTACACGGCCGTGGCAGGCGCCCGCCCCTCCGGAACCAACGCACTGCTGGAGGACATCGTTGTCCCGGTTCCCGCCCTTGCCGGCACCTGCGGCGAACTGACGCGGCTGTTCCACGAGCACGATTACAGGGAATCGGTGATCTTCGGGCACGCCAAGGACGGAAACGTCCACTTCATGCTCAACGAGCGCTTCGACGATCCGGACCAACTGCTGCGCTACCAGGCCTTCACCGACGAGATGGTTGACCTGGTCCTCGGCGCGGGCGGTTCACTCAAGGCCGAGCACGGGACCGGCCGCATCATGGCCCCCTTCGTCCGCCGCCAGTACGGCGACGAGCTCTACGCAGTCATGCAGGAGATCAAGCGGCTGATCGACCCGGCCAACCTCCTGAACCCGGGTGTGCTGCTCGCCGACGAACCCCTCTCCTACATCGAAAACCTCAAGGTGGCTCCCACCGTCGAGGAGGAAGTGGACCGCTGTGTCGAGTGCGGGTACTGCGAACCGGTGTGCCCCAGCAAGGACATCACGCTTACTCCGCGCCAACGCATCGTGCTTCGGCGTGACATTGCTGCCGCTGAGCAGCGCGGCGACCACGCCCTCGCCGCCAGCCTGCGTAGGGACTATGACTACGACGGCGTGCAGACCTGCGCTGCGGACGGCATGTGCGTCACCGCCTGCCCGGTGCTGATCAACACCGGGGACCTGGTCCGGCGGCTGCGCAAGGAAAATGCCAACACCGTCGCCGCGGCCGGCTGGAACAAGGCCGCCGAAAACTGGGGCGCCGTGACCGCCGGCGGCGGCCTGGCCCTGACTGTAGCCAAGGCCATGCCGGCGCCGCTGCCAAAGGCCGCGACCGCCGTCGGCCGCGCGCTGCTGGGACCGGAGGCGGTGCCCGCCTACGCCGACGTGCTGCCCGGCGGCGGTTCCAGGCGCCGGGAACGCCGGGACCCAGGCAGCGTGGCGGTGTTCTTCCCGGCCTGCATCGGCACCATGTTCGGCCCCGCGGAGGGCCCGGAAGGCAAGGGAAAGGGCTCAGCCCAGGCATTCCTGGACCTCTGCGAACGTGCCGGAGTGGGCATAACCGTCCCCGAAGGCATCGAGAGCCTGTGCTGCGGCACGCCGTGGAAATCCAAGGGCTTCTCCCAGGGCTACGACGCCATGACCGCCAAGGTCCTGGACCAGCTGTACGAGGCCAGCGGCCGCGGCAGGCTGCCCGTGGTGTGCGATGCCGCTTCCTGCACGGAAGGCCTGGAGACCATGAAGCGTCTTGCCGGCGCGGACGGAGAACGGTATGCCGGACTGCGCTTCGTTGACTCGGTGGAGTTCGTCCACCAGCACGTCCTGGGCCAGCTCACGGTAACCGCTCCGCTGGGTTCCATGGCCCTGCACCCCACGTGCTCATCCACCCAGCTGGGAACCAACCCCGCGCTGCTCGACATCGCCGGGGCCGTCACGGATGACGTGTTCGTGCCGCTGAACTGGGGCTGCTGCGCGTTCGCGGGTGACCGCGGCCTGCTCCACCCTGAACTCACCGACTCCGCCACCAACCGGCAGGCCGGCGAGATCAACGAGCGGGAGTTCGATGCCTATGCCTCCACCAACCGCACCTGCGAGCTGGGGATGTCCAAGGCGACCGGCCGCTCCTACCGCCACCTGCTGGAAATCCTCGAGGAGGCCACCCGGCCCTGAGGCATCCCGCTAGACTGGCCGGGCAAGGACGGATTGGGGGATCCAGGGCGGCGCAGCCGCTTGTTCCGCTGGTCGGTCGCCGCCAGCGGACCCAAGGACCATCATGACCTTCTTCCAGGACTTTCCCGTCCCTCCCCTGCCGCCCCGGCCGCGGACCACGAGCTACGTCCCGCCGCCGTGGGCGGCGGCCCCGGTTTACGAGCTGCCGGCCGCCGTCCATGTGGGCAGGTTCTTGAGCCGGACCCCGGGCATGGTGGTGGCGATCAGGAGCGCTGACGTGTTCTCCACCGGGTGCTTGTTCAATCTGTCCTGGGTCTTTCGCAGGGCGGAGCAGACGGAGGAGGACTGGGCCGACCTGCAGCACTTGTTCTTCCAGCCGGGCAGGGGCATCCGCCGCGGCAGTGGGCGGCAGACCGGGCTGATGTTCGGCGTTGAATTCCCTGACGGCTCAAAGGCCAGCACCGGCGTCCTTGGACCCCACGGTTTGATGGAGCGGGGCCAGGAGCCTGAGCCGCCCACCCTCGTCCTGAACAACGGCGGCGGCAGCGGCGGTGACGACGAATTCTCCGGCAGCGGCACGCTCTGGCTGTGGCCGCTGCCGCCTGCGGGGGATCTCCGGCTGGTAGCCCAATGGACCGACTTCGGCATGGAGGAAACGTCATTGATGCTCGACGGCGGGGCCTTGCGGCAGGCAGCGGCCTCCGTTCAGCCGTACTGGCAGGAGGAGGAAAACAATGGGTGACCTTACCGGGCTGGTCCTGTTTGTCCTTATCGGGGCCGTCTTCTTCTACATCCTGTACGGCGTAATCCGCGCCGCGGTCCGCGATGGCATCCTCCAGGCCGATGAGCGGCGCGCGAGGCGCTCCGAACAGCTGAATTAGGCCTCCACCGCGGTGACGATGCTTCCGTACCCCTGCAGGAACATCCGCCGGCCCTGGCCTTCGTCCGTCCACACCCAGATGACGGAGTAGTCGGAGGTCACGGCGTCCACCACCCCGGTGCCGGAGACGGTTCCCTCGGCGAAGCGGACCCTGTCCCCCACGGCGATCCGGGGATGCCTGGTCCGCTTCCTCCTGGGCTTGAGGTAGGTTTGCCCTGCCGTTGCAGGGTCTGGCGTGCAGGTGCTGACGTGCTGGCGCATGGAATTCCTCTGGGCTCGCGGGCGGACGGTCAGCTCATTACGACCCTGCCCGCTGCTCCCAGGTCACGCACTGCGGCGTGGTGGGAAAAGACTAACGCGGCGGCGCCCATATGGGCACCGCCGCGTCCTTTCACACCGAGTGTGACTGGTTCATCCCGTCACCTGCTGGATGGTCAGTCCAGCGCCGCCACGGAGCCCAGCGCATCCCAGGCGAAGCTGGCCAGCCAGTGGGTGGACATGAAGTCGCCGCTCTCCAGGCCGCGAAGCCCGGCCTTCAGCAGCGGATCCAGGGCCTCGTTGAGCCCAGCTGCCGCGGCGGACGCCCCGGACGTGGAGGATTCGCGGAGGGTGGCGATGATCCTGGCCACCTGCCCGGCGCGGGTCAGGTTGAGCCCGTGGAGGTGCACCAGGTAGCCGTCGGTTTCGTCCGTGACGCTGACAGGCTGCAGGATCCGCGACTCAGCGGAGAGACCGGGGAGGAACGCCGCGAACCAGGCGGCGAACTCGTCGGCGGTCAGGACGCGGCGCATCAGGTCCGCCTCGCTCAGCCCGGCGGAGAGGAAGTCCTGGCCGCTGAGCTCCCAGTCGCCCGGCCAGCCATGGTCGTTCCCGAACCAGGTGCGGGCCGCTTCCTCGCACGCCGCGGCAGCATCAGCCCGGCCGAGTGACCGGAAGGCATCCAGCATGTAGCCGACGCCGAACGCGGCGTTGGTGTGCAGCCCGTGCCGCACCGGGTACTGGGCCTTGGCCATCCAGGCCACGCTGAGTTCCGCCACGGCGTCCACCAGCGGCTCCAGGGCGGTGCCCCATTCCCGGAGCTGCGGATCGGACGATGCGGAACATGTGGCGGCCAGCCGCATCAGCCACGCCCACCCGTAGGGCCGCTCCCAGGAGGGGTTGGCCACCAGGTAGTCCCGTTCCACGGCCAGCTTCGCCTGCGTCAGGTTGGCGCCCAGCGCTTGACGGAGGGACGCCTCGGTGGAGCTGTCCACCCAGGCTGCCGTGCCGCCGTCGGACGCTCCCGCCGGGGCAGCCCCGGCAGAAGGTGACCCGGGGGTGCCGCCCAGCAGGCTGGCCCCCAGCCAGTGCATGTGCACGCAGGAGTGCCAGTCGAAGGAGGTGTAGAAGGCGGGGTGGATCTGCTCCGGGGTGGGCCGGTCGTCGGCGGACACCTGGGTGTGGTGGGCCGAGTGCGGGAAGGGCTCGGAAAGGTTGCCCAGCACCACGGCCGCGTAATCCGGTGCCGCCTGTGCGCGAAGATCGTTGTCCATGGTGCTCCTTTGCGAAGGGGTTTAGTGGAAGGCCAGGAAGTACATCAGTGCGATGTTGACCGCCAGCAGCGGGATGGCCGTGCCCACCTGCGCCGTGATGACGCCGTACTTGTTCTTCATTTCCAGCAGTGCGGACGGCACCAGGTTGAAGTTGGCGGCCATGGGGGTGCAGAGCGTGCCGCAGAAGCCGGCGAGCATGCCGATCGCGAAGATGATGGCGGGGTCGCCGTGGAAGGTCTGCACCAGCACGGGCCAGCCGATGGCGGCGGTCATGATGGGGAAGGCGGCGAAGCCGTTGCCCATGAGCACGGTGAAGAGGAACATGCCGATGCAGTAGACCAGCACGCCTGCGATCAGCGAGCCCTTGGGCAGCAGCCCGGAGGCCAGGGCGCCCACGGCGGTTCCCACGCCGGCCTTGGTGAAGAGGATGCCCAGCGTGGTGAGCATCTGCGGCAGCAGCGCGGCCCAGCCGATGGATTCGAGGATGCGGCGGCTTTCGAAAATGGGTGTGGCCGGGTTCTTGGGCTTGAGGATCAGGAGGGCGACGACGACGGCGGCCACGGCACCGATGGCCAGGGCTACCAGCGTGGTGTTCTTGGGGTCCAGCAGCGGGGTGCCGCCGATGTTCAGAACTGGCGCCGCAAGGACCAGGATGACGGTGACCAGGGGCAGCGTCAGAGCCGGGATGAAGAGCTTGTTGCCGAAGCGCTTCGCGAAGGCCTCGCGCTGCGGGCCGGTGGAGGTGCGGTGCTTGCCGTGGCCCAGCAGGCCGGTGGAGGCCAGGACAACCAGGATCAGGACCGCGATGCCCAGGATCCAGCCGGGCGCGGTGCCGGCCTGGACCCAGGTGCTGTAGAAGAAGCACAGGCCCAGCAGGCCCCAGAAGGCGGAGCTGCCCCAGCGGCGGGGGTGGCTGGCATCGGCGGCAATCAGCGATGCCCAGGCGACGAACAGAATGCCGATCAGCCAGTAGACGGCTTCAACGTTGATCATTTGGCTTCTCCTGCGGCTTCCTTGGGGGCGGTGAGCTCGTATTCGCGGTATTCCTTGTCCAGTTGCTTGTCCAGGCGCAGGAGCCGGAAGCCGTGGATGAGGAAGGCGGCGATGGCGGTGGGGATGGCCCAGAGGGCCAGCTGGAGCGGTTCCAGGTGGAGGTGGTACGTGGTGTCCACGAACGTGGTGATCAGCAGGATGGAGCCCACGGCCACGAAGACGTCCTCGCCGAAGAACACGCCCACGTTGTCAGCGCCGGCGGAGTGGCCCTTGATCTTCTCGCTGATCTTTTCCGGAACGTGCCCGTAGCGGCGCAGTGCTGCGCCTTCGGCCATGGGGAACACCAGCGGGCGGACGGTCTGGGCGTGGCCGCCGATGCTGTTCAGGCCCACGGCGGCGGTGATCTGGCGGACGGCAAGGTAGCCGATCAGGACGCGGCCGGCCGTCAGTTTGGCCAGGCGGCCGATGAGGACCTTGGCCTGCTCCTGCAGTCCGAAGTACTCGATAATGCCCACCACCGGCAGCACCGCCACGAAGATGGTGACCGAACGGCTGCTGGCGAAGCCGGTGCCGAACGAGTCGAGGATCTGTGCGGGGTTCATCCCGCCCAGCAGTGCGGTGACGATGCCGGCGACGGTGACGACAATCAGGGGGTTCAGGCGGATGGCGAAGCCAACGATCACCAGCAGCACCCCGATGAGTACAAGCATGATTATCCCTTCCCAGGGGACCCGTGACGGGTCTGCGAAAGTGGGGGCCGGCGCGTCCGTGCCCGGTTGACTGGTTGGGCGGCGCCGAGGGGCGGGAGCCCCGGTTACGTCAGAGCTGCAGGATGTAGTGAGCTGCAGAACAACGGTGTGATCCACAGCATACCGTTTTGTTCAACAATCCTGCAACCCCTCCCCGGGAAGGGCCTGGGTCAGCGTTCGACGGCGGCGAGCAGCTGCGCTTCGGCGCGGTCCAGGTAGGTGGCCAGGAAGTCCGCTGCGGCGGCCCGGTCCCCGGCTTCCATGAGCTCCACGATCCTGGCGTTGTCCTCCACGTACGGCTCGTGGAATGCGGGGTTGGCTGCCATCGAATGGAACACCAGGCGCATTTCGGCCAGGACCTGGTCCATGAGGCTGTTGAGCCGCTCACTGCCGGCACGGTTAACGAGGGCACGGTGGAAGTGCTGGTTGGCGCCGGCCATGCCGGGGATATCCCCTTCCGCGGCGGCGGCCCGAGCGGCCTTGATGATGGCCGGCAGCGGCTCGATGGAGGTCTCGCCGGACCACAGCACCGCGGCCGGTTCCAGGAAGCGGCGGACCCGGTAGATCTCGCGGATGTCGTCCGCGGTGGGGTGGGCCACGAAGACGCCCCGGTTGGGAATGCGGGTGACGATGTGCTCGGCGTGGAGCGCGGTAAATGCCTCCCGCAGGGTGTTGCGGGACACGCCAAGGGCCTCGCGGAGGGCTTCCTCCGCGAGCTTGGAACCGGGCTTGAGCTTGCCGGCCTCGATGCGGCTGCGCAGCTGGGCGGCCACCCAGAGGCCCGTTTCGGCGTGCTTAGTGGTCCTGGCCTGGGCCTGGAGATCGGCCAGCACCTCGTCAAACGTCATGGCACCACGATATCGGCCCAGGCCTGTGCCGGCGCGCCGGCGTCCCCGCTCACCCGATGCTGGTGAGCACCTGGCCTGGCGCCACGGGGTCCCCCGCCGCAGCGAACTGCTCGCCCAGCGTGCCGGCGCGGTGGGCGGCGACGGCGGTCTCCATCTTCATGGCTTCGAGCACCAGGACCGTTTCCCCTTCCTCCACCGAGGCTCCGGGCTGGGCCAGCCACTTGACCACGGTGCCGGCCATGGTGGCCAGCAGGTCGCCGTCGTTCTGTTCTGCTTCTTCCTCTGCCTTCTGCTGCGGGGCGTCCGCGTCGTCCCGGCCGGCCGCACCCCGGCGGCCGCCGCCGTCGAGCAGCGAATCCAGCAGCGCCTTGGGCAGCCCCAGTTCCATGCGTTTGCCGTCCACCTCGATGCCGATGGTGCGGCGGGGCTCCTCCGGGGCGGCGGGACTGAAGGCAGGGTCCGCCTCCAGTGCCGTGGCGAATTCGCTTTCGATCCAGGTGGTGTAGATGTCCAGCCCGCCGTCGCGGGTGAAATCAGGGGCCTCCACCACGGCCCGGTGGAACGGCAGCACGGTGGCCAGGCCGCCGATGCGGAACTCGCGCAGGGCGCGGCGGGCGCGGCGCAGGGCCTGCTGCCGGTCCGCGCCGGTGACTACCAGCTTGGCGAGCAGGGAGTCGAACTGCCCGGGCACCACGGACCCGGCGCGGACTCCGGTGTCCACGCGGATCCCGGACCCGGTGGGCACGTCGAACTCCGTGACGGCGCCCGGGGAGGGCAGGAAGCCGCGGCCCGGGTCCTCGGCGTTGATCCGGAACTCGAACGCGTGGCCGCGCGGTTCCGGGTCCTCCAGGATGGGCAGCTTCTCCCCCGCCGCGATGGCTAGCTGGGCTGCCACCAGGTCCACGCCCGAGGTCTCCTCCGTAATGGGGTGCTCCACCTGCAGCCGGGTGTTCACCTCCAGGAAGCTCAGGAAGCCGCTGCCGTCCAGCAGGTACTCCACCGTGCCGGCGCCCACATAGCCGGCTTCACGGCAGATGGCCTTGGCCGAAGCGTGGATGGCCGCCCGCTGATCGGGGGTGAGGAAGGGTGCGGGGGCCTCCTCCACGAGTTTCTGGTGGCGGCGCTGCAGCGAGCAGTCTCGGGTGCCCACCACCACCACGTTGCCGTGGGTATCGGCGATGACCTGGGCTTCCACGTGGCGGGGCCGGTCCAGGAATTTCTCCACGTAGCACTCGCTGCGGCCGAAGGCAGCCAGGGATTCGCGGACGGCGGAGTCGAAGCTCTCCTCGATATCCGCCTGGTTGCGGACCACCTTCAGGCCGCGGCCGCCGCCGCCGAAGGCAGCCTTGATGGCGACGGGGAGTCCCACCTGCTCGGCGAACGCCCGGACCTCGGCGGCGCTGGCCACCGGGCCGTCGCTTCCCGGGGCCAGCGGCGCTCCGGCGCGGACGGCCACTTCGCGGGCGCTGACCTTGTCGCCCAGGAGCCGGATGGTTTCCGGGGACGGGCCGATCCACGTCAGCCCGGCGTCGATGACTGCCTGGGCGAAGCCTGCGTTTTCGGATAGGAAGCCGTAGCCGGGGTGGACGGCGTCGGCGCCGCTTTTCACCGCGATGGCGAGGATTTTTTCGATGTCCAGGTAGGTGTCCTGGGGCCTGGAGCCGGGCAGCGCGTACGCCTCGGTGGCGGCGGAGACGTGCAGTGCATCGGCGTCGGCATCGGCGTAGACGGCCACGCTTTCCAGGCCTGCATCGTCGCAGGCCCGGGCGATCCGGACGGCAATCTCGCCTCGGTTGGCAATGAGGACTTTACGCATGGGGGCTTTCCTTAGGAGTTTTGGGCAGTTCTGCCGGGAGCATGGCGGCGAACCGCACGGTGGTGCCCGGGGGAAGTTGGGCGGCTTTGTCCAGGTCTGCGTGGACGACGACGGCAATCACCGGATACCCGCCGGTCACCGGGTGGTCGGAGAGGAACAGGACGGGCTGGCCTTCCGGGGGTACCTGCACGGCGCCGCGGACGGTTCCTTCGCTGGCCAGTTCGCCGTCCCGGCTGCGGGTGAGGGCGTGGCCGTTCAGCCTGAGGCCGATCCGGTTGGATTGTGGCGTGACGGTCCATTCCTGTTGAAGGAACTCCTGCAGGGTCTCGCCGCTGAACCAGTCCTGGCGCGGTCCGGGGACCACGCGCAGCACGGTGGCTTGATTCCGGTCCGGGAGGGGCGAGACCTCGGGGTAGCCCACGATGCTCCCGGGCCTGGGGGTCCGCACGGGCAGGATGGTGCCGGCCTGGAGCGGTTCGGGGCCGATCCCGGACATGGTGTCCGTGGAACGGCTTCCCAGGGCGTCGGGTCCGCCGAGTCCGCCGCGGACGCCCACGTAGGAGCGGAGTCCTGCCGTGGGGGTGCCAACGGTGAGCCGTTCCCCTGCCAGGAGTGCGAAGGGGGCGTCGCACGCCGGGTGGCGTACCGCCGTCGTCCGTTCTTCTTCCCCAGGCCGCTGCTCATCCGCTGGCGTGATCTCCAACGGCACGGCAGCGCCGGCGATGGCCAGGACCTGGTCGCTGAGCGCCTCAAGTTCGAGTCCACCGAAGAGGAGTTCGATTCCGGCGTCGCCCTCGCCATTGCCCACCAGGCGGTTGGCGCGGCGGAGGGCTCCGCGGTCCATGGCGCCTGCGCTGCTGACGCCGAGCGATGCGTAGCCGGGGCGGCCCAGGTCCTGGATGGTGGACTGGAGCCCGGGCTTGCGGACGGCGAGGCCTTCGGTGGCTTGTGCTTCTTTTGAGGCCGCGCCGGCACTGGACTGCTGATGGTGGGTCACGGTCGACCGGGCACGGATGGCGTTGAACCGGACGGTGTCCCCCGGCCGGACCAGCGCGGGACTTTCGCGGCCCAGGTCCCACATGGCAGCATCGGTCCGGCCGATCAGTTGCCATCCGCCCGGGGACTGCCGGGGGTAGACGGCCGAGTAGGCCCCGCCCAGGGCAACAGCTCCGGCGGGGACGGCGGTGCGCGGCGTGCGGCGGCGGGGAACCTCCAGGCTGGAATCCTGCCCGGTGAGGTAGGCGAAGCCCGGAGCAAAGCCCGCGAAGGCCGCTGTCCACAGCTGGCCGGTGTGGGCTGCCACGACTCCCCCGCGGTCCAGCCCGGTGAGCGTGGCAACCTCATCCAGGTCCTCGCCGTCGTACACCACATCAATGGTGACCAGCGTGCTCGCGGTTTCTTCGGGCGCCTCGAGGTCCAGGCTGCGGACGTGCGCGGCCAGTGCCTGCGCTGCCTGCGGCGAATCCGTCGTGATGAGGACCGTGGAGGCGGCAGCGATGACGTCCACCTGGCCCGGCTGCGGATGAGCGGTGAGCTGCGCCTGGAGGCTGAGGACAGCGTCCAGGGACGGCAGCTCCACCAGGATGGCCCTGTCCCCTGCGGGGCGGATCCCGGTCAGGGCCGCGTGTGGGGCAGTTTGAGTCTCGTGCTGCTGCGCGGTCATGGCTAGGCGAAGCTCTGGATCCGGATGCCGGCGTCCACCAGTGCGGCGCGGACCGCGGCGGCCATCGCCACGGACCCGGGGGTGTCACCGTGCAGGCAGATGCTCTCGGCCTTGACGGGGACCAGGGAGCCGTCGATGGCACGGACCACGCCGTCGGTGGCCAGGCGCAGGACGTGCTCGACGACGTCAGCCACCTCGTGCAGCACGGCGCCCGGTTCGCGCCGGGAGACCAGGGTGCCGTCCGGATTGTAGGCCCGGTCAGCGAACGCCTCGGCCACGGTCCGCAGGCCGGCAGCTTCGGCCTGGCGCTGGATCTCGGAGTCCGGGAGCACCATAAGGGGCAGCGTGGGGTCCACGGCGAGGATCGCTGCGACCACCGCCCCGGCCTGCTTGGGGTGGTTCACGATGGTGTTGTAGAGGGCTCCGTGGGGCTTGACGTAGCGGACGGCTGTTCCGGCTGCGAGGGCTACGGCCTGGACTGCGCCGATCTGGTAGACGACGTCAGCGGTCAGCTCTTCCGGGGTCATGTCCACGAAGCGGCGGCCGAATCCGGCCAGGTCCCGGTATCCGGGGTGTGCACCGACGGTGACGCCGGCCTTCACGGCGGCCTGGCAGGTGGCCATGATGCCCACGGGATCGCCCGCGTGGAAGCCGCAGGCTACGTTGGCACTGGACACGCTCTCGAAAATGGCGGCGTCATCGCCGAAGGACCAGTTCCCAAAGGACTCGCCGACGTCGCTGTTCAGGTCGATGCTGGGCATTGTGATCTCCGTCTCGGATTGGTGTCCTTCAAGAATGCCCTAAAAAGCCAGATTGTTCAACAATCCATCATCCTCGTTACGAACCTCTCCGCGACGCGGCATCACATCCTGCCCCTTCTCCCCCTACCCGATATCACATCCTGTCAGGTAGTGGGCGGGAAGTGATGGCGGGTCCGAGGAATCCGGGCAGGATGTGATGGCGCGTTGGGGCACTGGCCCAAGGGTTTCCCTGGGACAGGGTTCCGCTCGCTGCGGCGTGCGGTGTTTTGTTTGTTAAATGTGGGAGGCCCCAACCGTGTGGTTGGGGCCTCGACCATTAATAGTTGTTCCGGCGGTGACCTACTCTCCCACACCCTCCCGGGTGCAG
>NZ_JBFBKW010000011.1:0-59348 GCF_040702325.1 Pseudarthrobacter sp. 902506025
CTGGGAAAACTCACGCCCGTCGAATATGAAACAATCAACCGGACCGCGCTCACTGCGGCCTAAGACCCCGAGTCAACAGAAGCAGGGGCAGTCCCAGGCGTTGCATGTTGAGCTTGGTTGAGCTGGTGTAGTACTCGTAGGTGAGGCTGCGGAATTTGTCCGTCGCGTAGTAGCCGCTGCCAGGGACGATGATGCCGTAGTTTCCATTGGTCACCGCCTGAGCTTGGTTGATAAGACCAAAGAAAATAGCCACCGACTCGGTATTGGTGTACGCAATGGCTGGATCTGGGTAGCGGCTGGCGAAGAAGTTCAGGTAACCCTGAGCGTTGACCGAGACACTGAGTGAGCCGTCGTTGTTGATGTCAATTGGTGCGTAGTAGAGCTGCGTGCCAAAAAGATAGTCACCGTTCATGCGCACCTTGATCTCTGTCTGCCCTTCCCTGAAGCTCGACAAAACGCTTGTCTTCACCTGGTTCTCTAGGTAGTTCTCGAAGGCGTCAAGATCCATGCTGAACTGAAGCAGCTCCGCTTCGTTGCGTTCCTCGGCAAAGTAGAGATTGCGGACTAGGTGAGTGATCTCGCAGATGCGGGTACCGCTGGCACTCCAAAGCTCGACGCCGAATGTAGTCTTGCTCGCCATGCCTAGATGCCCCTATATCCTGGCCGCCAGGTCATCACCGCTGTCGTCACGTCGGAGCCGCTTCCGCTGGTGAAGTCGATCGTGTTGTCGCCAGGCATAAGGCCCCACCATTCGGCCGTCAGAGGCACGTAGCCAAAGGCGTTGCCGTTGTTCAGCGTGACCGTGTGGTTAGCCATGTCGATTACCGTGACGTCAGTGCTGCCCGTTACGGCGTAGCCCGTCAGTGAGAAGCTGTCGCCCGTGGCTTGGTTCGTAAGTACTGGGTTGGTGATTCGGCCCGTGATCGTGATGACCGGATACGCCACGTTCGGGCTCGAGTTGTTCACAACGCTTATGGACTGCGTCTGTGTGAACTGGAAGCTGGCATCAAACTGTGGCGATGTGCTGGTGAACTGGATACCGCCAGGAATGGCCTTCTGGATCGTGGCAGTAAGTGCAGAGCCGGCTGACATGTCGTAGAGCGTTGGATCAGTTGCTTCCAGGTTGATCTTGAATACATGGCGGAACTTCGCCCGGTTGATCGGCATCTTAAAGTCGACGTACTGCACAACGGTTTCGTAGCTACGGCCATCGTCGTCGTCGATACGCACGGTAATCGAGTCTGGATGGAGCGGAAGCGCTTCTTGGATGTCTCGGCGCTTCTGCTTGGCCTCAGCTATGTCAGAGCTCCAAATATGCCCGTTGAGCGTGATGAAGCGAGCATCATCAAACTGAGCACCGATGTAGCTGCCGCTCTGACCGGCACGCTGTCCCCGACTGGTGCGGACGCTTGGTAGCTCCAATCCCTCGATTGGCTCATCTAAGTAGACCCGGTTAGTTGGATCATTCAAGAGGAAACTACCTAGCCAGATCCTCATGAGTAGGCCCTCAGCATGAGACCGATGTCGGTGAGGAACACTTTGTTGTCTGTCTCTGTGTAGTTATTGATCTGCCCGACGTAGAGGGTGGTGTTGCCACCAGCGCCACTCGACACTTGAGCCCGAGTTCTATAGGCAGGCACTACTTGAGCCCCCTGGGGCATGATCACGTCTTCTGCACCATGCTCACCGACCCTTGTTCGCCCACCTGGAGCGTAGGTAGTTCCTGTTGCGTGTTTGAACGGCGCGCCACTCTTGTAGCCAGCATTTATGGCCGACTGGATGTCAGATGGCGAGACGTTGGACTTCATGTTCAGCTCAAACCCGAACTTCTTGCCGTTGAGGTTTCCAACGATGTTGTTAATGCCTATCCAGTCGTTCTTCTGGTTCGATACCGCTTGGGACGTTTTCTCAAAATCAGCGCGGAAGGCGGCTTCAGACTTAGCCAGCGCTTCCTTTTTCTTCGCCTGTTCTTCCCGTTTGGCCGCGTTCTCAGCCTCTTTTTTCGCGAGGTCTTCACTGGCCCGCTTACTATTCTCTTTGCTCGATTGGAGATTGAACTCCGCCTCTTTCAGATCGAGTGCAGATGCTTTGCCACTGCTGCGCAGCTGTGCAAGGCGTTCTTCTGCTCGCTCCACTGCAATGCGGCTACCTTCAGCTGCAAGACGTGAGTCAGTGAGTGCCTGCTCTGAATTCTTGACGTTGTCCGTCGCCTGCTTCAGGTTGTAGTGAGCGGCGACAAGATCCTCTGTGGATTTCCTAACGGTTCCTGAGCTGGTCACGATGGACGCAAAGGCCACTAGGAGCCCGCCTATTGCAGCCGCCACTAGGACATAGGGGTTTAAGCTCATGATTGCGTTGAGTGCGAGCTGAGCAGCGGCCAGGGCTTTAGTTCCGAGAGTTACGGCGCCCATGGTCACGTTGTATGCGACGAAGGCCACCGTCGCCGCTATGAGGATCGGAGCCCCACCGCTAAAGGCTTGGAACAACGTGGTAACTACGCGAATGCCCGCATCTAGGACAGCCATTGCAACGCGCACGGCAGCCACCAGAGTAGTGCCAAGGAACCGAGCAAAGTCACTCCTGAGGAATCCCATGACAGCAGGAAGCAGGTGGTTGCCAATGGCATCACCCAAGCTCATGACGCCTGGCTGTAAGAAGTCCCACACTTGCTTGCCGACGCCAACGACTACGTTCTTCACGCGGTTGAAGGTTGGCTCGACATTTTTGGCCAGGTAAGTGGCAAGGGACGTCAGGGACGGTAATAGCTGCATACCGACATCTATTGCCACGGTCTCAAGCGAGCTCTGAAGGCCGTCTATAGCACCTTTGAAGCCCGCGTTCTGGGCGGCAGCTAGATCTGCTGCTGCGCCCTGCTTGTTAACGGCGGCAGACATCTGGTCGTAGCCGGCAACTCCCTCTTTGATGAGGATGTTTGCCGCCCTTGACGAGTCCGATCCGAAGATCGTTTGGATCGCCAGTGCTTTTTGTTCGTCAGTGAGGTTCTTAGTGCCCTTCTCTAACTGGTTGATTGCCTCCCTTACGCCTACGAAGTTGCCCTTGGCGTCATAGAAGTCCAAGTTGAGCTTCTTCATCGCAGCCCTGGCGTTATCCGTAGTCGGGATCAGGTTCATGAACATGGTCTTGAGCGACGTACCGGCGTCTGAACCCTTGATACCGTTATTCGCCATCTCGCCGATCATTGTGGTGAGATCTTCAACTGGCACCTTCACGGCAGCGGCACTAGCGCTGGACATCTGAAGGCTGTATGCCATGTCCTTTACATCGGCGCTCGAAGCGTTTGCGGCTGCGGCTAAGAGGTCAGCTACACGTCCAGCTTCACTACCAGCCAATCCGAACGAGTTCAGGGCATTGGCTGCTACTTCTGCTGCGTCAGCCGTCTCCATCTGCCCGGCCTTTGCCAGGGACAGAACACCCTTAGATGCAGCCATAGTGTCATTGACCGAGAGACCCGCTTTTGCGAGTTCCACCATTGCAAGGGCAGCATCTTTGGCACTCACGCCAGGCAGTGACATGTCGTTGCCGAGAGCACGAGAAGCGGAGGCCACGGCGTTCATTTGCTCTACGGTGGCTCCAGACACAGAGCGGAAGACATTGAGAGACTGCTCATAATTGGCGGCACTAGAGACCGCAAACGTTCCGGCAGCAACTCCAGCGGCACCGACAGCTAGAGCCGTCTTAGCAAGAACCGCTCCCATAGATCCGAGCGCACCGCTAAACTTATTGGCTTTGCCAGTGCCTTGATCAAGTTCGTTAGTAACATCTCGAATAGGCTTTGAAGCCTTGTCCTCTGCTGATATAACGATATTGATCTTATTGGCCACGCGGTATTGCTCAGTGACAGTTGTTTATATCTGTCTCTATATCTTCAATT
The DNA here is from genome assembly GCF_040702325.1 of Pseudarthrobacter sp. 902506025. Lineage (NCBI taxonomy): Bacteria > Bacillati > Actinomycetota > Actinomycetes > Micrococcales > Micrococcaceae > Pseudarthrobacter > Pseudarthrobacter sp. 902506025. The sequence continues at coordinate 3,893 of NZ_JBFBKW010000011.1, forward strand.
TAACATGCAAAACGACTAGCTGCTATAGCTAGTCGCCTTATCCAGTCTGGTTACTCATATCCCCAGTTATCGTCACTACTATCACCCTCATGTTGCGGTTGAGCATCGCGCTCCGCAATCATTCGCCACTTGAGCTGGGCCAGATACACGCTCTCCCAAGGTTCCCTTTCGAACTGTTCAACGCCGAGGCCGAACCTTTCGCGATATTCAAGATCGAGGATGTCCTTCTGTATGTCATCTGGCAAAGAAGCGAGCGACAGTCCATGCTTGAAATAGTCCTCAAACGCCTCCTCATAGCGTGCAAGCTCGGGGTGCAGCTGATCCGGCTTTAGTTCGACATCGCTTTTAAACGGTCTGCACCTGTGGCGACTGAGACTACTTCTTGCTGCCAAGACAGATTGAGAGCTTCAACGACGTCTGGCACGTCCTTGCGGTCGACTGTGACGCTGCTAGTAGTGCCATCTTCGCTCGTCGTGATTACAAGACCACCGGTAATGACGTCGAGACATGCCTGGCGCATCACCTCTGCAGCCTCTGCGTCTGTTGTGTCCGGAGTGAGCTTGTCCTGAAGTTCCTGTCTTTTAGCCTCATTGACTCCCCGCACCATGAGATAGCAGTCATCCCATCCTTCAGCAAAACCTTTGAGGCCCAGTTTTCGATTGGCAATAATGTTTAGACCCATAGAAATCCTTTCTAAAATAATAAGTGCCCTCATTTAAACATGGGGCACTTATTAGTTCAATGGAACTAGGCTGCGTAAGAGGCGACGTCGTTAGTAACGGTCATCTCGATATCTTTGCCAGAGTTTGCATCATCTGCCTCGAAGTAGAAGCTGATCTCTTGTGTGACGATATCGTCGCGGCCGTCAGAGTCAGTCAGCTCGCGGAAACGCACCTTTGTACCAAGCCACTCAACTTTGGACGTGCCGTTGATAGCGACGACTTTCAGCGCATGCACCTTGTTGATGAAATAGTCGTCTTCAAAGTCGGTCTTGCGGTACTTGATTACCATCGAGCCCTTGACTTCAGCTGGTGCACTGTCGAACTCAGGATCATCGTTGGTCTCACCGAGCGAGTGGTCAACCGTAGTGCCCTCTTCCATCTGAATGGTGATGCTCTTTGGCTTGATCTTGCCCGTAGAGAGCCCCGCTACGTTGTCGGCTAAGTACACCGCTACCTGGCGGCTTGTGAACTCTTTTTCACCTACTTTGAAAGCCGGCGTCACCCCAGTAACGTCTGCATGCTTCCAACCCTTGAGCGCCGTAGTAGCTTCGAGCCAAGCGCCCTTCTCCCCTACTTCAACCTTGACCGTGAGGTTGTCCATGTAGCAGCTCTTGTAGAGGCGAGTGCTCACTGGGCGGACGTCCCAAACAGATAGAGTGCGGCGAGCAATCGTCTGGTCGCGGCTAAAGACGTGTTTGTTCTGGGAAGTCGTCGCGGTGTTGGAAACAGGTGGTGTACCGCCCGTACCAGCTGCGCCGGTATCGGTGAAAGTGGTCACCGCTCCAACTGCAAAGTAGGTGTTCTCTGCACCCGCACTTGTACCTCGATAGATACGGTATCCAGTAGCACCCGTGATGGCAGCCCATGTAATCGTCGTAGTGCTAGTCGAACCTGTGGTCACTACTGATACTTCATTGGATTTCGTTGTCTGGCCACTGGCGTTGATGGCCACGAGTACGTAGTAATAGGTCGCGGCGGCGAGCGTTCCACCTGTCGTGGCAGTAGACGGCGTGTTAGCCACAGGAACATCTAGTGTTGCTGTCGTTGTAGTGACCTTGTTGAGCATGCCGGTTGCCAGCCATCCGATACCGTCTTCGGTGACTTTGCCGCCTAGTGGTCCCTCACTGTGCCAGACGTCGATTGCGCTGTCGTTGACCTTTACGTCTGATCCCATGGCACTTTCGTTCTCGAGGATGCCTGGGATTGGCTTGAGGCCCTTGTCGAGCCAGCGGTATGAGTACTGCTTCGTTGCAACTGTGCCTGGTGCGCTCTCAGGACCGATAACGATCGCTTCGCGCCTCTTCTTGTATGAATTAAATGATGTCATCACCTACCTCTGCTTCTTTCTGCTGCTTTGCTTTAGTGGCAGCTTCTAGCTCATCATCAGCCTCGACCGTCACACCTTCTAGTGGAAGAAAGTACTTTCGGTTAGGACTAATAACAGCTTCAGCTGCTTCAATATTTGACTTCTTATCTTTGATTTGCTTTGCCATAGTTTCAATGTATATCAATCGCACTAGTTGTTAAAGGCTAATCAGTGTCGAGTGAATATTGGATAGAGAAAGTCACGTGGCCTTCTGCGGTGATATCGGCAAAGGTTGTGTTCTCAGCCGGGCGTGGGTTGATTCCGTACTCAATACTGAGGCTTGGAGCAACGGCAGTAATGCCTTCATCCTGTCGAAGACCATCGATACCGAACTTGCGGATAGCTCCCACTACAGTCAGTTCGTCATATTGGCCTGTCGCAGTATCCCGCTGGATAACCAGATCTCTAATTCTCTTATCAGTGAGGTTCAAGGGATCTACCTTGTCGCCCGTGAAGTCATCGCGCTTGTTGAGCACAACCTTCACCGTGATTGAATCGGTGACATCGTCTTCGTTCATGGCTGATTCCATGATCTCGGCACTTGCCTGTGTCACAATGAGGCACGGCAGGTTGAAGGTTGGTATTGACTCTGGATCACCGTCGTAATAGGTACTGAATCGGTCCCCAAATGTGTCCTTCATCAGGCGCAGGATACGACTCGTAGTTGGTTCGAACTGGCTTGGCATCACAGCAGTCCCTTCTGATCCATTTGAGTGGTCAGATCAGAAACGATGTACTTTACGATGCGGGCTTCACGCTGTTGATCAACCTTCATCATGACGCGCTGCGGTACGCCTCGGCCGTCCTGGTGATATTCGAAATACTTGGCCTCATTCCATAACGAAGTCGTGAGCTTTGTAGATTGATGTTTGAAACTCCGATTCATTAGGCCTGTGCGAATCAGGGGCACTTTTCCTGGCCAGTGGCGAGCCTTCCAGATTGCATAGTTCTCATTGAGCCGCGGCCACCTTGCACCGATGACACCACCGCGTGAGGCGAAGACCTCGCCAGCGAAGAAGCGGGTCAGATACAGACCAGTTGCACCCATCGAGCGGTGCAGGTCCAATTGACCAGCAGCGAAGGTACGAAATTTCCTAACGAGCTCTTTATCGCCAGAGATGCTTACTTGGATCTCGCTCACAGCTAGAACACCTGCCCGATATAGAACGATCGGGGTGCCGAATCATCAGGCCATCCAGTAATCGAGTTTGACGTCGAGATAGGTTGCCCGTTTTCGTCTGTGACGGTGGCAGTTTTATCTCGGTACTCCATGAGCCTCGCCCTGGCGTCTGCGAGGCGCTTTCCGTATGCGCTTTGTCCAAAGGCATCGACAAGCAGTAACGCTGCTGCCAGCTCAAGAGTCAGGCTCTTCACGATGGCCGGTGCGGGGTTGAACGGCACGGCGTACGAGCCAGCCAAGGCGCTGTTGATCTCTGCTTCTGCAACTCCACGCCATAGCTCTACAGATCTGTCTGCAAGGTTGACGGCGTTTTGAAGACCCGCTACCTGGCGAATGTCTCCGATCGAGGCGTAGTGAGGGAAGTCCTGGCCGCGTACTGGATCTAGGGCAGTAAGTGGTGTCTCTGCCATAGTCGTGGCATTGAAGTAGGTGAATCGGTACCAGTAGGCAGAGGAGCCGGCCGAGTCCGTGAAGTATGTCGATTGCTGGTCGGGGTCGATCTCACGAGTAGCCAGGACCGTAAAGCTGTCGTCGGCAGGTATTGAATCGTCAACATTGACCGCTCGGTAGATATGGATCTGATCACCAAGTACTGCCGTGACCGCTTCATAGCGCCCGTGTGGCAACTTGATTGGCTGAGTCAGGTTGATAGTCGTCTCGTCAGGAACGGACGCAATAACGGCCTTCTCAACGCCCTCACGAGCCAAGATACCGACATAGAGGGTCTGGCCAGTCAGAAAACCTTGTGTGCTGCGCAGTGTGAGAGCCGTAGCTCCAACGGCAAGATCGGCAGCAAGTTCGCCGCGCTCAACGATGTTGATTTCATGGAATGAGTCGATGCGGAGAGTACTTGCCATATGTATTCAATAAAGCACCATTCGCTCAAATTTAAAAGAGCATCAGGTCTGCCATGCAGCTGCGCAAAGGAGAAAAGCCGCAGCAAAACTCAAAACCAGTGCAATCCAATAGCAAATAAAAGACGTTTGGGGGTACTTGAGCCAACGACCACCCGGCACGGGATCTGTCACCGCCAAGCTATCGGTCAGTTGCCTCTTGGTTAGTTCCGCTGAGGCAAACACGTAACCGAAGAACGCTCTGCCAAGGAAGATACCGGCAGCCAGAATGAGCGTGATGAACAGCGCTCTCATCCAGTGCGGAGCAGCTTCGAATGAGTCTTTCGCCAGGTCTCCGAACAGGACCAAGGCACCGATGCCACCACCGAGATAGGCGCAGAACTCCTTCCACCGGTCATAGCTCGCTAGCCGAAGTCCTATTGTCTCCGGATTGCCTTGCCCCGGTCGCTGTGGCGTACTCATCACCGATATATCAAGCCGTCGAACACCTCACGCAGGACTTCCTTGATGCGCGCCAACAGCTCCTGACCAAGGCTCCCGTGTCCGGTAATCTCTCGTGTCATAGCCGCGAACGCCACAGTCTCGACTAGGTACTCAACGAATTGAGGCGGTTCATCACCTTCCAGATGCTTCAAGGCTTCTTCGATGGCCGCATCAACCACATCTGACTTCATGAGCTGGTCCTCATCGTGGTCAACCCCGTAATGCTGCAGCCTCTGGATCGCACGAAGCTTCCCAGCCATTCTTGGATCGTATTCGGTGGCCTGCTCTGTCATGGCGACTCCTTTGGCTCCAAGTGCGGCTGATGGGAAAGAACGTAGGAAAATGTTTGCACAGCAAAAGAGCACCGACAATGGTGCTCTTTTAGGTGATAGACGTATGTCTACTTGGTAGCAGTTGCTTTCTTGGCAGCGTCCGTGATCTTTTGTGCCTCTGCCTTAGCGGCTTCAACAAGCCTTGCAGCTTGCGCCTCAGCTTCGGCGACTACTTCAGTCGCGCTAGCCTTGGCAGCCGCAACCACGTCGTCAGCAGCCGCTTCCGCCTGGCCACCGATCTCTTCAGCTTTGGCCTCCGCTTCAGCCACGATTTCCGCCGCCTTTGCGTCTGCTTGAGCGATGGCTTCATCAGTGATTGCTTTAGCCCGAGCTTCAGCAGCTTCGGTCTCGGCTTTGGCAGCATCTTCCGCCGCTTCCTTGACTGTTGGATCTTCGACAACACCGATCCGGATCAGTCGCTTGATCGTTGCCTTCGGAGCTTCGAGGGTGTCGCCCACTTTGTAGACAACGCCGTCGAGCTTGATCTCGCTCTTAGCTGTTCCTTTTACTGTGTCTGCCATGGCTATACCTCCAGAACAGTTACGTTGAATTGGTTCGCTCCGGTTGCCGCAGCGCTAAGGGTCACCGTGAGGGTGGTACCACTGATCGCTACGTTGTCCACGAACTGATCCTGGTTACCTGCTGGCAGGATTCCGAGGATCTTGGCGCCGGCCTTCACTGTTGCTGTGCCGCTGGTTGCAGCTGCATTTACAGTGACGGCGACGCTCCTGAGGTTGGTAGGAGCAATCGCTCCTACCAAGTACTTGATCTTGCTAATTCCACTAGCCATACGACTAAGCTCCAGTCGCAAACGCGTCCTTCAAGAGGTACCAAGCGTCGGCCATGATCATCTCGTAGTTGTAGTAGTCAGTGACCACGATTTCTGTGTGAGATGGGTTGTTGAAGCTTTCCTTTGTGGTCTCGCGAGCGTTCTGGAGTTGGAACTTGTAACCACCGTTGACAGCCTTGCGGCTTGGCTTTTCAGTTACGTAGCCGAACAGTACGTCGTCGCCCCAGATGTTCTGAATGTCTTCTGTAAGGCCTTCTTCAGCGAAGTTGGCGCGAGCCTGACCGATGTAGATGTTCTTGATGCCGAACGGACCAAACAATTGCTTGAGCTGTTCAAGGCTGACAGCACCACCCTGGGCCCATTTGAGGCGATCCAAGATGTCTGGGTGGCTGATGAGCGAAAGGTAACCCTCACGGCTCAATGCCATCGTGTTGTACTTCAAGAACTTGCTTGACGTAACGGCTGTGCGGATATCTTCAAAAGGATTCGAGTTAGCGTAGTCAGACCAACGGCTTGTACCTGTAAGGGTGCGGTTGTTGGTGATGACAGATGGATCAGTTAGCTTGTCTGCAAGTGCTTTCTCATCGATGAGTGCCATGACAGACAAGATGTTCTCAGTTTCATCTGACTCAGGGACGAATGGATCGTCAGTGAGTTGGTAGTCATCCTTAGTGACGTAGCCCGAGAGAGCGTGCTCTTCAAGTGGCTGAGCGTTCTTGTATGAACGAGTCTGTGAGATGCTCTTAGCCTTTGAGAGGCCTGTGCGCACAGAGTTAGCTGGAAGGTTTAGGTTCTCCTTGCCGAACTCTGGGATGAGGAATGTTGGTTTGGTGACTGGCACCACTGGGAATAGCTTCTCAGCGATGAAGTCTTCTTGATCGTTGAACCACGCGTTAGCGACATTGGTAAGCGCTTGATCCACGTAGGTAGGTTGATTGGCCATATTCAGTTATGCCTTCCTTAGAACTTTTCGTTTAGTTTGATATATTCACCGATCGCGCCAGCTGAGCCCGCGCGAACCAAGCGACCGATGACACGGTGGCCTGCGGTCGATGTAACAACTGCTTGACCACTGCCATTGGTTGTTAGATACGCGTCTTTTGCAGTGTTAGCTGCGAGCTTGACCTTGAACGAGCCAGAGCCGTTGAGCAGAACAACATCTGCTGTGCGGCCGGCTACTGGAGCGTTGTCCAGGACACCGAGAATGGCGTCTGTGGCAGCCGTAGCGAGTACGACTTCGCCGTTAGCGTCTAGTTTTACGATGTGGTACTGCTTGCCGGTCAGGTCTGCACCTGCGGTAGCGCTGTAGCGTTCACCTGATTGGAATGCCATGTTATTGCTCCTCCTTGAGCTGATCTTTTAGTGTTGCGTCGGCGTCGAGCACCTCCTTACGGGCTTCGGCGTATGACTTTGCTTTGCCTGCTGTGCGGGCGTCGGCAAGGATTTTGCGTACTCGCTCATCCACAACCTGCGCTGCATCAGCGACAACATTTGCGCCGCCATCACCGAGTTCACCGGCAGTGACGAGCTTGTTCTCTGGTAGAGATTCGAGGAACGTCTCCAGGGTCTTTCGATCGTCGCCGCGTGAAGCGAGCAGGATCTTGACTAGGTCGGCCTTCTGTCCGCTCTTGATCTGGCCAGCTGCAATGCGAGCTGAGGCAAAGGCGCTGGCCTTTGTTTGCGCCAGTTCTTGCTGTGCCTCGCGGCCAGCAGCGGCGTCAGCACGAAGCTGCTCTAGCTCTTCAGCAGTGATGCCTTTGAGGGCACTCGCTTCAACTGGTGTGCCAGGCGTTTCCGGTGTCTCCGGTTCCTCTGGTGTTTCTGGCTCTTCGGGAGTCTCTGGTACTTCAGGGGCTTCCTCTGCCAAACCGAACGTTGTCAGCTCTTCAGCTGTCAGCTCGGCTTTGTGCTCGGCCAGGAATGACTTCTCATCATCCGTTAGGTCGGCAACTTGCTTGGCGCGAATTTCTTCTAACGTCATGTGTTCTCCTTTACTTTTATCACTGTTGCCAGCGGCACTCGCCTTCACCTTCTTAGGTTCAAGGCGGGACGCCGTAATTGGCTTCAGTTTCTTGAAAAGAGGAATGTTGGTAAGTGCAGCACCCGTAAGCACGTTGCTGACAAACTCGTACTCTTGCTCAGGGTTTTCCCATGGGTAAGAGCGAGGGTTGAACTCTGGTGAGATGTACTTCCACTCACCGTCTTTGATCGCCTGTTCAGCTGCTGGGGTCCATTCAGGATCAGCGAGGAGTGCTGCGCCGTCGTCGCTGGCATAGAGCTTCGGCATCCAACCGGCTGCCTTGTCCCAAGACTCATGGCCGTAGTTGAGTGGGATCTTTGGATCGGCTTCTACAAGACCAACACCTTTGTCGGCATTGACGATGAACTGCTGGATGTCGTCCGGAGTGATCTCGAACTCGCCGTGCCATGGAGTGTTCCAGGTTCCGGCGCGAAGTAACTCAATAGTTTTAGGCGCATTGCCCTGGGCATCTGCGCTAATTTTTACTAGGTTATGAAATGCTTTTATCGCCATATACCCTTAATGTCTTAAATATGGGAATAGAAGTCAATAGGAATTATTCCTAATAGTCGTAGATCAGACTACAACGGCAGCGTGGATGACCTGCGGGCCTATCAATTACCCGTCCATTAGGCAGCTGAAATAGATCATCAATCGGTATCGTCTTACCTATAAGCGGTGAGCAAATCTGACATGCGCCACTAAGCCCATCCCATGTCTTGGTCTTGGCACCTGTTGACTTGGCATAGTGCTTGAGTCCCGTTTGGTAAGCGTTGACCGGCTCCGTCTGGGCGATGAGTTCAGCACGTATCGGGTTGTCGATCTCTTCCAGGATTCGCAGCCTGGCCTCGTGAACGTCCTCCCCCATGGAAATGCTCTTGGCCACTGCCTGGCGAATGAGATCGCGGCTCGTCTCTGTCACCCGAGAGACAAGCTGCGCTGTGTGCCAGCGAGCTGCGTTCTGGATCGCTACATCGAGAGTGGCATACTCGATACCTGCGTAGCCTGCCGGATACCCATAGAGGGCTTCACCTGATACTGCGCCTATGGCCACAAGATCCGTAATAATGTCGATGACGGCAGCGGTCAGTATGGTTTCCTCGCGCTTCCACACTGGGTCGTCGTTGTTGAAGACCGGACCACTGTCAGCCTTGATCGGTTCAGGTAAGCGGGACCAGTCAACATAGTCCAACGCTCGGGTCGCCAGCTCATGCAAGTATTCGCCTGAGGCTGTTTCTAAACGTGCCGCAAGCACGAGAAGCTGCCGGAACGTGTCCTGGTTCGCCTTATAGCTGTCCTGCCACTCCTCGGCTGCGTGAATGGCTATGTGCAGCTCTTCGCGTGCTCTAAGCAGCTCTGCTCTTGTCGCCATAGAGAAGCCTCGTTAGTGATGCTGAGACTTTGCCGGCCATCGTCTTGAGCTTGTTAGGTTCAGTCGGGATAGGGGTACCAATCGAATCGTCCTCAGCGACGTGCTGGTGTGGGGCGGATATGTCGGCTGCCACCGACGCTTTGGTAGCTACTGCCTGATTCTTAGTGCGTTGCGCCTTGTCTTCATCACTCAACTTCGGGAACTCGATCAACTGACGTACGTGGTCTTCGTCGGCCTCGGTCGGCGTGATGACACCGGCATCAACAAACTTCGCGACAGCTTCAGCTAGCGCAGTGACGTCTTTCTGGTTTACGTCGCCGTGCTTGATCGTCGGGTATTGATCAACAGTGAAGTTGAGATCAACGAGTGTCTTCACGACGTAGCCAAGCGTGTCGGCAATGTAGTCGAGGACAGACTCAATCGACTGGTTCAGCAGGATGTGCTGGTCTTCGCTGACAGAGCGTGCACCGCTGGCACCGCTCGAACCAAGCTCTAGGAACTGAGCCAGGACGTTCTTGGTGATCTGCCGGTCATGCCGGTCGATACTAGGTCCGATGTCCTTGAGGCTGTGCGACTGCATGTCCATGAAGTTGATTTCCCAGCCTTCAGGCTCCTCGATAAAGGACTGCTCATTGGCACGGAGGTTGCGGACTGTATTGCGAGCAGCTTCTCGCTCGGGATCGGTAGCAGTCCGCGGGTACTTGATCTTCGGAACGCCAAGAGAGTGGCGCTCGTGGCCTAAAGCGTCGATCTGATCGAACTTATCCACGTAGAACCAATGCTTGTAGGCGGTACGTAGGATGCTGACACCCTCGTAGTTGTCGCCCTCTTGCTCGTTGGTGAAGACAATAAGCTTGTCGAGTGGAATGCCGACGCTCTGGCCGGTCGATTTGCGGAAAGTGATACCTGGTAAATCTGGACCCGCCTGCCAAGCTTCGAGGCCTGTCTGTTTGCGGAAGCCAAGCTTGGTGAGCACGATGCGCTCAATGCCGTCAACCATCTCAACTTCAAACACCATCTCAAAGATGGCGTAACCCATCTCCAAGTAGGTGAGGATCTCTCCTAGGACTTTCTTCCATTTGAGGCGGCTGAACAAGTTCCAGTGGACGAAGTCGGATGCTTCCAAATTGATTTCATCCTCATTCGCTGGTGCCGCATAGAACTTGGTGGCCTTGATCGGGTACTTGATTGATTTGAGCGATGCACCAACACTGGCATCGCTGCGGCGCATTTGTTCCCAGATCTTGAGGGCTCTGCGGCCGGCCAGATCGAAGTTGTACTCTTCACCAGTGATAACACCAGCGAAAATATGAGTACCAGAGTCGCCCATTTCTGGGCCGACTAGTTGTTTCCTTTTCCGTGTAGAATTACTGGCCATCTACTTGCAATATAAACTAGAACTGAGTGTTTAACAATCCCGATGTAATGCCACCACCAAAGGCGTTTGTTGCTTCACTAGGAGCTTCAAAAGGTCCAATAGCGTTGTTGTAAAAGCACATGATCAACGCGTCAGCCTTGTCTGGTGATCTGAATCCGCGCTTCTTGTAGTCGTCCTTGCTCTCGACAGCTCGACGGCCCTTGGAGTCCATCTTCCATTGGCGACTCGACAGCTCCATGAGAAGGTCATCGTCCATCTCAATGTGGATCGACTCGATGATGCTTGCTAGATAGAACCATGCCTCGCTGATGAGGTTTGGATACTTGTCGGGATCAGAAGCCTTGGCTCCAAAGTTGATCGGCATGACCTTGTAGCCGCGACGGATCATCTCGTCCGTGACTCCCCCGCCAACTCCGGTGTCGTCAACCTTGATCAGCACCGTCTTGTTGTGGTCCACGAACAGTTCGAGCTTGTCGCACACTTCGGTAGTCCTTAGCTTCGTGTACGTCTTCATTCGCAGGTCCCGTAGGCCTTTCCGCATCTTGAATATCGTGCGGTCAGTTCCCATACGAGCAACATCGACGCCGATTTCAACGCCGCCCTCATCGTCAACAGAACGCTCCATAGCGCCGAGTATGGCTTCACGGCTAAGGATGGCGTTGTCACCTTGGGATACGGGTTCGCCAAGCCACACGTGAGCGTAGAGATCCAGTGACGCGGCTTTGTCCGCTTCCATCTCCTCACGGAGTTCAACGGGAAAGAGGCCGGCTCGTTCCAGAACGTCGTAGTTGACCTTGCGAACATAAGTACGGGCACGGTCTGTCTTGCAATAGCGCACGTAGACAGGGTCCAGCTCGTTCATGCGGTTGAAGGTGTAGATCAGCTGGCTTCCAGGCTTGCGCACCGTTGGTACGAGCAGCTTCAGGCTCGACTCGCTAATGCTTTGGGCTTCTTCCACCCAGGCGATGTCGATACCTTCGGTGGACTTGATCTCAGTGGAGTTGTGGCGAAGACCTTTGAAGAAGAACTCAGTTCCAGTGATGGTGTTCCGGATGATCTTGTCGGTGATCTCGTAGTCGGTGAAGCCGTTGTTGTTGATGATGTCGGATAAGAGCTTGTGCACCGAGTCAGCGATGGTGTTCTGCAGCTCGCGGGTACAGAGGATGCGCAGCTGCTTCTGCCGGCCACGAAGGATCAGTGCCAGGGCGACGTGCTGAGATTTACCAGAGCCACGACCACCGTAGAAGACGATGTTGCGCCAGGACTCGTTGAACAGTTCCTCGTATTCTTCGAGGAACTTAATCCGTACTTGGTTTGTCCCCACTACGGACGATCTCCACGAGCGCCTGCATCGGCTTACCGTCAGACGTGTGGTCTATCTCCTGACGTTCTTTCCAACCCCAGTTGTTCTTGAGGCTGAAGGCAGCACCGGTGGCACTCTTCGTAAAGAGGGCGTTCTCAGCCCACTCGTGACAACGCTCCTTGGCGGCCTCTACCGAGTCGAGAAACTCAGGACGTTCGGAGTAGGACAAGAGGGTGTCCCGCGTGATCCCGAGTGCTCTTGCCAATCCGGAAACCGTGTAGGGCTTCTGCTCGGTCATCACCTTGCGTTGAGCAAAGATGGTCTCGCCGCGTTCGTTGATGCCCGATTCAACAAGACGAGACTCCAGGTGTGGATCACAGGAATCAAAGTATGAGTCGATAGCAACTTGGAGCTCATCAACTGATTTGTATTTGAGCGGCCGCCCGCCCTTGTTCTTTTCTTCTGGTATGTCTGGTGTCGCTTGGTCTGGCATTGTGCCTCTATTTATGGCACAGATGGCGCGAGATTAAAAGAGTTGATTCAAATTCCCTCTATAGTCGAAGAAATAGCCTATTGCGTATAATTCTTTTACCTTCCTAATTCGAATAGGGAGTATTCTTTTCGTGAAAGTCCGCACATGGCAACTGAAGCAGTTCCGGCCACGCAGTCCAAACCTTTTCGCCCCACAAAGCGAAAGAGACACCCTATCCGTCGATTCTTCGGATGGTGCTTCAAGCTCTTTCTCGTACTGGTCGCGCTCAATCTCCTGGTCACAGTCCCGTACATATGGGGGACTCCCCCGCGCACCTCGTACATGCTCCAATCTGGTGAGCCGGTGGTGTACCAGTACGTCTCGATCGACCACATCAGCCGGTATGTACTGGCCGCTACTATCGCGCACGAAGATCAGCAGCTCGGGACTCGCCCTGGTGCGTTCGACATGGACGACTTCAATGCCAGGATCAAGGCATACTCCGAGGGCAAGCCCGACCCTAGCGGCTCTACGATTCCGCAGCAGCTCGCAAAGAACATCTACCTATGGCCAGAGCAGAGTGCATTCAGGAAAGCGCTGGAGGCCGGCCTTGCTAGTGAGCTGAGCATGATCATGTCGGATAAGCGCATCTTGGAGCTGTACCTGAACTACGCGCAGTTCGGCCCAAAGCTGTATGGCATCTGTGCGGCCACCTGGTACTACTTCGGCAACCCGCCATGGAACATAACTCAGTATCAGGCTGCCCAACTAATGGGAGTACTGCCGCTGCCTAACCTGGTGCAGCGCGCAAAAGACGGTGGCATCTATCTTGGTCCCCTCGCTCATCCCCTGGTGTCGGATTATGTGAACGGAGCAGCAAACGTCCACGTGCCGCGACAGATAGAAGGGCTTGGAGGGTGGAAGGCTACGGTGGCGACTATTGGGATCACCGATACAGCCGCGGATCATGCAGCTTTCCGCTTCGATAAAGACTCCTGCTCAACAATGCCTCAATCGGTTGGTGATCGGTTACAGCAAGAGGATTGGCACTAGGAGACCCGATTCAGACCCGCGAGGCAGGCCAGCTTAGCTTTGCCGTGGCGGGCGGCTGAAACAGTGCGTTTCAAATAGAAACTCTGGTTCTAGTACTTGCCCGCGTGCTCCACGTACAGACCCTCAGGCCGAGCCTCACTGTAGCTTGCGACGGCAGCTTGAACGGAAGAATCTTTCAGGTTCAGTGAGTAGAAGATGTCGTTTACCTTGATGATCGACTCAATGCGCTGGTACTGGTCACCGTGATCCTTGGCGTACTTCGCCAGTCCTCGCAGCTTTGGAATCGAGTCACTAAGGCTCTGGGCGTGTGGATCAAGAATGGAAGGTACAACGCCGTCGTCGGTCTGGTGGAAGAAAATGAAGTCAGGCGTAAGTCCGCGGTGCCGGCCATTCATCTTGTATGGAACCGTCAATGCGCCTGATCCACTTGAAGGGTTCCGGTACCAGCCCAAGCAGTTGGCATCCTTCAGCTCAGTATCGAGAACGTGGATTTCCCACTCATTGAGCTTCACCGGGTAGTCGCCGGTAGGAGAGGACAACAGGTGCTTCGGCCAGACGACTTCTGCCACCGGGAACGGCTTGTTGTCGGCAAGTGAGATGACCGTTGGCTCTGGCTCTGTGGCTTCAGATCGCACCTCATCCAGTTGAGCCTTGAGTGCTGCTGGAGCTTTGTTGATCTGTGTTTGGTATTCCTTGAACCACTCCACGATCGTGGCGTTGGCTACCTGCTCAAGCTTTTCCTTGACGCCAGGTTGGTGGGCTACGACAGCTACCGACATCATCATCGTGAAGGTGTCGCCGTCTTCTTCATAGCGCTCGTTCAGGTAAGCATTTGCCATGGTGCGGCCAATACGACGCTCTGCCTGGGCGAACAGTTGCTCAACGCCTTTACTGTCGATCTCCACTTCCTCAAGCTGGTCAACTTCAAGCACAGCGTTGCCATCAAACAGCGTCGTCACTTCATTCTCAATGAAGAAATGGGCGAGCTTGTCGGCCTGCTCCTGGAACTTATCGCTGGCGTCGAGCTGGACGCGCGTTTCCTTGAGCACCTGAAGCAGACGATCGTTCGCCATCTTCGAGGCACCCTGAAGGATTGCATTCTTTCCGCCACCGGTAAGCAAGGTCGCAAAGTTTTTGAGGCGATCAACCTGAGTCCGGTACTGGACGCCGGGGATTACGTACGAGGGCAGTTCAAGGAGATTCTCGAACACACTGGAATCGATTAGTGGATTCCGAGTGAGGCGTACGTTTTCCTGCGTAATGACGCTGACGCCCGTCGCGCCAGGTCCATCGGTAAGTTCTTGTTCTTCAACGATGATCAGCTCTTCTACCGGCTCCGGAACTTCAACGGGCTCGGGCTTGCCTGTCGGCTGTTCAGTCTCGTCGTCAAAGAGCTTGGCGTCGGCGTGCTCCGCTTCTTTGCGGCGGAGCAGTTCTTCACGAAGGCCTGTGTTGAACGTCGTGGCACGCTTGGCCAGAGTGCTTCCCGCTAGCGTCATCTCAGTCGATGGAACGGCAGGTACGAGCTCAGGCAGTGTGTCCTTGTCGAAGGTTTCGGGGTGTACCCATTCCTGGCGGAAGCTATCGTCACCAAGCTTGAGGCGGTCTGCAATCTGCTTGACGCCTGCCTTATTGAACCTGGGCAAGAAGCAGTGCACGTAATTGAGCGCTTCATTTTGCTCTACGCGGCGAGCCAAAGGCGTACGGATCATACGACCGATGATCTGCGTGATGGCGTCTTCTTCTTCTACCTTGCGGTACGACAGCAGCACTTCAGCACGAGGGCAGTCCCAGCCCGTGGTGATCGCCTGCTTACAAAGAACGACTCGGATATCGAGGTCATCCTGAATATCTTCAGGGTTCGAGTAAGGAATGGCGTAGCTGCCGACCTGGAGCACACTGTGCTCGCCGAACGTGTGGCAGATGTTGTGCGTCTTGAGACCAGGCCATGACTCCAGCACGACGCTGATGATTGAAGACAGCTCGTCATCCGAGGGCATGTTGGCTACCTGGATAACCATGGCCGGCAATACTTGAGGTTCGTTGTTCTGTGCAGAGTAGGCCGCCCACTCTTGTTCGTAGCGGCGCACGGTAGATACTGCATGGCGAAGCAAGGCGGACTCGTTGAAGTTAGCCGCTATCTGCTGAGGCGATGCGAGAACCAAGCCGTCTTTCAACAGCCCTGATGCCTGCACCTGGTCGACGCCAATTCGCGTAGCCCTCACACGGCGGTTGATGGCGTCCATGGCCTTTTCAAAGCGCTTGGGCGTGGCAGTAATACCGACGATGACTGGCGCTGGCGGACGGCCAGTCTTAGCGCCACCAATAATCCTGGAGACGATGGTGTCGCGTGATCGCTCCGTCCTCATGCCGACATGGGCCTCATCGATCATGATGACCAATTTGTCGGGCTTCATCTCGATGGTATTCGTCAGTGTCGACCAGAATGAATACTCGCGAAGATCTCCGCCCTCTTTGGACAGCCGAGCACTCGAGTTGAGCTTCTGGACGTTGAGGAAGTAAACCTTCCCTCCATCCAGCACCTTCTGATCAAAGCTAGACTCGATGATTTCAATCGTGCCGTGCGAGATCTTGTCGGAGGCGGTCAAGAACTTGCGTGACGTTTGTTCGTTCAGCGAAGGATCGTCGGAGACCCAAAGGAACGTCCAGTCGGAATTAGCCGTGAAGTCGTCGGCGCCAAAAAGTGCCGCTTCAATGACGGCCGAGGCGATGACCGTCTTGCCAGATCCAGTTGGTGCGGTCAGCTGAACAGCCGTGACGCGCTCACCATCTGTTTCTATATACCGCTGCAGGGCATCACTTATGTCTTCGAGTACGTCGCGTTTGGCAACCGCCTGATAGCCACGGAGCTTGAATTTCATATAAGTGTCTAGCCTTGCCTCGTGTTGATCTCGAACGACTGAAGATAGTCCGAGTAGAGCCTAACCGAGTCGATGCCCTGATCGATCTGCGCGTTGATAGCTTCGAACTCAGCTTGCGAGTCTGTGACGATGAAGACGCAGCGAACATCATCGCGAGCGTTGACTGAATCGACGAATGGCTCCCACTGGTCGATATCAGTCAGGACGCCATAGAAACCCTTCTTAGGCAGCGCCCATCCATCTTCCGGAAGTACATCGATTCGCTCGCCCTCAGCGCCAGCGCGCATCCACAAGATAGGAGCGATTGCTTCAAACTTCCGGCCGAGTCGCACGAGCTGGTTGTCTTCATAGGTCAGCTTGAAGAACTCGACGTTCTCTTCAAAGCCATCGCTCATCTTGAACTGGTCCACAAACTTGTAGTCACCTTGGATCGGCTTGCCTGTAGAGCTAACTCCGGTAACGGCGGCAGTAATGCGCGGCATAGTGATGTACTCGAAGATTCCGCGGGCTTCCCAGGCATCTTGTCCTGGCTCGAGTCCCGCCTTGAGGAGATCGGTCTGCTCGGAAGGCGATACCTCGTTGTTGGTCACGAGGATTGACCGCCTCCGTCCGCCGTCCTGGTGATTCAGCCGCATAACTGCGTGAGCTGTCGTACCTGATCCCGAGAAGAAGTCCAGAACGGTAGCGTCGGGCTTGTCCTTGACGAAGAACCTGAGGGTATCCTCCACGGCATAGAGAGACTTAGGGAACGGGAACTTCCGGTCGGGCAAGAACTGCGATAGAAGCGACGTGCCATAGGTACTGGCATCGTGCGAAGAACGGTTCCATACTGTCCGCGCGGCAGTCAGCCTCTCACTTGAAGCATGTGCGTCGATGATCAGTGCGCCCGTAGCGTCCTTGCCAGTCACGACGATCTCACCGGTCGCGATCCGAGCTTTAGCACCCTCATTCAGGTAGTTGACCGCCCATTGACCTGTGCGCGCGTTTCGCCGGCCAAGTCGGGCTGTACCTTCGGCGACAGCGGCAATGAAGGATTCTCGACCAATCTGCCAGCGTCCCTCACTACCGTTGGTTCGTAGCGGCCAAACGGCAACGCAGCCATCGGGAATAGCAGCAGTGCTCCTGTCAGCAGTCAGCGGCAGCGACTCCCCTACCGAATGAATCGCCCCTGACTCCTGGTCAACGAAGATCGGGTAGAACATGCTTGGCCTATCGACACGGGCAGCGGCGGTTCCTCGACGGAGCATGGATAGCCATATTGTTTCGGGTCCCGCGTTGTCATCAGGTACGCCAAGCATGTTGTCAGACGTTGGGATAGGTCCCTGGTCACCTATGTAAACGAAGTAGATGTACTCTTCAACGCGCGAGAACTCTCGGCCTCTAGCGACGCCCTTAGTGTTGATCACCGAAGTCACCATCTGGATCTTCGCGGTGTCGAAAACCTTTTCAAGCAAGAGCCCAAGGCGCAGGTACTCTTTTTCGTCAATGGTGACGATAAGAACAGAGCCGCGTGGGTTGAGCAGACGCTGCGCCACCTTAAGCCTTCGCTCCATCATGGCAAGCCACTTACTGTGGCGGTAGGTGTCTTCGGTGTCTACGTAGTCGTTGTTGTACTTCCAGTCCTTTGATCCTGTGTTGTAAGGGGGATCAATGTAGATCGCGTCGATCTTGTTTTCGTACGGATATAGCAACATCTCTGTTGCGTGGAAGTTCTCGGCGTTGATCACCGTATGGAACGGCTTATCACCACCACGAGTCACACTGCCTACGCTCTTGAGTCCTGGGTAGATCGGATCACCGAACTCACGGATAAGAACAAGGTTTTCAACGTTGGCAGTTGTGCGTTCGTTGGTGTCACCTGTCCGGACGATCGTCGCGATGTCGTCAGCAAGTTTGAGTACGGTCCAGATGCCGGGAGTCGTCCCGTCCTTGAAGACAACCTTGCTACCTCGTGTGACCTTGAAGCCGGGGAGCTGGACTGTTTCAGGGTGGTGCTCTTGGTAGACGAGTCCAAAGCTAGCTTTAGCGGTCAATTTGCTGACCTGGGCTTGGATATCGTTCCTTAGCTTCTCATCCGGGATCATCGCGATCAGCGTGTCGAGGTGTGCCACCATACTCCTTGAAATCATCGAGGCCGACGCTGGCCTTGAGGCACCCGCGCGGCGTAGATGACTTTACCGTTCAGCGAGCTCGAAGCTGGTATTTGGAGCCATACACCACAACCCCGACATCACGGGTGCACTATGCTCGATGTTGGCCCGTCGGCAGCGTTCCCCCAATCGCTGCCGACGGGCCGCTCTACTTATCCGGCGAGCTTGTCCCAGTGGTACGTAGCCAAAGCCTCGTCAATCGTCGCCCCGCCGTTACCGAAGCCACGACGTGTGGGATCGTCGCTTACATAGGCGTCCACCGAGTACTGGTAGTGACCGTCAGTAGGCCGGTGATAGATCTCGACCTTGATCTCTTCGCCATTCAGGTAAGCCCTGTACTGGCCGACAAGCTGACCTACCTCCTCTGCCTTTGAGTACCGGGCAATGCTGTTGATGATCGATGCTGCGTCAGACACTTTTCTCCTTCGAATTGACTAGACATGCAAGCCTGATCGTATCGGACGGCCCATAGGACCTAATTCGAATATATGTTCTAAACTAAAGCCGTGAACAAGTTCGATGAGGGCGGCTTCAACCGCATGATGGCCCAAGTGAACGCGGAGTCCAACCACCCCAGGCCAGACGATGGCAAGATCATGGAGTTCGTCGCTGGAACTGCCCCGCTAGTACGTGTCGGCGAGATCTATGGTCGTGCGATCCGGTACACGAGGACCTATGGCCTTGTGGAGTGGACCGATGAACAGCGGAACTATCAGGTGGACTGGTTCCCGGCTACGCAGATCAAGCGAGTAGATGCTGAGTCTTGGAGGGGCCGGCCGCTGTAGGAAGTGACGCTGGAAGAGTGGAAAGGCAGCAGCGGACCCTGAACCTACTGGCTGATTGTCTTCTGGTCGCCCTCAGCAACGAGCAGTGCGAGATTCTGTTCTAGAAGCTCAGGCTTGGAGCATATGGATGGCGTCTTGTCGTACGCGATCATCTCTTTCGTGGATAACGTCCGAGTTATGACTACGGAAGATCCATCAGGAGCCGGGTACTTTACAAACAGCAGTGCACCTATCTTGATAGCGACCCTGGAAACGTCTGCGTATGCCGTCATCAGTTCAACCGCACTACTGACGTTGGAAGCGTCCACCTCAGCCTGCTGCTTTTGAATTTGAAGCTTTCCCAGGTGTTCCGCTTCTTCAATGATCTCCTTACCCTTCGCCTTAGAAGCGGCGACGATCTTTTGACCTTCCGCGCTGTTCCACTTGGCGACCATCCATGTCCATAAGGAACCGCGTTGCACGTCAGTGATAGTCGGAGTTTCATAGCCCAGCTCGTTGGCCATCCGCTGTGTGGCCTTTATGACCTTGAGCGCCGTCACAGCGTCGTCGGTGTCCAGAAAGACACTTACAGTCATGTCCGGAACTGGAGCGGGCTTAGGCCTCGTTACACGCTGCACAGACTCATACATTTCAGGCTCGGCAACTGCCACCCGAGGTAAAATGGCGTCCTTTAACACCTTGCGTAGTTCCCTGGGCTGCTTCTTCTTCGGGGAAGACGGAACGCGACCACCAAGTCTACGGATTTGGCGTTCTAGATGAGCTACTAGATCCTTGTCCTTGGCTTTCTTGGCGTCATACCACTGATCAGTGAGGTCATTGATCTTTCGACGGTTACCAACGGCAGATGGCCGGCGTACCTTAGACTTCGCCGAACGGATTGCTGAACCAAACGCCTTCTTGACCATTCGATGATGCTAACAGCGATGATTCAACCGGCAGCCTCGTGACATGGAAGAAACCAGAAGGTCCGACCTTGAGCACGAAAAAGGGAGCCAGTTGCTCCCTTCGATCTGCCTAGTTCCCAGTGGACCATTCAGCGACATAGCGCTTCTTCGATTCCTCCGACATGAAGTTAGTACATGTCACTACGTCTCGATCCACGTAGCGACAGACGATCCACGTTCTGCCTTCGATGATGATCATCTTGTCGTCGTAGTCGTCTCGGCCAAAGTAGCCATCACAAAAGCCATAAATACCTGTGCCAATCACGAGAACTCTCCGTCCATGAAGCGATGACCATCGATAGTCATGAAGTGGCCTTGTTCGGGATTCACCGTCGCTTGCTTCGCCTCGATCAAGGACCAGAAGTCGTCGTGCCTGACCTCGCGGCCGTACTCGTCAATGATGGTCTTATCCTTGAGCCAGTCCTTCAGCTCGTGCACGTCCTTGTAGTAGTCGCCATCGTTGTAGGCGAACAGGAACTGCCAGCCACCACTGCTCTTGCCCAGGTGAATTTCTTCCTCTGGCCTACGACATGTCGGACATGTGTTGATCCTCGCGTAGTAGTTAGTTCCCAATTATCACCTCCTTCAAGCTGTCAACGTCGATCTTTCCCGAAGCGTAGGCTCTTAGACGTGTGGTTATGTCGTCATCTGTCAAACCGACTAACAGCGTCTGCTTGTATACTTCAAGAGACTTCCTGATGATCACGGCATCCACGCCTGGGAACTCGCCCTTTATTGTTTGTATCTGTACCAGTAGCTGCTGAATCGCAATCCATAGCTCGATGAAACTTTTGAACATCCGATCGTCCCTCCTTACAAATATTTCTTATAGGTTTCGTTGTTATACGCCGACCAGGCTGACCATCCGCTGCCAAGATAAATCTTGTAGGCAGCTGTGACGTTCGCCGTTGGGTTGAATCGCTCTTCATCCCCGATGAACCGGCCAACGTGCACGCTGTTGATCTGAAACAGACCTTTATCATTGCTGCCGTCGTAGTTGCTTGGGTTGAAGGCCTCAGCCCTCCCCTGGCTTTCCGCTTGGCATACGGCTAGGGCAGTATCGAAATCCCAGTCGTATTGACCGATCAAGTCTCGATACTGTACGCAGCCCCTAGCTTGCACATGTGCTGTGGCTCGTTCTGGCGCGCTCTGTGGCGTTGTTGGTGCCTGGACCGATATGTGAGCCGTCTTTGGTTGTTGAACGCGACTGACGGCTTCTATTGCTGTCGCGCTTGGTCTTTTGACGACACGAGCTGGATGTCGGCATGGACTGCCTGTCGCGCCTCTGACTGAATGTTGTTGTACAAGAACCAGTTAGCAATGGTGACCACCACGACCGTTGCGAAAACAGCCAGGGCGATGGACAGCTTCAACACTGTCTTGCTCACCATGTTTGTGTTGATGTCTTGTTTGCGTAGCTCTTCTGTTGATTTCATGTCTTTGTGTTCCTTGCCCAAGTGGGCGTTATTTGTTTATGTTGGCTCGATGAGCCGCTACCGTTCAGGAAAAGGGTGGGCTTCAACCTGAACGGAAGTGGATGATCGAACTTGAAGGTAGGTGAGAGGACACACGTCAGCCTTGAACCTGGATGCTAATAATGAAACACCGGCGCAAGTACCTGTTACGTTCGACGGCTTACAGGGGGTCCGCGCCCATGGCCTCGCAGCTACCTTCAATGTTGCTCAGTTGCATGGTTGCTAGATAGTAGGCCTGGCCGTTAAACTCGATTGGCACTAATGCCGCACAGGGCCCTGTCGTCACCTAAGGGCAACCCTCTTACTATCTAGCTGGTCTATGTAAGCCGAGCGGGGCGGGCATGACGTGTACGTTTCCCCGAACTGGCCGCTCTACCATTTTGCAAGTACACTCGCTCAGGTTTCACTACATAGCCATGTTGAACATATAAGGCAGGGATTTGACGAGAGCGGGGTGCCGCCCTGCGTAGCCCGTCCTGTACGGGACCGACAGCTTGCTACTCGTATAGTCACCCTGCATGGCTGATGGTATCTACCCGTAGGCTGACCACATCTTGTCTCGCGGCGTGCTCATGCACCGTCACCGGATTGACACCTAGTTATCTATCGCCAGCGTCTACCTATTCCGCCACTTATGTGCCCATGTAACTGAACAACCGAATTTTCAATGTTCTCGCTCAATAGCCTTTACCCAAACACATCTACGCTATTTCGCCCCTCAGCTTGTCGGGACTTGGAGCGGATTTCACGCTCTACTAGGCTTGTTGTCCAGGTAAGGACTATCGAGACTTGATCTTGCCGCTTTGCTATCCAGCCATTATTCGCTGCGCTTTGGGCATGCTTAGATATTAACCTATTTTGGTTGAATGTTCAATAGTTTTAGAGTTGTAGAATATGCAACATAATTAGGCACTTATTAGTAGGACTGCCCCTGGCACCGGTCGTCGTTGGCCATCAGTAGAGTTGAGCCATGACCTCTCCAGACCGA
This sequence comes from Pseudarthrobacter sp. 902506025, assembly GCF_040702325.1. Lineage (NCBI taxonomy): Bacteria > Bacillati > Actinomycetota > Actinomycetes > Micrococcales > Micrococcaceae > Pseudarthrobacter > Pseudarthrobacter sp. 902506025. The sequence continues at coordinate 26,442 of NZ_JBFBKW010000011.1, forward strand.
CTGGCCAACATCAGCTCAACCCTCGCGGCACTTGGTGCCATGACAGCGCAAGCTCCTCGTCCAGATATAACCGGCGTTGGTCTGGCACTAGCGCAGCTAGGTGATCACACAAAGAAGGTTGCGGACTTCAAGGATGGGTCGCTGCTCGCTAGTGTGGGTGCCCTCAGTGACGCCTACAGCAGTTCCTTAGAGCGCCTGGGTATCGATACAAAAGCATCCCTCGATGCGCCGCTCATGGCCCTGGCTTCACTTCCGAATATGAGCAACTTTTACACGTCGGCTCAGATCGGAGACTCGCTAGCGGCTATTGGAGCAGCTGTTGCATCTTCCTTCGGCACGATGGCCGCTGAGGATCTGGTCGAACAAGCGGGTACCTTCAGGGCAGAAGTAGATGCTTCCGATGTTGATGAGCGAGCATCAGAGCTCTTCGAGACACACCCTCAACTCGCGGCTTCAATCGACCAGCTGCCTATGCTTGTGAGCCTCTCGCCCGAGAATCGGAAGCTCGTCATCTGGTTCATTCGCATAGCCGTGACGCTATATGTCACCTGCCTCATTCTGGACATCAGCATGGACAACGCGGAACTCGCAGCAGTTATTGGTGCCGTTGGCCTAAGCGGGCCGGCTGCTGGTGCAGCTGTTAGCAAGGGCGCCAAGTACTTGCTAGATAAGATTCCAGAGACAGACGATCAGGACGCGTCCTCTTAGAGCTCGTCTTTGTTCCGAACGGTCAAGCGTCCGTAGTGGACAACGACATACGGCTGACCGTCCAGCTGGGAAATAGCGACCCCTATGTGTTCCATAGGTCGGAGGATGTTCACGCGGTGCCCAGGACTCTTCGTGAGGCCGCGGAAGGCATCATCTACGGTCGGCGCGTAGCGATTGAGGTTCTCCGCAAACTCGGTGAAGTCATACCCGAGATCCAGGGCGTAACTGCTTGATCGCCTACCGTCTCTGTGGCCATGGCTAAACAGTCCGGTTGCAACCATGTCATCTACCTTGGCTTTGGCTGACTCCATCAAAGTCACGTGAACTGCCAGAGCGCCGATGCCGTGCATAGCCCTGTAGCCGTTGTGCAGCGCCACTATGCGATCTATCTGTTCGTGGCGCAGGCCTCGTGAGAGTGCTTCAACGATCTTGAGTTGCTCGGTCAAGTGCTGCTCCTGGCTACTTTTTAGGTCGTGGGGTAAGAGTAGCTATGCGCTTATCTCGTGCCAACATGAAGTCTGCGTAAGTTAGCTCTCTTGCGCCTACGTACGGCCCGTTCTCATGACATAGCCGCTCAATCTGGCATCCCTCATCGAGCCGTATCTCCCTCTCTCTCTGTTCAAGATGAGCTTGGTAACGAGAGATGACGGCCACGTCGCCCATGGTCTCTCTAGCTTGCCCAACAGCTTGTAGGGCGACTAGGCCACGGTGCACAGGTCCAGTGGGCAGCACATAAAAGCCAATGAATTCGCCATCATCTTGAGTGCCGTCAGGCGCTGCATGAACGATGATGTCTCTTAGCGCTTCGATTGGCCTCTCCCGCAGTTCGTCACGGGCTTTGATGAGCTTCATAACGGTGTCCGTGAAGCTATCCACGCTATCAATCGCCATCAAATAATTGACGTCACCCTTCCCAGCTTTAGCCCAGCCCCATAGCTGATCTAGTTTGCCCCGCAGCTCTGCGTCTTCGCCATGCCCCGAGTTGTCAAGGGGCATAGAATCTTCTACTGGCCTGCCGTCAAAGTAGTGTTTGCCGCTGTCCTCTTCGTAGTGGATAGTTGGTTGGTGTTTCTCGCTCATGACCTTGCCTCCAACAGATCAGGATGCTCGAAGCGATTGCCGATAATCCGCATGTCTTCGTCCGCGCCCTGGAGAGACAGATGACCATCAGACCTGAAGTTGGCACTAGGTGGATTTATCCAACGAGCCTCAAACCCAAAGTCCACCCACTCAACGACATAGAGGTAGCGGCGTGGTTCTTCGTATTCAAACGGTGAGACGTACTCAAGGTAGTCCCCATCGAAGATGTCTGCTCCGGTCATATCCTGAAGCCCAGTGAACAGCCGGCGCGCGATGATCTCCAGCTCGTACACGAACTCGTCGGTTTGGATCTCATCTAGGGTCACTACTTCGTGAAGGATGGTTCCAGCCTCGTCGTTGTTCTTATAGACGTAGTCGAACTTGAGTGGAGCACTCATGCAGAAGCTCCGCTCTCACCGTCCCTGGTGAGTAGGCCTTGTCTGAATAGCTGGATGGCGAGTTTTGTTGCTGCGTCTTCGGGAGTGTCGGCTTCCGTTTTGTTTGCCTCGCCGCCTGAGTGCATCCATACATTGCTAACAGGATCGGGCAGTGGGTAACTCCATGTGGCTACGATGTAGTCACAGATCCATGAACCGTCGCTGGTAGCGCCCGTAAGGCAGAATCCCATCGTCTCCCGCCTCCAAGTGATCTTCTGCGGTAGCTTGCTAAGAAGATAGCCGAGATCAAATACGGGATGGATTATGGTCGGGATGGAGTCGTCCTCCAGATGGTCGCGGCTGTAGACGCCAACGGGGGATATCGACCCGTCTCTCCAAAAATTGCCATATACGAGTGGCGTATCGCTCCATCCACTTACCTCATGCAGCTCCTTGCACAGTTCAAGGGAAGCCACGTTCATGACTTAGCTCCTGCTTCAATCAGCACCTCTCGAATATCGTCGAGCGTGATCCCATCTTCAAACTGTTGTAGTGTCTCTGCTTGCATTGCTTTTGTCCTGCTTAGTTTTCTGTTGGGATTATGAGCCACATTGATTGAATGTTCAATATCTTTGTTGATGTGGAATAGTCAACAATTAGAGCACTCGCCCTGTCGACCACTCGCCATCCAAGCGTTAGTCATGAGATGATGAGCCTCCCGAGCTACGGGGGTGGTGTTCCATTTTGGAGGCCACATGATCAACCTTCTCGACGGGCTGCGCGACCTGAAGGCCCCTCTTGCATCCGGATTCATCGTTCTCTTCGGCCTGTGGTTGATATTCGAAAATGAGATCTCCAAGGCTGTGCCAGGTCCAACAATCACTAGTAACCTGCGCCAACTCTGTGATTATCTCGGTGGACCAGCCACGCTCGGTCTTGTTGCGTTCGTAGCCTATCTCTTGGGAACTCTGCTTTCCCTAGGCAATGCACTGCTAAGAATGCCTATTCGTTACAAGATGCAACGTATGCGTCCAACGACGCAGCAACGCTTGGCGAACTTCCTGGACGACGAGATACAAAACGCGATGAAACACGGTCGGAGCCTCGAAGAAATACATGATGACGCCTATTCGCATTTTGTGAGACAGGTTACGCCGGCTACGACTGAGGAAGAGCCAGAGGCACCTGAGATCACCAAAGCTCACATTGTCGATGACCTAATATACGCAATTGTCATGGAGGTCGATATATTGGCGACCCAACTTCACGCGACTAAAGAGAAAGCCTACGAGATATACGACAAAAACCGATCGGAGGCTAAGTTTCGTTTTTCCGTGGCAGCGCCTGTGATCTTCGTAGGGATCGTGTTGGCGGTTCGCCTGGGGCAAGAGCAGCACGATCCGTGGCCTTTCCTAGTCGTAGCGTTATCTGTCGCTTCAGCCGTTCGCTTTCTTCAAAAGAGCTTTGAACGCCAGGACGAGGCAATCGAAGTTATCGTAAACGCTGTACTGCTCGGACACGTTGAGGTTGCAAACATCACCAGTATTAGATCAAACATCCCGAAGCAACAAGAGAAGCCATCTTGGTTGGAGCGTGGCCTCGACAGGGTTAGTTCTGCGGGGCGGTCAATAGCAAATCGTCTGCGCAGTGCCGTACCTACCACCACAGTCCATTGAGGCTAGGCACTACTCCCCCACTCCCTACTACTTGAGGGACGGGACCAGGTAAACCAATTACAAAGCTATTCTTACGCCTCCGCCAATGCTCTCGTATCTTCATACGGCTTGACAGTTGGGATCTGCTCCAACGAAGGCTTCTCAATAGTTCAGCACTCAGTAAGTCAGGTGAGTCAACATTTAGTCACGGTTCACCAAGCCTGTGAGGGCTGCACCAACAGTTTTGATTGAAAGCATGTGAGAGGGGCTGTTCTTGGAACAGCGGGGACTACCCGTCTTGCGCCTCTCGGAAGTGGCATCAAGAGCGAACCTCGGCTTGGGAGCGACCCATATCATCTTTGCCGACCCTCACAGCTACCTTCAAGTGTTATACGGATTGATGAACATGAGCGTGGCAAGTTCTACATAACCAATCAACGCTGAGAGGAAGGTTGTAGTCAGAGTGATGACCGTCGAGGTCACTCTCTAGGCTGCACCTCTCACAAAGTCGTGGTTTGATGAGTTTGCCTGTCCTTACTGCGTGCTGAACCTGCCATCGTGCAAGTTGCTTCTCTCTACTTCTCCTGATGTAGCTATCTCTAGCCCTACAGGTCTTGAATCTGCCTACAGACGTAGCTCGGTACTTCTTGAGCCTGGTTGTATTGCAGTCCTTGCAGAGGTAGTAGCCGACTTGCTTACCGTCTCGCCTAAGAGCCCCCTTTGAATAAGGCCCCGACATGAGATTATCAGTTATTTTGCAGGTCACGCAGCAAAGTTTATGCTCTATGTTCATGCTATATATCCAATATAACATAGACTGCGAACTATTCTATTGTAAAAGTATTTGCATAAGAAACCAAGATTGCTATAATAGAAGCAGTTCTAGAAGGCAAACTAAAGGCATCGCACAAGCGGTGTCTTTTTCGTTGCTCTTATACCCCCGCGCCTTGTTCTAGAAGGCAAACGGTTACTAGTCATTATGAAGCACAAGTGCCCTAAGTCAATCTTGACATGTGACTAAGCGCACTCAAACTGTGGAAAAGTCGGGCAATACAGTGGATAAGTTCTAGGCAAAACGCGCTCTATGCGTCATAGTCTTCCCCATGGATCTACTAAAACTTACAAACAAGACCTATACAGTTCCCGAGCTGGGCGTCCCCTACTTCGAGCCAACCTTTGCAGAACGTCAAAAGCTCTTGAAAAAACACAAGTCTTTCTTCATAGTGAGGCCTGGTATCAAGCCACATCCACGCGTTTCGGCAGTAGACGCTAATCCCACACAGAAAAACCCCTCCGAGTGAGGGGTTTGTTGTTTCAGTGCTGATGCTCTTAGAAAAGCGCTCCACCGAATAGTAGCGATACAAGCGCTACAGCTACGAGCCGGCCTGTCTCAGTAGATAGCTCACGTTCTGCCCAGGAACGACTGTCGACGCGTTTAGAGGGCTTGTACTGTCGCTTTGGTTGTATAGACGGTAGCCAGTTCGATTCTTGGACTATCACGCCTGTGTGAGTGTCTGTGGTCACGAAGCGACTCATCCCGCCAGCTCCCTGTCCACTATCTGCTTAGCGTGCTCGATATTACTCCCCTCTGAGTACTCAACCCAGCTATCGTTCTCGTCATAGACGTTATACCCACATACCTCGATATCTTCTGTGCCGTTGAATATAGGCTCGACGATCTCCCCCTCAGAGTTAATACTCCAAGCTTGATATGCTCGGACCTCTGCTGTAATCGTGTACTCCTTATAGGTCATTGAAATTCTCCAGTTATCCTTATTACTCTATTATTATCTGATTAACAGAAGGAAAGTTCAATAACTTTGGAGCATCTTAAGTTGTAGTTAAGTCTACTTAACCTTGTCCGCGAATCCCTCTATATGCATCAACTCAAACATGTGCTCATAGGCCCCTAGCTTGCCGTGCATGTAGCCCTGCAGGTTCCGAAGCCCTATATCTGTCTCCGCTAAGAACAACACGCTAGGGACCGTCTCAATCTCTCCAGGGCGCACACCATCGAATACGGCGACGTACTCGCGGATCTTCTTTTCAATCTCTAAACGGCTTTCATTGTCTCGGTCTACTTCTATCCAGAGACTTACTAACTCGCTCTTGTCCGTCAGCTCAAGCTCAACGAAGAAGTCAGGGCGCACGGTGACACCAGCCAGAGGCCTGTGTGTATCGGGCTCGCAGTAGTAGCCCTGTACCTTGATCTCTCCCCTGTCCTCACGCTCACATAGTTGTGCGAAGACATCGGCCACCCTTAGACGGTGCTCAGATACAGCCGTAAACCGTGGGCGAAACTTTCCTCTCTTACCCAGGTAATGCCATCCGGCGACCCCGAGCTGGTAGACGGCCGGCCCCGACCCTTTGCCATGTCCCCTAACTTGCCGCTGGCCCATACGAACAAGGAATCCTTCTTCAACGAGCTGTTTCGCCGGTCTAGCAAAGGAAGTTCTGCTTTTAGCAGTTGGGAAATAGAGCTGCTGTATATGCGCACTTGAAAGCTGTCCGAAGCGATCGACGGAGCGCAATATATCGGCATGTTTTGAGACCATTCGCATGTCCGCAGTATAGAACAGGTTAGTCTCGTGCCCTAGCCCACGGTCTACCCTGACCTGACGCGGATTTGCTGTGTCGGCAAAGACACACCAACGACACGTCGAACAACACAAGCTGTGCCGCGCAGTTTTCCACACCAGGCATTGTCCTTTCTACATCACAATTGCTATTGAACATTTAGGGCATTCATTCATAATGAGCATTAGCAAACGGGCACTACCCACACAGCGCAGATTTACAACCCGGCGAATACTAACCCAAATAGAAAGGAGTGGCATGGATAAACACATCTACCCACCACAGAAGAAGATCGGTCACGAGCCGCTATCTATCACCGTACCGACAGGTTTCAAGCAAGCCCTTAGCCTTTACAGGCATTGGCTTATCGAGAACAACCTACCCGATACAGCTAACGGCAACATCCTTGCAGCCTCCGCGTTGCAGCATAACGACAAGCTAAGAGAGATCTTCCAAGAGATCGAGAAAGGAAAACGAAATGGCAGACGCTACCTTGATGGCATCAAGACGGTCAAAGCAACTAAATCCGCACGCTAAGGCACTGGCCACCATCCGTGCTCGACGTGAGGCGGTGAAGCAGAAGGTCTACGTAGCAAGACGGCGTGAGTTCAGCCTATGAGCGAAGTCAAAGAGACTCCTGATACATCGGTTACCTCTCTCTTTGAGCGCATCCCACCAGAGATTGCTAAGGCGCTTATCGACCTACAGGCGGAAGTCAGGGCACTAGATAAGTCAGCTAAGAACGACCACTTCAAGAACACCTACGCTCCCCTCGATGAGGTGATGGACAACGCGCTCCCTCTCCTTTCGAGCCACAAGCTAGGACTCATGCAGTGGCCGACCACCAGGGACGGCAGACACTACCTACACACAAACCTGTTCCATGAATCTGGCGTCAGTATCAAAGGCGATATCGAACTACTCCTGGTCAAACAAGATCCACAAGGACTTGGCTCAGCTATCACCTATACCCGTAGGCAGACAGTTATGGCCATTCTCGGCCTCTCTGCTAAAGATGAGGACGACGACGGCAATAAGGCGAGCAATCACCAACAGCCACCGTCCGCTGAACAAATAGAACAAATCAAGACCATGTGTCTCGATCTCAAGTACCCAGAAGAGGATGTTCAGCGTCGGCTACGGACTATACGCAGCTTCGATCACGCGAACCTCGCAATAACAAAGCTAGAGAGTGTCATCAATATGAGAGCGCAACGGGCATCCAGTGATGCTGCAACCAACATCGACATCGTCGAAGTCCCAACGGATGAGTCTCGTAGCTCCCACAAGGCCGTGGAAAACCGTCTGAAGAATTTTGGCTTCGTTGATAACAAGATCATCAGTAGCTTCATCCTGGCAACCACAAAGAAGCCACTCTTGGGAAACTGCAAAGAGCCGGAGCTTCGGTTGATCAATGAGGCCTTGGATCGCATCGAAGCAGGCGAAGAAACACTACCGGCAGACTGGCTCAAGGAAGAACCAGCGAAAGCCACTGATAAAGGCGAGACCATCGGACCACCGGAGGACACAGCATGATCCGTCCAGATACAAGAGAACACGCCATCGACATAGTCGTTGACCGCGCCAGCAGACTTTCAGCCAAGGCTATTCGTTACCTGGCTACTCAGCTCCCAATAGGAATCCGCGAGGCCATCGACGACTTCAGTCAGACAGTCCAGCTGACCGACGCTGAACGCAGGCTCATTATCAAGCACAACGTCAGCATCCCCTATGAGCTCCTAGAGCTTGCCAAGTACAAGGAGGTGCATGGAGACAACATAACGGTGGGATTGCCACCAAGGAGTAACAAGTAGATGTCACGCAACAAAGTCACCCGCCAGGAGTTCCTGGCCATAAAGACAGACTTCAAGGGCGGACTTAGCGTCCCTCAAATTGAAACCAAGTCTGGCCGCGGTGGAACCATCGTCAGGCGGATCAAGAACGCTCGATCATGGCCGGCTTATCAAGCCAGCAACAAGACTCTAGTGGAACGCCGTAAGAGCGGTGGACTGCTCGATAGCAATCTCACAAAGAAGCAAGCAGCCGCCTTCCTCGATATGCAGACGCAGCTCGAAACGGTAAAGGCTGATCGCGACTGGCACAAGGGCCGTGCTGAACGCTTCGAGAAGCTCAATAAGACCCAAGGCGAAACCATTGCTCGATACCAGGAGGCGGACCTAGAGCGGAGCATCAAGCAGGCAAAGCAGAACCGAAGCATCCTCGCGTTGATCCGGAGGTCTAAGTAACGTGGCCGGCACTAAAGAAGGCGGCATGAAAGCCGCTGCAAAGAACAAAGAGCTGCACGGCGAGGACTTCTACGCCAAGATCGGCGCTAAAGGCGGGCGAAACGGAACGAGCGGCGGATTCGCTGCGAAGACTGAGTGTAACTGTAATGACCTCGTTGGCAGCCACCACAAGGCGATGTGCGCAGGTAAAAAGGGAGGCCAGATTAGTCGACGTCCGAAGGACATCAAGGTAGGAGATGCCTAAGATCATTGCCTACGCTCGCGTCAGCACAGATAAGCAAGACGCCGCGAACCAACGCTTTGAAATAGAGCGTTACCTGGCTCGGGACGGCCTCAAGTACGACAAGTTTGTTGAAGAGACGATATCCGGTACTAAGTCAGTCACTGAGCGCAAGCTCGGTGACCTGATGAAGGAGCTAGAGACAGGTGACATGCTAATCGTCTCTGAGACGAGCCGCATATCGCGTCGCCTGGGAGAAATCTTCTCTACCATCCAGTTCTTCATCGACAAGGGTGTTGAAGTTGTTGCGGTCAAGCAGAACTACAAGTTCGGGAACGACATCCAAAGCAAGGTGATCGCCTTTGCGTTTGGTATAGCGAGCGAGATTGAGCGAGACCTCATCTCATCACGCACCAAGGAAGCACTTGCCAGAATCAAGGCGGAAGGAAAAATACTCGGAAGGCCGGCTGGCACAAGCGACCCGAGTAAACGCAAGCTCTATGGTCGCGATGACGAGATTCTTGGCTACATGGATATGCGCGTCTCAAAAGCTGCGATAGCTCGGTTGATGAAAGTGAACCGCAAGACACTCGAAACCTACATTGATGAACGCAACTTGGTGTATGAGCTACGCAACCGCAAACTCATGCAGGCAATGAAGGAGGACGGGACATGGACGGGCAAGTAATCGAAATCGCTAGCTACGACACGTATCACAACAAAGGCAAACGCTGCGTTGCAATACGGATGCATGACGGGACGACGATCAAATTAGTCGTTACCCAGCCGACCGATTCAGCAGAAAGCACGCCAGAGAAAACACCCGTTTCAAATATATGGACAGAAAAGAAGTAAAAGAGCATAATACGGGCAGATGAACTACCAACTACCATATTTACGCAGACTTCTTGATGTTGGGCTGAATGACACATGGATCGCGCAGCACCTGAACATAGACATCCAAATAGTCAGTGACGCCAGACAAGGCATCTACGAGAAGGAACCTAAGCAAGTTTCGGTTACTAGGCCGTTCCCGGTTATCACGGATGACATGCCGGACACAGAACGAATCTTGGTTCTAACTAAACACGGATTGGCCGTGTCGAAGATAAAGAAGTACCTTTCAGAGCCTAAGTCTGATCGCGCCATCAACAAGTACGTCGTGAAGAAGCTAGGTGCATCCAGGAAAGGCGGCGTAAGTCGCGAGAACTGGATACGCCCTTCCTTCATGGTCTACGTGGTTGAGGCGCTCGAACGACTTGGTAAGGACCGTTATACCTGCGAGTTGTGCCTGGAGCACGTCCCACAGGGTTGCGTAGTTCACCATACCAAGTACGAAGGCGCGACTATCTACGACCTGATGTACATCTGCTACAGCTGCAACCTATCTCGTGAGAACAAGGGGTTGCGATAGCCAGGACTTTTCCACAGCCCGTCGTTCAAGCTCGGCATGGCTCTAAACATTTATATGCGCACTGCGCGTTAGGTGATTAGTTCTTACAAGCCATGTCGAGCTTGGTCTACGGACCATCAATAACTAAATAGGAGAAACAATGGATGACTGAACAGACTACTCTCGATGACGAACTCGGCCTAGGGATTCGCACCGGAGAGCTGACACGAATGTTGGTGAACAAGTACCCGTCCAACGAACAGAGCGTACTTCTAACTCAGGTTAGAAACGGGACCGGCTGGGCGAAGCAACCATCAACTGCGGATGCTCTGCTGATGGGATGTTGGCCATCGACCGGGAACGACTTGACTGGGTTTGAGATCAAGGTCTCAAGATCTGACTGGTTGCACGAAGTAAAAGACCCCAAGAAGTCCAGTTTTATCAAACAGTACTGCGACTTCTGGTACCTGCTGGTTGCTGATGCTTCTATGGTCAAGGAAGGCGAACTTCCGGATGACTGGGGCATGATGGCAGTGAGGAACGGATCGATAGAGGTTATTAAGCCCGCTCCGCGACTAGCGGACCCCGCTCCGATTGATCGGATTTTCCTCGCAGCTATCTTCCGTAAGACACTTTTAGAAGGGGTGCCGCCCGACGTATGTAACGACTTGGTTCTAGATGCTAAACGAGAAGCCGTGGCCGTCGAAAAGAGCAAGACGAAGGCTCTCAAGGACTATCTCAAGTTTCTTCACAAGGAAATCGGGATCAAGATCGAGTACGACAAGGACTATAAGGAAGAGTGGAAGGCCTTTGTTGGTCGAAGATCCCATGCTCCGGAAGATATCGCTCTTGCGGTGCGCCGTGTAGCTAACGGCGATCATCGTGACGCGTCTCAGGCCCTAGATCGGATGAAGACCAAAGCTTCAGAGATTATCAAGTTTATTGATGGGGAATCGGACTATGTCTACTAGCGCCTCCCCTGCCATCGTCACGATCCTCATAGCAGCGGTATCTATCCTCCTGGGCTTCGGTGTCCACTGGTCCGCAGGAGTGATCGGACTCCTCGTAGCCGTCGTCTATTGGTGGTTGAACGGTCGGAGTAACGATGTATGAGCGAGAAGCTAACCCACACAGGCAAGATCCTGAAGCTGCTGAAGGCTAAGGGCAAAGTCAGCAACTTTGAACTACGGCAGATCGCTTGGCGCTACCCGGCCCGCGTACTTGATCTAAAGCATGAAGGGCATCTGATTCGGAGCGTCCAAGAGAACAAAACGCTTTGGTACTACATATATGACGGTCATGAGGATGACCAGGACACAGCAGCATGAACGAGCACCTTAGCAAGCAGATCCAAGAGAAGTTCCAGCACCTCACTGATGCTGAACTCATAGATCGAATGAACAAGGCTGAAGACTTTTCCTACGATGACGAGGAAGTTGAACTCAACCGCCGGCTCGCACTTGGTGGACTAGCCTGGCGTTGGTCTGGCGGCCTGTATAGCGCGCGAGTCGAGGTGTTCACTCCAGAGGCCGGTGATGGCCAGTGAGTCTTTCAATCCACACTGGGACTGCCTCTTAGAAGAAGCTTCAACATCACGCGGTAAGAACAGGTTGTTCCCTCACCTAAACCGGAAGCGGCCACTAGTCGAGCCAGAAGGTTGGAGCAAACGGCGCGCCCTGGCTGCGCTTGCAATACGTGAAGTGCCTTTTACAGAAGATCCACGATCCTCATATGGCTACAGCGGCGGTCTAGAGTTCGCCATCAGTCCGAGGGCTCCCCGTCCACTACACACGCTCATACACGAGCTGGGGCATATCTGCTTGGGGCACACCCTAGTGCGCCATGACCAGGCGTTCACAGAAGACAGTCCACTACGTGAGTACAGCGCTGACGGTGTTGCCTACATCTTCATGCACGAACTAGGCGTCGAGAGCCAGATGGATGTCCCCCATGTTCAATACCTCATGAGGAGCAGACTCGCTGGTAGGACACCGAGTGATGATCTGAAGCAGCGGATCTACGAAGCAACGACAACAATAATTGAGGCCGGTAGGCCAAAGGCGGTATATGAATGAAAAATTTCCGAGTTTAGAAGGTGGAGCCTGCACGACCCTGGCCCCTGGAGTAGCCGAAAGGTACTTCGAGGCGAACGGCAATACAGAGCCCTTCCGTATCAAGACAGCGAAGGCCATCTGTGCCCGCTGCGTGATCCAACCGCAGTGCCTAGAAGCGGCTATGAAGCGCACGTATCCACAGCGCGGCGTAGTAGGCGGCATGACTGCCAACTCAATCCGAGCGGCCAAGGAGTGGGACGCCTGGGACAAGGGCTTGAGGAAAAACGAGCCGAAGTATTCGCGGCCAGAGATGCCCAACTACTACCAACCGTCGCCGGCGAGTGAGCTTGCCGCAGAGGTAAGAGCTATCACTGATCTGTCGTTTGAAGAGCGTGTTTACGGCATCTTCCTAGATGTAAAGCAAGGCAAGTACCCCACGCTCAACCAGGCCATCGGAGAGATTGCGCTGATACACGGTCAGATCATCGAGGACCTGCGACCGTGACCGAGATCCTTCATGGCTACGTAAATATCCCGGCGCTACCGGAACCACTTCAGGAGATGTTTTGGCAGCGCCAGGAACTCGTGAGGCGGATTGGTGAAGCAGCGACCGTGCTGTGCGCAGCGACCAAGGACTACAACGAGCTGATAGCTCAACTAATACATATGAATGACGAGATAAGGAGGGAAGAAGGATGACCATGCCTAACCAATACGAAGATAAAGAGCTGCGAGAAGAGATCGACCGGATTCACGAGCGCTTGCACGGTCGTCAGCGAACGCACATCCGAGTAGCGGAGCAGTCGCGGTGGTCACCTCAAGAGCTAGATAACGTACTGCAAGAGGATGTGTGGATATTTCAGGCTGAGATGACTGACCTCATCACCCAGAAACAGCTGGAAGCTCGAATAGATGATCTAAACGCACTCTATACGCAACACAATCGCCACTTTGACATAGACAGTTGCGACTTGATAAAAGACCGCTTAGCCGAACTAACTAAACAGGAGGGTAAGGGATGAGTAAATGCAGTAAGTGTGGACAGCGATTCAAGAGTATGGACGTAATCGAAGGCCATGAAACAGCTACCTGGCACCCTGTCTGTCCAGTCGGTACTGTCGAAGAGCCAACCATAGAATGGTTGATTGACCAAATAAAAGGCGGCTATTCACCACTGACAGAGTTCAATGTGAACAGGTTGAAGCAACTCATCGAAGCCGAAGCCTCCCGTCGTGAGCGAGCAGCAATACGGAAAGCAGTAGACCATCTCAAGTCGCCAGAGTTCGTACGGAAACTAGCGACGGGTAATGTCTATCAACTGTTGCTTGCCGAACTCAGGTCACAAGGAGAGCAGGGATGAGGCACGGCGGCGTCACCCAAGCCGACATCTACGGTCATGGCAACGACGACTGGCCTGAGAAGCATATTGACTAAAACGGCACTCTCAATCAAAATGAGCGCCAGGAGACTATTACTATCAGTAAGCTAAGCGACCTACATTTGTACTTCGAAAAACTAGATTCAGAAGACCTCTTGCCAAGTCTCAAACGGAACAGCAAGAAGAAACAGAGCAAATAACATACGGTGCTCGCCGTCCACACCCCTCCATAGGTACTCTCCAAAGTTTCGAGTGGACATAGACCGCGCTGGTTTGGTTTTCCCAGCAGCACCGTGCTCCATCCAAGATCACAAGAACACTTGCGGGTTTGGATGGGTAGACGACTTGATCGCCTGCCTCGCACTTTTCTCAACTTCATAGCTACAAGGAACTCCTCCTTGTATTCACGAACCACCGCATCAGGGCCACTTCACTCGCAAATATGAAAACTCCGCCCTGGTGCACCTTGTCTCACCTACAATCCGAGTAGTGTCCGATTGCCGGTGAGACTGGGTAAGAGCACAACCAAAAAAACCAATAAGGAGGTGATATGAACATCCCGGATGAACAGGTACCGGACACGTTGAAAGACAAACTGCATAAGCGCCTAGTCGAGCTATCCAGCTCCTACTACGGTTACTTGACCGCGAATGCCAAGCAGGACAGCGAGATATGGCAAGCGATGTGGGAGCAGACTGAAAGCGAGGTTGATGCCCACACTAGTCAAGTGGTGTCTAGTGTCCTCTCCGACCTCATCAACTACAAAGGTGGAGATCTGTTCAGGGATGACGTAACCGTCAAGGAACTCCTAGACGCTTTGAGGATAACCGTGGAGCACACTGCGTGAGTGTCTCCTCGGAAAAAGGTGTATCCCTTGAGACGCAAGTAGCCAAGCTCCTACAGAAGAAGCTCGGAGCCCGTGTATCCAGGGACAAGCGCAGTGGTGCCGGCTCTCACCAGAAGATGGACCTAAACGACTACTTCCAAGACACTCCCCTAGACATCGAGTGCAAGAACCACAAGACGATCAAGATACGTGAGTGGTGGAAGCAGACTGTCTCAGGTGCAAGCTTCAGCCGCATCCCCACACTCGTGTTCCAGGCGGACGATGAAGTTCTTGCCACAGTGCGTCTCAGTGACCTTGTAGACCTCATTGCAGAGACGCAGCAACACCAGGTTGAGATCAAGCGCCTCAAAGAGCCAATCATCATGACCGGCAGCGGGTCCGTCGTCGATCCAGCTCATATCAAGCCCGGAGCAATCCGCTCGACGTGGAGCGAGTGCCGTGGCGGCAACATGGTGAGCCCTGGCGAGAAGAAGTGTCTCGTGAAGTCGTGCACGTACTGCTCAAACAAGAAGGTCAAGAAAGAGAAGAAGTAGCCCTTATCGCGGGGTGAACTCTGTGCCCAACCGGACACAGAGCACATTCCCACGATTAGGAAGTGATTTACGTGATTCACGCAATTCAAATCCCGCAGGACGAAGAACGGCCTCTCTACAAGGTGGCTATCGAAAACCTGGCAGGTATGCAGGCAGCAGTCGGCGGGTACATCGAGATCATCGATCTCGGACCGCTCACCGCTTCTCTCGTCCTAGACGAAGAAGGCAAACTGGCGCAGAAGCCTATCAACCGTCGAGCAACACTGCTCTTCTGGCTCCTGTTCCCCAGTGTTCGCCACCATGACGTGATTGTCGGAGATGTCCTGATTGTCGGTTACCCCGATAAGGACGGAAACACCACCGACGTCCCGACCAAAGTGGTCGAGCTCCTGTTTGAAACGAAGTCTTACAAGGCTGAGTTCCAGACGTACGACGACGCCAACAAGTTCAACGGGAACCTGATGCGTTTTGACGACTACTTTGTAGCCGCGAACTACGCACTGGGCAAGGCTGAGTCTTGGTCAGCAGTTGAACGGTGCCGGGTAGTCCCGGCCGAGGACTGATCCCAGTGACCAGCGAACGGCTCACAACGCCTCCACACTGGTCTGACCTGCTCAAAACAGCTCTAGAGCTACCTGGGCAAGCCGGAAGCACGTACAACCGCTTCAGGCGGTTCTCACTGGGCAACCAGGCACTCCTGATGATGCAGGGTGTCATGGAGCCGGTGCACACCTACAAAGGCTGGCTCTCGCTGAACCGACAGGTAAAGCGTGGCAGCAAAGCGAAGGTGATCTACGTACCCATGTTCCGCAAGGAGCTGACAGAGAAGGGCGACGAAGAGAAACGGCTGTCCGGCTTCAAGCTGGTGCCGTCAATGTTCGGAGTCTCCGAAACTGAAGGCGACGAGCTACCGGAGTACGAGCCGCCGCAGTGGAGCAAAGAGCGAGCCATGAGCAAGCTCAGTCTTACTCAGGTCAGCTTCGAGCACCTTGACGGTAATAGCCAGGGGTACAGCGTCGGACGCCAGTTCGCCATCAATCCGGTGGCGGTCTACCCGTTCAAGACAACTCTTCACGAGATGGCACACATAGTCTGCGGACATACGGTGCCCGACAACATGAAGGAGTATCAGACCCACCGCGGCCTGTGTGAGTTCGAGGCAGAAGGCGCCGCCTACCTGTTGATGAATGAGCTCGGTTCTACGGACCAGTTCAACGCACCGGAAAGTCGCGACTACATCCAGACATGGCTGCAAGGTGAAGAACCACCTGAGTCATCCATCAAGCGGGTATTCAGCACGGCGGACAAAATCTACCGTGCGGGACTCGAAGAACCGGAAGGAGATGAACCTGATGCCGAGAGGAATCTTGATACCAGTGGACAACTCCAAGCCGCTTGAGGTCTGTGAGTTTGCGGACTTGGAAGAGGCGATTGGCGGCTCGATTGAAAGGTTTGCCATCAACAGACCGGACGCGTCGCTCATCCAGAGCGAGAGCGCCATGTATCTGGAGCTGCCGACCAACCGACGAGCAACGGTCATCCTGTGGATGCACGCAACCTCTCACAGAGGGCGCTCTGCTACTGCGGGTGATGTCGTCCTCCTCGGAAGACAGACTGAAGAAATGAGGTTTGAGGATGTGCCCGAGTGGTACGTCAAGATCCTGCTTGAGGCCGAACACTTCAAGGTTCACAAGCAGCGACTAGATGACATGCTCTGGCGCGAACACAGCCACATTTTTGATGACTGGATTCAGGCCTACGCAACAATCCTGCTAGAAGCCCAAAAGGATGCGCTGACTCACAATGTCAGAGTCGTTCCTGCTTAGATCGTGGGATCAGCCAGCTTTTCGGAGCTGGCTTTTTCCATTGGCGAACGTCCGCGAAGGCTTCGCGGGGATCACTTTTTGCGGACGTGCGCAAAAAGTCACTTGTAGTCGAAGTTCAGGACGGCAAACTCACCGTGGAGTGCAAGCGCCCACTGATCCCGCATCCACGCCCCCTCTAACTCGTCGTCATAGAAGCCCACGACATACATCCGCCCATCGACTGAAACGTAGGATTTCCAGGTTGACTTGGAAGCCTTGGAAACACCCAGGTATTTTGACGACCCTCCCCGCAACCTTTGGTTGGTGTTGTTCTGCCCTCTCGTTGCCAAGCGAAGGTTTACTCGTCTGTTATCGAGCCGATTCCTGTTTATATGGTCAACAACATAGCCCTTAGGAATTGGAGCAGTGCGCTCCATGATGACTCGGTGCAACATGCCCTGTCTACCACCCACGTAACCCCGGCTATTCAGACACCAAGGAAGGTCGCGAAGTACCTCATAGTCCTCATTCGATACTAGAACCACTTCACCTGTTGGCACCCTAATAAGCTTGTGATCCTCAGGCTGTTCTTCGACTAGACGGGATTGGGCCTTCTTGAGCGTGTGACGTTTCCATCGGCATTCTGCTGAACACGAGAATATTTTGTTCTCAAACCAAGCAGTAACCTCAAACTTGTTTGGGCACATTTCGCACTGTTTGATCACACTGACCTCCTTCCCGAATTGGAGGTCATGCCTTATATTAGAGACAATGACCCCGTGGCAGCGGGGTTATTTTTATGTCTACATTTAAGCATTTATCGAACAAAGTTAAAAGGGCTTCCCTTGCGCGAGTAAACTCAAAGCGCAAGGGAAGCCCGTCTTAGATGCTGGATCACGATCCCTTCTTGGCAGTCGGGTCATATGTTGGGTCGGAAATTCTTCCTTCGGCCACGCAGGCCATCTGCGTTGTCCAGGACCTCTTCGATCTTCGGTGAGAGCTTGTTGAACTCTTCCAAAGTGACGATGAGTTCCTTGACCTCCGTGCCCTTGCGCAGTTCAAGCTGCACCAAATCAGTGAGCGGCGTGAGGCCTTTCACTTCTTCCGGCAGAGCATCGAACTGCACAGGCTCTTCCAGCTTCGGATGAACGCGGACGACGACGTTAGTGAACGCGTCCTCTTTGCCTTCCTTGCCGGTTAGGTCTGAAACCTTCCTGCTAATCCATGCCATCTTGTTTTCACCTCCAATAGGTGCGGTACGAGCAATCACAGGTTGCGATCGCTTCTGCGCCTATTTATGAGGGAAAGACTTCAATTAGTCAATGCGTTTTGTTATTATATAGAGGTAAATGAATGGCTTTGATCTAACCACCTACCTCGCCCAGTCCACACAAGTTAGTGGCGTTCCGATAAGGGTGGCAGATAGAGAAGCTCTTGCTACCGTAGTAGGTCTAGTCGCTAGATAGATGCGACTGATAGAATCCGTCCGATTTGCCCGAAGCTGCCACATTCAAGTCCATAAAGCTCACCCGATAGTCTTTCAACGCTGGCGTGTTTTCAAATATGCTCCTGACACGAGCTACGCCCATACCAGATAGTTGGCCCTGAGTGGCAACTGTGATCACACTTGATCCAGGAGAATAATTTACCTGAGGGTTGTTGTTGGCTGAAATATCAACTCCAACAATCTCATGGACCATTCCGTCGAGGGCTCGTAGGGTCTTCGTGTCAAGCCTCGTGGGACCAACGAGATTGCTGACGGCAGCAGCATTTTGATCTGCTGAGCGGGCTAAGCCCCGAACCGTTTCCAATACTTCATCCAGGATGGCCGCGGACGTCCTAACTGGCGGTGCTTCTGCAACAGGCTGACTTGTAACCTCAACGAGGGTCTCTTCCAGATCCGGCCACCACTTTTCGAAGGCAGTGCGGAGTGCGCTTTCGGGCCGAGCATCATCTTCAAGGGCAGTGTTTATGGTGACGACGATGTTCCAAAGATCTTCCTTGGAAGTCATGTGAGCTTGAAAATGTCCTAGCGGCAGTTCCAAATCTTCCATCTTGTTAAACCCGATTAGCAGCGGAATCGCATGACCCGCTACGCCGTCAGTTGCTTTGGACAGCGCGCCAGCTTCAAACTGCAACCATGGCTTGCGCTGGTTCTCCGGTGTCACGCAGATTATGCCAAACCTGGTTGAACTCAGGGCCTCAGTTATCTGAGGAATAGACAGTTTGCCGGCTTCCATACTCTTGGCGCTCATCCACGGTTCGACGGCGTTCATTACCTGCGGAAGCCACTCATCGAGGGCTCTGGCAACCGTGAGACTCCTGGGACCGGACCAACTGATAAAGACCTTCAAGACCCACCCTATGCTCGCTCTGAATACTCAGGTAAGCGTACCAACGGAGTGTAGCTGGGCTACTTGATTCAGATCGGGAGGTAGTCGGCCGGTAGTGGATTCGACTCCAGCTCTTCGCCCGATCCCAAGCTGACCTTCGCCACTAGAGCGTCAACTTGATAACCCTGTTTTCGGAGGACTGTCACCATCGTCGTAACCAGCGCCAGATCGTAGAACCAGTGCGCCGAATCTCCCGCCTCAATCCGTCGTGGCATCGATGGATTCAGGTACGGGAAGTCGTTCCTGCCCAGTAGTGCCGCACCGCAGGGTTCGAATCTAATCGCTTCACTCGCCCAGTAGATAGGCAACGATCCACTACTGCGTAGAGACAATGCGAGAACCTTCGGTCCCAAGTCCTTGTAGTTGTCCAAGTCGATGAATTCTTTGACCTTCTCAGGAGGAAGGATGAGCAACTGTGACCCGGCGAAACCCATTCCCAGCTCAACCACTGCCTCCCGCCGTGGTCCGGCAGCGGTGACGACTTGTTCGATGAGTGCGAGAAGATCGTCCTCTGTGATGCCTGAGAGGTCCTTTCGGTCAATTCCTGCGGCCGCCTCGCGCTGAGTCTTCCATTTCAAGAGTGTCTCAGCCGGATAACGTTCAGGATGCCGCTTATCGACCAGTTCATGGTGCGGTTTGCACAGGAGCATCAGGTTGGAGAACGCACGGCGCTGGTCATTTGTCATCGCCGGGTCGTAACGAGCTGCACCCTTGTTTGCACCATAGATATGGGCAATCTGGACATCTGTGAACGCTTCATCCTCTAGAAACTTGACCACTGTCACAGGGCAATCAGGGTGATAACAGGAGGTTCCGGATAGTGCGAAGAGTGCATTCACCGTGCCAGTGCTGTAGTCGCGGGGCCCAGGGCCGTTAGAAGTCACGCTTTCGAGCCTAACAGCCTACAAAAGGCAGTACCGGCCCTGGGGCTGTGTCCGGTTGCCAAATCAGCGGGGTATGTCCTAAATTTGACGCCTCGTCCAGGAAGAGCACGCCCCGGTGCGCACGGGATGCCGCTCCAGGCCTGGGCAGGCCCGACCCGCCGCCGATGATGGCTGCAGCGGTGGCGGAGTGGTGCGGGTTCTCGAAGGGCGGCCGGCGCAGGAGCTGCACGGTGGACGACGGGAGGCCGCACAGCGAATGGATGGCCGTGACCTCCATGGACTCATGGTCGCCAAGGTCGGGTAAAAGACCGGGCAGCCGCTCCGCCAGCATCGTCTTGCCGGCGCCCGGCGGCCCGGTGAGCAGCAGATGGTGGGCACCCGCGGCGGCCACCTCCAGGGCTTTGCGGGCGTCGCCCTGGCCGGAGACATCTGCCATGTCGGGAGACGGGCCGGGAAGGGCGGGCCCGTCGCCGCCCCCATCCGCGTCATCGGGTTCGAAGTCCTGGGCAAGTTCCTGCGGATCTGCCCCGAAGTCGAGGGCGAGCCGGGCAAGCGTGCGGTATCCACGCACCACGGCACCCGGGACAAGGGAGGCCTCGGCGAGATTGGCCTGCGCCACCACGACTTCGGGATAGCCGGCCTGCACCGACGCCATGACGGCCGGCAGGATTCCGCGCACGGGGCGGAGCCTGCCATCGAGCCCCAGTTCCGCGATGAAGACACTGCGCCCCGTGGGCTTGATGTCGTTCGCGGCCCGGAGTACGGCCATGGTGACGGCAAGGTCGAAGCCGGAACCGCGCTTGGGAAGTGAGGCGGGAATGAGGTTGGCGGTGATCTTCCGGCGGCTGAGCGGGATCCCGGAGTTCTTGGCGGCTGAGCGGATGCGCTCCTTGGCCTCGTTGAGGGAGGCATCCGGCAATCCCAGGAGGACGAAAGCGGGCAGCGTCTGGCCGATGTCCGCTTCCACCTCAACCATGTAGCCATTGAGCCCTACGAGGGCGACGGAATAGGTCCGGCCCAGCGCCATCACCCCACCCCCTTGAGGTGTTCCACCAGGGGTTCCCCGCCGCCGTCGTCCAGCACCGCCACAACGTCCACACGCCGCAGCGGCATCCGCAGCTCGCGGTCGCGGCACCACGCGGCGCCAAGCCGGTGCAGCCGCGCCAGTTTTTCCGGACCCACCGCCTCAAACGGGTGGCCGTAATCCAGGGAGCGGCGGGTTTTGACTTCAGCGATGACCAGCGCGTCACCGTCCAGGGCAACGATGTCGATCTCGCCCCCGGCGCACCTCCAGTTGCGCTCCACCACCAGCATGCCCAGCGATTCAAGGTACCCCACGGCGAGGTCTTCGCCGTGCCTGCCCAACAGGTCTTTCGATTTCATTTCTACCTCCGCAACCAGCCTGGCGGCGGAGGCAAGCGGAGAACAGAAGGCCCCTGTCCTATGTGGACAGGGGCCGGTGTGGAGGGAAAGTCGGGAATTCCGGGGTGTCTAGTTCCCCAGGTCCACGTCCTTGGGCAACGCCAGGTCCTCGTTGCGGGGCAGTTCCTCGACGTTGACGTCCTTGAACGTCAGGACCCTGACGCTCTTGACGAAGCGGGCTGAACGGTAGACGTCCCAGACCCAGGCGTCCTGCAGGGTCAGGTCGAAGTAGACCTCGCCGTCAGCGCTGCGGGCCTGGAGGTCAACGTGGTTGGCCAGGTAGAAGCGCCGCTCGGTCTCGACAACGTAGCTGAACAGACCGACCACGTCGCGGTATTCACGATAGAGCTGAAGCTCCATGTCGGTTTCATAGTTCTCAAGATCCTCAGCACTCATGCTTCCATCTTGCACCATGTCCGGCACGGCTGGCGCCGGGCGGCGGGAGTCAGTCTCCGTAGGGCCCGTCCCCGTCGGGGACCTCCGCGGCCTGCAGTTCCCCGCCGAGGAGCCGCCAGCTGACCCGGTGGTAGGGGGTGGGTCCCGCTGCGCGAAGCACGTTCCGATGGGCTGCCGTGGCATAACCCTTGTTGATGTCCCAGCCATAGTCCGGGTACTCGGTGTGCAGTTCGCGCATCATCCGGTCCCGCTCCACCTTGGCGATGACGCTTGCGGCGGCCACGCTGAGGCACTGCATGTCGGCCTTGACCTTGGTGTGGACCGGGGCCTCGCACGCGGCCTCCAGGACGGGCTGGTCGAACAGGGACAGCTGCTCCGCCGGGGAAAGCCAGTTGTGGCTTCCATCCAGCAGGACCGCTTCCGGGACAATGCCTGAACCGAGGATGCTCCCCCAGGCCCGGGTTCCGGCCAGCCGCAGGGCCGCGATGATGCCGAGCGAATCGATCTCGCCGGCGGTGGCGTGCCCCACCGCGGATGCGACGCTCCAGCGCCGCACCAGCGGATCCAGCCGTTCCCGTTCAGCCGGGCTCAGGAGTTTGCTGTCCCGCACGCCGGCAAGCGGTTTTTGGCGCTCCAGGTCCACGACGGCGATTCCCACGCTGACAGGGCCCGCGAGGGCACCGCGGCCAACCTCGTCAACGCCTGCCAGGAACCGTATCCCCTGTGCCTTGAAGGTTCGCTCGTGCCGCAGCGTCGGCGCCTTGGCTCCGCGGGGCGCGGGCTTGGTGGCGGGACGGGACGTGGCGGCCGGGGAGGCCTGTACTGCGGAAGACATGGTCAGCGGGCCGCCGGCACGTTCTTGAAAACGTCCGGGTAGTTGTCCAGCGTCTTGATCCTGTTCAGCGGCCACGCGATGATTGCGGCCTTGCCCTCGAGGTCCTTGAGGTCGACGAATCCGCCGTCGGTCTCCATGTGCGCGCGGGAGTCCGCAGAGTGGTTCCGGTTATCACCCATCACCCACACCTTGCCCTCCGGGACGGTGACGTCAAAGTTGCGGACCTGCGGGACTTCGGCGGGATTGATGTAGGTCTCGTCGACGGAGGTCCCGTTAATGGTCAGTTTACCGCCCGCGTCACAGCAGACCACGTGGTCGCCCGGCAGTCCGATGACCCGCTTGACCAGGTGCTGCTCTGAATTGTCCGGCAGGAGGCCTACGAAGGTCAGGCCGTCCTGGACCCAGGTGAACGGGCCCTGTGCCTTGGCCGGGGCGGGACCGAGCCAGCCCTTGGTGTCACGGAACACCACAACGTCCCCGCGGCTGAGGGCAAAGGGCTCGGGGACCAGGAGGTTGACGAAGATCCGGTCATCCACGTCCAGGGTGTTCACCATGGACTCGGAGGGGATGAAGAAGGCCCGGAACAGGAAGGTCTTGATGAGGAAGGACAACACCACCGCGATGACCACCACGGTGGCAATTTCCTTCAGCCATCCCAGCAAGGGATTGCCGGCGGACTTCCCGGCAGCTTTGGACCCCTGCCGGTCCCGCCGGTGGACGGGTTCTGACGCCTCCGGACCCTCGGCGGGCGTGGAGGAAACTGGAACGGCCGGTACTTCTGAAGCGCCGTCGTGGCGGGGCTCAGGTTTCCGCGCGTGGTTCTCGGGCATTTACCGTCCGTTCTGTGTTGTCGGCCCCGGTGCGGGCGGCCGTGCTACTGGGGCAAATCTATCAAGCGGCCAGAGGATCTGGACCGGCCTGCCGATGACCCGGTCCAGCGGGACGAGTCCGCCGCCGGGGGCGCCGAGCAGGCTCCGTGAATCGGCGGACACCGAACGGTGGTCCCCCATCAGCCACAGCCTGCCTTCGGGAACCACGGTGTTGAACTTCTGCGTACTTGGCGCATCTCCCGGGAAAATGTAGGGCTCATCCAGGGCAGCCCCGTTCACGGTGACCTTTCCGCCGGCGTCGCAGCAGACCACCGTGTCACCGGGGAGGCCGATCACCCGCTTGATGTAGGTGGTGTCGCTGCCGGTCAGCCCGAGCCATTGCATGGCGGAGGCTGCGGCATCCACCAGCGGGCCCTTTCCGCTGTTCAGGGGCGCAAAGCTGCCACGCCCGTCGAAGACCACAACGTCCCCGTGCCGGATGGGGTCGGACTGGAAATCAGTGCGCGAAACCAGGATCCGGTCCCCGCCTTCCAGGAGCGGCTCCATGGACTCGGACGGAATGAAGTAGACATCCAGCCACAAAGACCTCACCAACCCGCTGATGGCGACCGCAAGGAGCAGCGCCAGAAAAACAAAACGCCAGCCCATTTTGCGGGGCTGGCGTTTTGTCTGGTGCATGGTCCGTATCCTGGCGCTGGTGCATGTGCTCCGGCGCTTGCCGGGTACGGCCGCGCTCCTCCCTGGCGGTAAGTCCGGTAAGGACTTACTTGGCGGAGCTGAAGTCGCGCTTTTCCTTGATCTTGGCGGCCTTGCCACGCAGTGCACGCATGTAGTACAGCTTGGCGCGGCGGACGTCACCCTTGGTGACAACCTCGATCTTTTCGATGATCGGGGAGTGCACCGGGAAGGTACGCTCCACGCCGACACCGAAGGAAACCTTGCGGACGGTGAAGGTTTCGCGCACGCCATCGCCCTGGCGGCCCAGGACGAAGCCCTGGAAGACCTGGACACGGGTGTTCTTGCCTTCGATGATGTTCACGTGCACCTTGAGGGTGTCACCCGCGCGGAATTCGGGAACATCGTTGCGCAGCGAGGCTGCATCGACGGAATCGAGAATATGCATGATTGCACTCCTGGTGAACGCCACAGGTCATTCACTTTGGGTCACGGCAGGCAAGTCGGGCTGCTGGAATGCAGGCCGGGTCTCGCCGCCGAAGTAAAGTCTCCGGCCGCTTCAAGGGTTGATGGGGCCGGTTGTCCGGCTGTTGGCCGCGCAACCCCCTGTGGCAGGTGCGGACCCAGCAGACACAAGGGTTAATTTTGCCACAACGGCAGGGTTACGCCAATTCCGGCGGCGCTAGTCCTGGTGTTCAGCTGCCGTCCCGGGGCGGCGGGCAAGCCTGCCGTCCACGACGTCGTAACCAAGGTTGTGCAGTTCGGTGCGGTCGGCGCGCGGGAGGCTGCCGGCGTCGAACCCTTCCAGCAGGTCCGGACGGCGCTCCGCGGTGCGGCGGTACTGTTCGTGGCGGCGCCACTGGGCAATCCGGCCGTGGTTCCCGCTGAGGAGCACCGGGGGCACTTCGCGGTCCCGCCAGACGGAGGGCTTGGTGTAGACCGGGTACTCCAGGAGCCCGTCAGAGTGGGATTCCTCCACCAGCGACTCGGGATTTCCCACCACCCCGGGCAGCAGGCGGCCAATGGCCTCCACCATGGCCAGGACGGCCACTTCCCCGCCGTTGAGGACGTAGTCGCCCAGGCTCACCGGACGGACAGTGAAGTGCTCCTGCGCCCATTCGATGACCCGCTCATCGATGCCCTCGTACCGTCCGCACGCAAACGCGAGGTGCTGTTCCTCAGCCAGTTCGTAAGCAAGGGCCTGGGTGAACCGCTCGCCGGCGGGCGAGGGGACGATCAGCACGGGCTTGCGGTCCGGGTCCGGGCGCCCGTCGGCCACTGCCGCGAGTGCCTGAGCCCAGGGCTCGGGCTTCATGACCATGCCGGCGCCGCCGCCGTACGGGGTGTCGTCGACGGAACGGTGCTTGTCCGTGGTGAAGCTGCGCAGGTCGTGGACGTGCAGGTCCAGGATGCCGTCCTGGCGGGCCTTGCCGATCAGTGAGAGTTCGAGCGGGGCAAGGTATTCGGGGAAGATACTGACGACGTCGATCCGCATCTAGGCGTTGCCTTCGGCTTCCGGGGCGGGGGCTTCGTCCGAGTTGACGTCGAAGAGGCCGTCCGGCGGGGTGAGGAGGATGAAGCCTTCCTCGATGTTAACCTCAGGGACGATCTGCTCCACGAACGGGATGAGGATTTCGTCGCCGCCCGGGGTGGTGACCACCAGCAGGTCCTGGACCGGCATGGTGTTCAGGGCTGTCACCTTGCCCACCACCTGGGACCCGACCCGTGCTTCCAGGCCGACCAGTTCGTGCTCGTACCAGCCCTCGTCGTCGTCCTCGTCCAGCTCTTCGGTTTCGATGAAGAGCTTGGCTCCGCGGAGGGTTTCGGCACGGTTCCGGTCCGCCACTTCCTCAAAACCGAGCAGCAGGATGTCCTTGTTCCAGCGCGCACTGCTCACGGTCAGGGGACCGGCCGCGGCAGGCTCGACCACGAACTCCGTTCCGGGGACAAACCTGTCCTCCGGGGCGTCGGTCAACACCTGGACGGTGACTTCCCCGCGAATGCCGTGCGGCTTGCCAATCCGTGCCACCTGTAGCTGCATCTGTTCCTCTGTTCCGCGTTGTGGTGTTTCTACTGAAAGCACTTTGTTGTGAAAGAACTCCGGCCCCTCCACCTGGTGGTGGAGGGGCCGGAGCAAAAACTGGTATTGCCGAGCGCTCAGCGGCGGCGGTCGGTGTCGACGACGTCGACCCGTACCGGTTCGCCGCCGGCCAGTGCAGCCACCACGGTGCGCAAAGCGCGCGCGGTGCGGCCCTGGCGGCCAATCACCCGTCCGAGGTCGTCCTGGTGAACGCGCACCTCGAGGGTGTCCCCGCGGCGGTTGCTCTTGGAACTGACCTTGACGTCGTCCGGGGAATCAACGATTCCGCGGACCAGGTGCTCCAGCGCTTCTGCAAGCAATCTACTCAGCCTCGGTGGTCTCAGCTTCGGCGTTGGCCGGGGCCTCGGCAGCGTCAGACTTGGATGCCTTCTTGGTGATGGCTTCCGGGATGATGACCGAGCCCTTTTCCGGGGCAACGAAAGCTTCCTTCTCGACCTTGGTCTTGAGGGTGCCTTCCTGGCCCGGCAGGCCCTTGAACTTCTGCCAGTCACCGGTGATCTTCAGGATCGCGGCAACCTGCTCGGACGGCTGGGCGCCGACGGACAGCCAGTACTGTGCACGCTCGGAGTTGACCTCGATGAACGAGGGCTCTTCGGTGGGGTGGTACTTGCCGATTTCCTCGATGGCGCGGCCGTCACGCTTGGTGCGTGAGTCCGCGACGACGATGCGGTAGTACGGGGCGCGCATCTTGCCGAAGCGCTTAAGGCGAATCTTTACGGCCACTTTTGTGGTCACTCCTGTTTCAGAAAAGGGGTGAACCCGGCGTTCTGCACCCGTGGGGCGGGCCATACTTGCGGGCTCGAAGGACAGGATCCGGACGCGGAGAGAGGGGCCACGCAGATCGAGTACCTGTTTATTGTGCCAGATGAGCGCTGTTATTTCGACTTGGCACTGCCGTCCGTGGCGCCGCAGGCCGCCCGAAGACTGCCTGCGGCCCGCAGGGTAGTTCCGAAAACGGGCCGGGAAGGGTCAGGCGGACCAGACGTACAGCCCGGTCCGTTCGGAATCGTCGATTCCGGCAGCAAGTTCCGCCAGCTGCTGCACGTACGTCCGCGCCTGGGCGGCATCAAACGGCATGTCCTCCTGGGCGGCCCATTGCTCCGCCACGTCGTCAAGGACGTTGCCTTCGCCCTCGGTTTCATAGGTGAGCAGGTCGGCCAGAGCCCGGACCATTGCCGGCGGAACGGCAAGGAGGGAGTCGCTGGCGACATCGACCATGGTCAGCTCATAATCGGCCCCGCCGGCGTGGACGGCCGTCCCGGCAAGATCGCCGAGCTGCTCCACCTCGAAGTCGCTAATGCCCTGGATCCGCACGGCCTGGCCGGCAGCAGCGCCGTCCGCGGAGCCGCGTCCTTCATCAAGGAGGCCGGCGCGTTTCAGCGCGGCGTCATGGGTGGCGACAAAGATCTCGGTGAAGCCCATGGCTGGTGCCCTTCTTCCGTTGGCGGAGCTGCGCGCCGGGCGCTGCCTGCCGCCCGGCCGTACGGGATCAGCCTAGTAGCTGCGGGGCGGCCGGCGCACACCCGCGGGCCGCCCGCGCAGTGCGGCCCGGGGCGGGATCAATCAGCGGACGGCCACGCGGATCCGGTTCCGCCACGGGTCCTCGAACCTGAGTTCCGAACCGGTGTGGTGGGCGGGCACCCCGGCAACCTTCAGGCGGTCGGTCAGCGCCCCGACGTCGTCCCCTGACGGAACCTCGATGAGCACCTCACCCAGCCCAAGGGTGTCCTTGCGCGGACCTGCGCCGCGGCTGTTCCAGACGTTCATGGCCATGTGGTGGTGGTAGCGGCCTGCGGAGACGAACAGTGCCTGCCCGTGCCAACCCGCGGTCTTTTCGAAACCGAGCGTTCCCACATAGAAGTCGCGGGCGGTCTGCACATCGCCAACCTGGAGGTGGACGTGGCCTACGCCGGCCGCCGTCTGCCGCTGGCCTTCCAGGGACTCCTCGGTGAGGTACTGCTCAAGGTAGCGCTGCGGCGGGAGCGCCAGGCTGTCCATGACCACGTCGGTCCCGTTCCAGGACCAGTTGCTGCGGGGGCGGTCCCAGTACAGCTCGATGCCGTTGCCCTCGGGGTCGGTGAAGTAGAAGGCTTCGCTGACCAGGTGGTCGGCACTGCCCGTGAAGGCCCGCGGCTCGTACTGGGCAGCAGTGGCGACGGTCGCGGCCAGGGAGGCCTGGTCCTCGAAGAGCAGCGCGGTGTGGAACAGGCCCGCCTCTCCCCTGCCGGGAAGGTGCAGTCCGGGAGCCGGCGCAAGGTGGACCAACGGCCGGCCCAGGCGGCCAAGGTAGAGCCCGCCGTCCTGCTCTGCCACCACCTCAAGGCCCAGCGCACGCTGGTAGTAGTCGGTCATGACCTTCATGTCGCCCACCTTGAGCATCACGGTGCCCATGGCGAGGTCGGCAGGAAGAAGATCCTGGCTGCTGGCTGATGCGGTCATTGAAGGCTCCTTGCATTGGCGGCCGTCCCATTGGCGGCCTGTCACCTATTAAAATTACTTGAAGCTTCAATTTATTCCAAGTCCCCGGGAACCGTTTGTCAGCGAATGATCCGCCCGCCCAGCACCACCTGCTCCAGCGCCGTAATGGTCTCCGGTACAGCCCGCGGATCTTCCCGGCATACGACGACGTCGGCGCGGGCCCCCTCTTCCACTCCATCCGCTCCCAGCCAACTGCGTGCTGCCCAGCAGGCGGAGTCGAGGGCCGCGTCCATGGGGAGGCCGGCGCCGTGCAGGGCGAGGATTTCGTCGGTGATCCTGCCGTGCCGGATCACGCTGCCGGCATCGGTGCCGGCAAAGATGCGCACACCCGCTGTGTGGGCTTCCGCCACCCGCTCGAGCCTGCGTTCCCATAAGGCGCGCATGTGGGCTGCATAGCGCGGGAATTTCGCGTCCGCTTGGGCGGCAATGTCGGGGAAGGTGGCGATATTGATGAGCGTGGGCACGATCGGTACGCCCTGCTCCACGAACCGGGGCAGGTGGCGGGGCAGGAGCCCGGTGGCGTGCTCGACGCAGTCGATGCCGGCGTCCAACACCTGGTCGAGGGTGTCTTCGGCGAAGCAGTGGGCCGTCACCCTGGCGCCTTCGTCGTGCGCCGCCTGGACGGCATCGCGGACGACGGCGGCGGGAAACGACGGCGCCAGGTCACCGGCGCTGCGGTCAATCCAGTCACCCACCAGCTTGACCCAGCCGTCGCCGTCGCGCGCCTGCTTGCGGACGGCCTCCACGAGGCCGTCCGGTTCAACTTCCTCAGCGAAGCCGCGCAGGTAACGGCGCGTCCGGGCGATATGGCGCCCGGCACGGATCAACACCGGGAAGTCCCTGCCACCCTGCATCCAGCGGGTATCCGCCGGCGAGCCGGCATCCCGGACCAGGAGGGTTCCGGCGTTGAGGTCCGCCTGCGCCTGGTCCCTGGCGGCTGCGGGCTCCACGGGGCCCGCAGGGCCCAGGCCGATGTGGCAGTGGGCGTCCACGAAGCCCGGCAGGACCCAGCCGTCGAGTACCCGGCCGGGAGGAGTGTCCGGCTTGTTGAACGTGAGCCTTCCGTCCACCGACCAAAGTCCATGCCGCACCCGGTCCGGCGCGGTCAGGACGGGTCCACGGAAGTGGATGATGTCTGCCATGGGGCTCCTTTCGATGCCCGGTCAGGCTAGCACCGCAATTATGACAAGCCTGGTTCAGGGGCCTGTGGTAGCTTCGTTCCTGACCACACGGGTGCCCTTGCAGGGGCTGAGATCGGGCTGACGCAGCCTGCGACCGTTGAACCTGTCCGGGTAATGCCGGCGAAGGAAGTGAGTATTCCCTTGAGTACGCAAAACACGCAGTTGAACCCTGCCCTGCTGCCGTCCGCCGGGGAGCCCGGCGACACATCAGTTCCGCAGGTAACCCAGTCCCTGAAGTCCCATTCCCTCGCCTACCTTGCGGATGAGGCGTCCGGGATCCGGGTACCGGTGACGGAAATTTCCCTTGAACCATCACCCAACGGCCAGCCGAACGCACCCTTCCGGACCTACCGGACTGCCGGACCCGGCAGCGACCCCGTCCGCGGGCTGCAGCCCTTCCGCGCAGAGTGGATCGCCGCGCGCGGGGACACCGAACCCTACGGCGGCCGGGAGCGCAACCTGCTCGACGACGGCCGCTCGGCCGTGCGCCGCGGTGCTGCCTCCGCGGAGTGGAAGGGCGCACAGCCGGTGCCACGCCGCGCCGTCGACGGCCGGACGGTGACGCAGATGCACTATGCCCGGCAGGGAATCGTGACGCAGGAAATGCGCTTCGTGGCGCTGCGCGAAAACTGCGACGTTGAGCTGGTCCGCAGCGAGGTTGCTGCCGGCAGGGCCATCATCCCGAACAACATCAACCATCCGGAATCCGAGCCGATGATCATTGGCAAGGCTTTCCTGGTGAAGATCAACGCGAACATTGGCAACTCCGCGGTGACGAGTTCCATCGCGGAGGAGGTGGACAAGCTGCAGTGGGCCACCCAGTGGGGTGCCGACACCGTCATGGACCTCTCCACCGGCGACGACATCCACACCACGCGGGAGTGGATCATCCGCAACTCCCCCGTGCCGATCGGGACGGTGCCGATCTACCAGGCGCTGGAAAAGGTCAACGGCGAGGCCAACGCCCTCACGTGGGAGATCTTCCGCGACACCGTGATCGAACAGTGCGAGCAGGGTGTGGACTACATGACCATCCACGCCGGCGTGCTGCTCCGCTATGTCCCGCTGACGGCCAACCGGGTGACCGGCATCGTCTCGCGCGGCGGCTCCATCATGGCCGGCTGGTGCCTGGCCCACCACCAGGAGAACTTCCTGTACACGCACTTCGACGAGCTGTGTGAAATTTTCGCCAAATACGACGTCGCCTTCTCCCTGGGTGACGGCCTCCGCCCTGGTTCCACGGCGGACGCCAACGACGCCGCGCAGTTCGCGGAGCTGGACACGCTCGCCGAGCTGACGCAGCGGGCCTGGGGGTACGACGTCCAGGTGATGGTGGAGGGGCCCGGCCACGTTCCCTTCCACCTGGTCCGTGAGAATGTGGAACGGCAGCAGGAGCTGTGCAAGGGTGCGCCCTTCTATACCCTGGGCCCGCTGGTCACCGACATCGCTCCCGGCTACGACCACATCACGTCGGCAATCGGCGCCACCGAGATTGCCAGGTACGGGACCGCCATGCTCTGCTACGTCACGCCAAAGGAACACCTGGGCCTGCCCAACAAGGACGACGTCAAGACGGGTGTCATCACCTACAAGATCGCGGCGCACGCGGCGGATCTGGCCAAGGGCCACCCGGGGGCGCACGAACGGGACGACGCCCTGTCCAAGGCACGGTTCGAATTCCGCTGGCGCGACCAGTTCGCCCTGTCCCTGGATCCTGTGACCGCGGAGGCGTTCCACGACGAGACGCTTCCCGCTGAACCGGCCAAGACGGCGCACTTCTGTTCCATGTGCGGCCCCAAGTTCTGCTCCATGCGGATCAGCCAGGACATCCGTGACGAATACGGGTCGGCAGACTCGCAGGCGGCACTGGCGGACATGGCATCCGGCATGCGGGAGAAGAGCCAGGAGTTCCTGGCCAAGGGCGGCAAGGTGTACCTGCCGGAACCGACGGTCGCTGCCGGCAGCTAGGACGCCCGGGCGGGCTGGCTTCGGCTGACCCCGCTGATGAACTGGCGGATGGCCCGGTCCCCGTCCAGGGAGTCCTGGGGCCGGTGCCCTCCCGCGGCAACGCGGTGCAGGGCACCGGTCTCCCTGAGGTACCCGGCAATTTCCTCATAAAGCGGCTCCCAGCCACCGGTCAGGACCAGCGTGGGGACACCGGGAACAATATGCAGCGGCGCATCCCAGGACGGCGCCTGAAGGCGCAGCCTGCGGGCGGAGCGTTTTTCCTCGATGGTGGCCGGCTGCTGGAGGTCGGTGGCGTAGACGCGGCGGACGAATTCGCGCTGGAAGTCGTCGTCACTGAGCTGGTGGCGGACGTCGAAAAGCGGCTGCATCAGGCTGATATGCGCGGCCGTGGCCGGCAGTTCCGCCGTCAGCGACAGGCAGGCCGGTTCCACCAGGGTCAGGGAAAAGACCAGGTCGGGACGTTCCACCGCGGCCATCATGGCGGGGATCGCCCCCTGGGAGTGCGCCACCACATGTCCGCCGGCGGCCCCGCGGCCATCGTCGGCAAGCGACCTTAGGATGATCGCGGTGTCTTCCGTGAAGGAGGATTCCAGCGGCTCCGCGGCGGAATCGTAGCCGTGCCTGCGGAGGAACAGGGCATCATAGGCAAGTCCCATGCCGTGCTGGCGGGGCCATGCGGCGGCGCCAAAGGTACCGGCGCCGTGCACGAACACTACCCTCTGCTTGAACATATCCCAACCCTATTCCACGGTGCCGGCATCCCAAGTAAGTAGCGGCCGGGGTGGGGTTTTGGGGGGGAAAAAAAAACACGGGGGGCGAAGTTGGTGTGGGATTTGACCAGGAATAGTAGTGGGCCAGGGGGGGGGTGTGG
>NZ_JBFBKW010000011.1:59358-173830 GCF_040702325.1 Pseudarthrobacter sp. 902506025
GTGTCGTTTTGACCGGTCAAAACGACACCTGGCGCTACTCAGTTGGTTGCTACTTGCCCATGAACTTGTCGAAGCCCTTGGGAAGGTTCAGCTGGGACGGGTCGAAATCGCCGCCCTGCTGGCCGAAGGCCGCGCCGGTGGGCAGTGCCTTGGCAGCGTTGGCCCGGCGGGCCTCGGCCTCCTTGCGCTCCTGCGCAGCCTTGGCCGGGTTTCCCGACTTCGGCTTCTTTTTCGGCGCGTTCTTGGCATTCTTGCGCGCACCGCCGCCGGCTCCGGGCAGGCCGGGCATCCCGGGCATTCCCGGCATGCCGCCCTGTGCCATCTTCTTCATCATCTTCTGGGCCTGGGCGAAGCGCTCCAGCAGGCCATTGACCTCGGAGACGTGGACACCGGAACCACGGGCGATGCGGGCGCGCCGTGAGCCGTTGATGATCTTGGGGGCCAGCCGCTCGTGGGGGGTCATGGACCGGACGATCGCCTCGACGCGGTCAATCTCCCGCTCGTCGAACTGTTCGAGCTGCTGCCGGATGTTCTGCGCGCCCGGCATCATCATGAGCATCTTCTTCATAGAGCCCATGTTGCGGATCTGCTGCATCTGGGCCAGGAAGTCTTCGAGGGTGAAGTCTTCCTGGTCGGCGAACTTCTTCGCCATGCGGGCAGCTTCGTCTTTGTCCCAGGCCTTTTCGGCCTGCTCGATGAGCGTGAGGATGTCGCCCATGTCCAGGATGCGCGAGGCCATCCGGTCCGGGTGGAACAGCTCGAAGTCGTCCAGGCCTTCACCGGTGGAAGCGAACATGACCGGCTTGCCGGTGACCGACGCAACGGACAGTGCGGCACCACCGCGGGCATCGCCGTCGAGCTTGGACAGCACGATGCCGGTGAAGTTCACGCCTTCGTCGAACGCCAGGGCCGTGTTGACGGCGTCCTGGCCAATCATGGAGTCGATCACGAACAGGACTTCGTTGGGGACGATGGCCCGGCGGATCTGGCGGGCCTGCTCCATCATGCCGGCGTCCACGCCAAGGCGGCCGGCGGTGTCCACGATGACGACGTCGTGCAGCTTCTGTCGTGCTTCCTCCACACCGGCGCGCGCGACGGCGACCGGGTCACCGGCGGGCTGGTCCAGCTCCGTGGAGGTGGCTCCCGGGTGCGGGGCGAAGACCGGCACGTTGGCGCGCTGGCCCACCACCTGGAGCTGGGTGACGGCGTTGGGGCGCTGGAGGTCGCACGCCACCAGCAGGGGGCTGTGGCCCTGGGCCTTCAGCCACTTGGACAGCTTGCCGGCCAGGGTGGTCTTGCCCGCACCCTGGAGGCCGGCCAGCATGATGACGGTGGGCCCGTTCTTTGCCAGCCGGATCCGCCGGGTCTCGCCGCCGAGGATCTCCACGAGTTCCTCGTTGACGATCTTGACGATCTGCTGGCTGGGGTTCAGGGCAGCCGAAACCTCGGCGCCGAGTGCGCGTTCGCGGACGCGGCCCGTGAATTCACGGACCACCGGAACGGCGACGTCGGCGTCCAAAAGGGCACGGCGGATCTCGCGGACAGTGGCATCAACATCGGCCTCCGTCAGGCGGCCCTTGCCGCGGAGATTCTTGAAGGTTGCTGTCAACCGGTCAGAGAGTGAATTGAACACGCGCCGTGAACTTCTTTCAGGAGATGATCGGGACTCGACTATCTAGGGTATCAAGTCAGGCACGGTAGATGGCATGCTGGCAAAATGACGAGCCAAACAACTGTCAAGACCCTGCTCATCCTCGGCGCCTCGGGCGACCTCACGGGCCGGCTCCTCCTGCCGGGCCTCGCCCGCCTTGTTGCGGCAGGCCGGGCGGAGGGCCTCAGCCTGGTGGGCGCGGGTTCGGATCCCTGGACACCGGAACAATGGCGGGAGCGGGTGGAGTCGTCCTTTGCCGCGGCGGCCGGCACAGCCGACCAGCCGGGGAAGGACGCCCTGGAGGCCATGCAGAAGGAGACGGCCTACCACCAGGTGGACGTCACGGCCAAGGGTGCCCTTGCTGCCCTGCTCGCCGGGCTGCACGGCCCGGTGGCCGTCTACTTCGCCCTTCCGCCCAGGATCAGCCAGCTGGCCTGCGAGACGCTCCAGCCGGCGGAGGTTCCGGAAGGCACCCGCCTGGTGATGGAGAAGCCGTTCGGCTCCAGTGAGGAGTCGGCCCGTTCCCTGAACCGGACCCTGAGCCGTCTTGTCCCGGAGGACCACATCCACCGGGTGGACCACTTTTTGGGCAAGGCCACGGTCCTGAACATCCTGGGCCTGCGGTTTGCCAACAACTTCCTTGAACCCGTGTGGAACCGGCAGCACGTGGAAAAGGTGGAGATCTTCTTCGACGAGGACCTGGCGCTGGAAGGGCGTGCCCGGTACTACGACGGCGCCGGCGCGCTCCGCGACATGATCCAAAGCCACCTCCTGCAGGTCATGGCCATCATGGCGATTGAACCGCCTGCCACTATCGGCGAGCGCGACCTCCGGGACGCGGTCTCCGCCGTCCTCCGCGCCAGCAGCGTCAGGACCCCCTTCACCGACTCAACGCGGCGGGCCCGCTACACGGCGGGTTCCGTGGCAGGCAAGGAGGTGCCGGACTATGCCAAGGAGGACGGGGTGGACCCCGCCCGGGGCACGGAAACCCTCGCCGAAATCCAGGTGGACATCGACAACTGGCGCTGGCGGGGAGTCCCCTTCATCCTCCGCTCGGGCAAGGCCCTGGGCGACAAGCGGAAGGAAGCGGTGGTCACCTTCCTTCCGGTGCCCCACCTCCCGCAGGGCTTTACCGGGGTGGACTCCCCCAACCAGCTGCGGATCGGTTTTGGTCCGGACACGCTGGAGTTCGACGTCGACGTCAACGGTCCCGGGAACATCTTCAGCCTGGGCCGGGTCACCCTGGAAGCGGAACTGAGCGCCTCCGACCTCCTGCCCTACGGTGAAGTGCTCGAAGGTGTCCTGACCGGCGACCCGCTGCTGTCCGTCCGGAGCGACACTGCCGAGGACTGCTGGCGGATTGTCGAGCCGGTGCTCAAGGCCTGGGAACAGGGCAAAGTTCCCTTGGAGGAGTACGACGCCGGATCGGCCGGCCCGGCGTCGTGGCCCACCAACCGGCAGAAGGACTGAGCCTTCACGGCAGACAGGAACGGGCGGGAACCTTTCGGTTCCCGCCCGTCCTGTCTCACTCTTCAGTTGTTGCCCTGCAGGGGACCGTGCCGCCCCGCCTAAATGGCGGCCACTCCGCGTTCCCCGGTCCGGACGCGCACTGCCTCATGGACGTCCATGGTCCAGACCTTGCCGTCCCCGGCCCGGCCGGTGTTGGAACTGGCAATGATCACGTCCAGGATGTCGTCGGCCTGTTCGTCCGTGGCCAGGACTTCCACCCGGATCTTGGGCAGGAGGTCCACGTTGTATTCCGCTCCGCGGTAGACCTCGGTATAGCCGCGCTGCCGGCCGTACCCGCTTGCCGCGCTGACGGTCAGGCCCTGCACGCCGTAGGCTTCCAGGCCCTCCCTGATGGCTTCGAGCTTTTCCGGCCTGACGATTGCAGTGATCAGTTTCATGCCCCCACGCTTTCCTTACCTGTTGCCGGCTGTGCCTTTTGCGCACCCGGTGCTGCCTGGACCGTCTCGCCCTGGCCCTTGCCGGTGATCATGTCGTGCAGCGGCTGGAAGCTTCCACCGTGGCCGCTGAGACCGAACTCGTAGGCAGTCTCGGCGTGCAGGCTGAGGTCCACACCCACCGTTTCCTGTTCCTGCGAGACCCGGAAGCCCATGGTCTTGTGGATGGCCAGCGCAATGATGGACGTCAGGACCGCTGAGTAGGCAATCGCGATGCCGGCTGCCGCGAGCTGCGCCCACAGCTGGGTGAGTCCGCCGCCGTAGAAGAGGCCGCCGCCAACACCGTCGGTGGGCAGTGCGATGAAGCCCAGGGCCACGGTGCCGATGATGCCGGAGACGAGGTGGACGCCGACGACGTCCAGGGAGTCATCGAAGCCCCAGCGGAACTTGAGTCCAACGGCGAGGGCTGAGGCGACACCGGCGACCACGCCGAGGCCAAGGGCACCGACCGGGCTGACGTTGGCGCAGGCGGGGGTGATGGCCACGAGGCCGGCCACGACGCCGGACGCGGCACCGAGAGAGGTGGGGTGTCCGTCGCGGATGCGCTCGGTGACGAGCCAGCCGAGCATGGCCGCGGCCGGGGCTGCGAGGGTGTTGATCCAGATGAGGCCGCCCTGTTCGGCAGTGGTGGCCGCGCCGCCGTTGAAGCCGAACCAGCCGAACCACAGGATGGCTGCGCCGAGCATGACGAACGGGATGTTGTGCGGGCGGTGGTTGGGGTCCTTGCCGAAGCCCTTGCGGTTGCCGATGATCAGGACCAGGATCAGTGCTGCCACACCTGCGTTGATGTGGACCACGGTGCCGCCGGCGAAGTCGATGGCCGGGCCGAGGGCCTTGCCGATCGCGCCTTCGGGGCCGAAGAGGCCGCCGCCCCACACCATGTAGGCCAACGGGCAGTACACCAGCGTGACCCAGACGGGAACGAACACGGACCAGGCGCCGAACTTGGCGCGGTCGGCGATGGCGCCGCTGATCAGGGCCACGGTGATAATGGCGAAGGTGGCTGCGTAGCCCACCTTGATCAGCCCGTCAGGGGTGGTGATCCCTTCAAGGCCGAATGTGGCGAACGGGTTGCCCACAATTTCCATGAACCCTTCCCCGGAGCTCATGGAGGCGCCCCACAGGACCCAGACAACGCCCACCATGCCGATGGAGATGAAGCTCATCATCATCATGTTCAGGGCTGCCTTGGCGCGGGTCATGCCGCCGTAGAAAAATGCCAGACCGGGTGTCATGAACAGCACGAGAGCTGCCGCTACCATGACCCAAACGTGACCTGC
This sequence comes from Pseudarthrobacter sp. 902506025, assembly GCF_040702325.1. Classification (NCBI taxonomy): domain Bacteria; kingdom Bacillati; phylum Actinomycetota; class Actinomycetes; order Micrococcales; family Micrococcaceae; genus Pseudarthrobacter; species Pseudarthrobacter sp. 902506025. The sequence goes on from NZ_JBFBKW010000011.1 coordinate 64,254, forward strand.
GGTAAGTTCCATGGTGCACGTCCTCTCTCATCGAATCTTGCGGAATACTCCGCCTGCCAACGCCTTTTTGCGTCCTGTAATGAGTGTGTGGGCGGCGTGTTTCGCCCGCGGAGGATTTAGATTGCGGGCCTGTTACAACAACCTCTAGGAAGTAAATGGTGCATATCCGCCTTGTTACGGTTATGTTTCCGCACCCGCGCAGCCACCCGGCTCCCTTTCCAGCAAGGACTCCTGCACCATGACGGCACCACCCCGCTCAAGCGGCGCCACTTCGAGGTTTTTGGCCCGGCTGAGGCCCCAGCGGGAGAAACTCCCCCGGGACATTAAGGTGATGCTGGCCGCGGCGTTCCTGATCGCGCTTGGCTTCGGGCTTGTTGCGCCGGTATTGCCGCAATTCGCAACAACCTTCGGTGTGGGGAACACTGAGGCCGCTGTCATCGTGGCCATCTTCGCTTTCATGCGCCTTGCATTCGCCCCTGCCGGCGGCGCCCTGATCGGCAGGCGCGGGGAACGCCCCATCTACGTTGCCGGGCTGCTGATCGTGGCGCTGTCCACTGCGGCGTGCGCCTTTGCCCAGGACTACTGGCAGCTGCTGCTCTTCCGCGGGCTGGGCGGGGCCGGGTCTGTGATGTTCACGGTGGCATCGATGGCCCTGGTGGTCCGGCTGGCGCCGCCCCAAAGCAGGGGCAGGGTCTCGGGGGCCTACGCGTCGGCCTTCCTGATCGGAAATGTGTGCGGGCCGATCGTGGGCGGCCTGCTGGCGGGACTGGGCCTCCGCGTCCCGTTCCTTGCTTACGCCGCCGCACTGCTTGTGGCCGCGTTCGTTGTCCAGACCCAGCTGAGCCACCAGCGCCGGGGAGGCGCCGAGGTACAGGACCGCGCCCCGGACATGCGCTTTGGCGAAGCGCTGGCTGCCGGAACCTACAGGTCCGCCCTGGTCTCCAGCTTTGCCAATGGGTGGGCGACCTTTGGCGTCCGGATGGCAACGGTGCCGCTGTTCGCCGCGGCCGCCTTCGGGGCAGGTCCTCAGGCCGCTGGCCTGGCACTGGCAGTATTTGCTGCCGGCAACGCCGCTGCCCTGACCTTCTCGGGACGGCTGGCGGACTCCGTGGGGCGGAAGCCCATGATGATCTCCGGCCTGTTGGTGGCGGCCCTGTCCACTGCAGCCATCGGCATCACCTCAGACCTGCCCTGGTTCCTGGCGGCGTCGACGCTCGCCGGCGTCGGGTCCGGTCTCTTCGGTCCCGCCCAGCAGGCCGCCGTCGCCGATGTCATTGGCAACGGGCGGTCCGGGGGCAAGGTGCTGGCGGTGTACCAGATGACGTCCGACGTCGGAGCGATCGTTGGGCCGCTCGTGGCGGGGATGCTGGCCGACAGGCTGGGGTTCGGCTGGGCTTTCGGCGTGACCGGCGGGGTCATGCTCCTTGCAGCCGCCGGCTGGCTGCCCACCCGCGAGACACTGCGCGCGGCCGGCTCCTAAGCGCCCCTGTCAGTTCAGCAGGGCGTCAACAAAGCCTTCGGTGTCAAAGGGGGCAAGGTCGTCGGCGCCTTCGCCCAGCCCGATGAGCTTGACGGGCACGCCGAGGGTCTTCTGAATGGCGACGACGATGCCGCCCTTCGCAGTTCCGTCCAGCTTGGTCAGGACGATGCCGGTGATGTTGACCACCTCCGAGAAGACCCGCGCCTGGTTGAGCCCGTTCTGGCCGGTGGTGGCATCCAGCACCAGCAGGACCTCGTCCACCTCGGCCAGCTTCTCCACGACGCGCTTGACCTTGCCCAGTTCGTCCATCAGGCCCACCTTGTTCTGCAGGCGCCCGGCGGTGTCGATCATGACCACGTCGACTTCCTGCTCGATGCCGGCCTTCACTGCCTCGTAGGCAACCGAGGCGGGGTCGGCCCCGTCGATGTCCGACTTCACGGTGGGAACGCCCACGCGCTGGCCCCACGTGGCCAACTGCTCAGCGGCAGCGGCGCGGAACGTGTCCGCGGCGCCCAGCAGGACGTCCTTGTCCTCGGCCACCAGCACACGGGCAAGTTTGCCCACGGTGGTGGTCTTGCCCACGCCGTTCACGCCCACCACCATCATCACGGCGGGCTTGTCGGCATGCCGCTGTACGTTGAGGCTGCGGTCCATGGTGGGGTCCACAAGCTTGATGAGTTCTTCCCGGAGCATGGTCTTGACGTGTTCGGGGGTGCGGGTGCCCAGTACCTTGACGCGCTCCCGGAGGGCGTCAACCAGCTGCATGGTGGGTTCGGTGCCCAGGTCCGCGAGCAGGAGGGTTTCCTCCACTTCATCCCAGACGCTCTCGTCGATCCGGTCGCTGGACAGCAGCGCCAGCAGGCCCTTGCCCATGACGTTGTTGGAGCGGGCCAGCCGTTCCCGAAGCCGGGCCAGGCGGCCGGCGACGGGCAGCGGGGTTTCGACGGGAATGGTTTCCAGCCCGGCCGCATTGTCCGGAACGGCGGTGGTGTCCAGCCCTTCGAGGTCCACACCCTCCGGAGCCCTGCCTTCGATGGTTCCTTCGCGGTCCGCCACCGCCGTGCTTCCGCCGGAGCGGATTTCGGGGTCGTTGGCATCCCTGGTGCCCGGGTAGCGGGTGATGTTCCTCCGCGTCTTCAGCAGGACCGGAATCAGCCCGCCGATGACCACCAGCGCAGCAAGAATGGACAGAACAATGGGAAGGATGTCATTCACTCCCCTAGCTTCTCACAAACGGGCCGCCCGCTTCCGGCAGCCATCAGGCAGCTGACCAGCCGCTATACCTCGGCCCCCAACCGCTGGCTGATGACAGTGGAGACGCCGTCGCCCCTCATGGTGACCCCATACAGCGCGTCCGCCACTTCCATGGTCCGCTTCTGGTGCGTGATGACGATGAGCTGGCTGGATTCCCGGAGTTCTTCGAAAATGGTGATGAGCCGGCCGAGGTTAGTGTCATCCAGGGCCGCCTCCACCTCGTCCATGACGTAGAAGGGCGAGGGCCGCGCCTTGAAGATGGCCACCAGGAGCGCCACTGCGGTCAGGGAGCGTTCGCCGCCTGAGAGCAGGGACAGCCGCTTGATCTTCTTGCCGGCAGGGCGGGCCTCCACTTCGATGCCGGTGGTGAGCATGTCTGCCGGGTCGGTCAGGACCAGGCGTCCCTCGCCGCCGGGAAAGAGCCGCCCGAAAACCCGGACGAACTGGGCCCGGGTGTCCTCGAACGCTTCGGCAAAGACCCGCTGGACCCTGTCATCCACTTCCTTGATGATGTCCAGCAGATCCCGCCGGCTCGCCTTCAGGTCCTCAAGCTGGGTGCTGAGGAACTGGTGCCGCTCCTCCAGCGCCGCGAATTCCTCCAGCGCCAGGGGGTTGACCTTGCCCAGGCTTGCGAGGTCCCGCTCAGCCTTCCGCAGCCGTTTCTCCTGCTGCTGCCGGACATAGGGCTTGCCTTCCCGGATCTCTTCCCCGTCCGCGTCAACCGGGGCCCGCAGGGCCGCCCATTTGTCACCGGATTCCTCCGCCGGAACGGGCACCGGCACGTGCGGCCCGAATTCGTTGACCAGCGCTTCGGGGGTGATGCCCAGCTCATCCACGGAGCGGGTTTCCACCGCCTCGATCCTGGCGCGCTGCTGGGCCCGGGCGAGTTCGTCGCGGTGCACGTTGTCGGTGAGTTCGGCCAGCTCCCTGGCCAGGGCATCGTTCGCCTCCCGGATCTCCCGCAGCCCGCGGTCGCGGAGCTCGCGGTTCTCCTCGGCCAGATCCCGTTCGTGCCGCGCACGGTCCACGGAGACGTCCACATAGCCAAGAGCCAGTTCCACCCCCGAGGAAACGGCGGCCGCCCGCCGGGCCTGGATGCGACGGCGGCGGGCGCGCTCTGCCGCCTCCTCACGGGCGCGGCGTTCGGTGGCGGCGGCGCGTTCCAGGGACGCCACCCTGTTGCGGGTGGCCACCAATTGCTCTTCGGCACTGCGCAGCGACAACCGTGCCTCGACCTCGGCTGCGCGGGCGGCGGAGGCTGCACGCGCCAGGGCGTCGCGCTGCTCCGTGGACGGCTCCTCTTCCACCGGCGCTTCCTGCGCCGCGGCCAACCGGACAGCGACGGCGGCGAGCGCTTCCTCTTCCGCCGCGACGTTGCCTTCGGCCCGTGCCAGGGACGCTGCCAGCCGTTCGCTCTCGCCAACGGCGCTGCGCAGGACAGAGTTCAGGTGGCCCAGACGTTCGGCTACGGCGGCGAGGCGGGCGTCGGACTCGTGCAGTTTGTCGAGCGCTGCGTCCGCCTCCTCCTGCGCCCCTGTGCGCCGCGCCTCCGCGGCGGCCAGGGCAAACCTGTTCCGCTCCAGGTCCGCCGTGACCGCCGAAAGTCCGCGCTCGGCGTCGTCCACGGCCGCCTGCACCTCGAGGAGGGACGGCGCCTTGGCAGAGCCGCCCGTGGCGGAGACGGCAGTGAAGACGTCCCCTTCGCGGGTGACGGCGGTCATGTCCGGCAGTGCGGCAACCAGGGCAGCCGCGGCCTCGATGCCGGGTACGACGGCGGTCCGGGACAGCAGGTGCCGGACCAGGGCGACGTGCCCCGAAGGCCCATCGACCAGGCCGGCGGCCCACTGCGCTCCCTCAGGCAGCGTCACCTGCCCGCCATCCCCCAGACGGGGTTCCGCGGCCGATGCGAGGAGCAGCGACGCCCGCCCGGCGTCGTCGTCCTTGAGCCGCCTTAGTACAGCGGCCGCCGCCTCCCCGTCCTGGACGAGCACTGCCTCTGACGCTTCCCCCAGGGCGGCGGCGACGGCCGGCTCGTACCCGCCCTGCACGGTGATCCCGGCAGCGAGGCTTTCCTGCACGCCGGGGAGCCCGGACTCCAGCACGTGCCTGGCACCGTCCTTGCGGTCAAGGCCGAGCTTCAGGGCATCGAGGCGCGCGGCGAGGGCGTCCCGCTTGCGGACCCCCTCGTTGACGGCGGCTTTGAGGTCCGCGATCTCCCCCAGCACGGCGTCCAGGACATCGCTGGCGGCCTCATAGTCGGCGTCAAGGGATTCCTCTCCCTCCTCCACGCCGGCCACCTGGTTTTCCAGCGCCGTGAACTCGGCCTGGGCACGGGCCCGGCGTTCAGTTCCGGCGGCAAGGGATTCACGCAGCCTTCCAAGTTCCGCCTGGGCGGACTCCACCCGGGACCTGGCCGCCGCGACCTGGCCGGCCAGCCGCGCCAGGCCCTCGCGCCGGTCCGCTGCGGCACGGAGCTGCGCGGTGAGCCGCTGGTCCTCGGCCTGTGCGGCCCGCTCCGCTTCCACCTTCGCTGCGCTGGCCGCGTCCAGGGCGCTCCGCCTGGACTGGATGTCCTGTTCGAGTTCGGCCAGTTCCTGCCGCACCCGGGCTGCCTGGCGCTCCAGCTGTTCGGGGTCCCGGCCGGAAGACGGCGCGGCATCCTCGGAACCCAGCAGCCGGCTCCGTTCCGTGGCGAGCGAGCCGAGCGACCGAAGCCGTTCACGGGCCGTGGACAACCGGTACCAGGTGTCCCTGGCGGCATTGAGCCGCGGTGTGGCCTCGGCTGCGAGCTGTTCCAACGCTGCCTGCTGCCTGCGCCCGGCCTCGAGTTCCTGCTCGACGGCGGTCCGGCGCGCCTTGAGCGCCGCTTCGTCCGCCACATCCTGCTCCAGCGCCTGCTGCAGCTGCACCAGGTCGTCGGCGAGCAGGCGCGCCCGGGCGTCCCGGACGTCGAACTGGACCCGCTGCGCGCGGCGGGCCACCTCGGCTTGCTTCCCAAGGGGCGTGAGCTGCCGCCGGATCTCCCCGGTGAGGTCGGTCAGGCGCTGGAGGTTGGCCTGCATGGCCTCGAGCTTCCGTACCGTCCGTTCCTTGCGGCGCCGGTGCTTGAGGATCCCGGCAGCCTCCTCAATGAAGCCGCGGCGGTCCTCGGGAGTGGCGTGCAGGACGCGGTCCAGCTGGCCCTGGCCCACGATGACGTGCATTTCCCGGCCCAGGCCGGAATCGGAGAGCAGTTCCTGGATGTCCAGCAGGCGGCAGCCTGCGCCGTTGATGGCATATTCGGACCCGCCCGTCCGGAACAGCGTCCGGGAGATCGTGACTTCGCTGTACTCGATGGGGAGTGCGCCATCGGTGTTGTCGATGGTGAGCGAAACGTGGGCGCGGCCCAGCGGCGGACGCCCGGACGTGCCGGCAAAAATGACGTCCTCCATCTTGCCGCCGCGCAGGGTTTTGGCCCCTTGCTCGCCCATGACCCACGCCAGGGCGTCCACCACGTTGGACTTGCCGGATCCGTTGGGACCCACGACGGCGGTGACGCCGGGTTCGAAGTCGAAGGTGGTGGCGGACGCAAAGGACTTGAACCCCCGGACGGTGAGGCTTTTGAGGTGCAAGGCTTTTCTGGTCTCCTGGAGCGGGTGGGGCATTTTGCTGGAACCGGGTTACTACAATCTACTGCGCAGGACCGACATTTCCCGGCAGCAGCACCCGGGAACCGGCACGGGCACCGGGGGTGGATATGCGTGTTCCGGCACTGCAAAGGCATAGTTAAGCTCTTGAGCCTGCGCAGATGTGGGTACGGTCACCGCAGGAACGCGGGACGAAAACGAAGAGGGGCTTGAATTGGCAGGTAATGCAACCTTCCGCCACAGCAACACCGCGCTGCTCTCGGTGAGCAGCGTCGAGGCTCCAAGGATTGTGAGCTCCACGGACTTTGACCGGCGGCTGGCATCGACCCTGCAGCGGCTCAAGTTTCCGCCGCGGCTGCTTGAGCGCGTGGCGGGCATCACGCACCGCCGGTGGTGGGCTGCCGGAACGTCGTTCGACGACGCCGCGGTGGAAGCCGGCGCCAAGGCCCTCGCCGAGGCCGGCATCGAAGCCTCCGACGTCGGGCTGCTGATCAACACCTCGGTGACCCGGCGCAACCTTGAACCCTCAGTGGCGGTGAAGATCCACCACAGCCTGGGCTTGCCGTCGTCGGCCATGAACTTCGACCTTGCCAACGCCTGCCTGGGCTTCGTGAATGCCCTGACCCTGGCAGCCAACATGATCGACTCGGGCCAGATACGGTACGCCGTCATTGTCAACGGCGAGGACGCCCAGCTGACGCAGGAGGCCACCCTGGCCCGGCTGCAGCGTCCCGAGACAACGCGCGATGACTTCAACCGGGAGTTCGCCACCCTGACCCTGGGATCCGGGGCGGCCGCGGCCGTCCTGGGGCCCGCCGACGAGCACCCGGGAGCACACCGGGTGGTGGGCGGCGTAATGCGCGCCGGCACCGAGCACCACGAGTTGTGCGTGGGCGGCATCGACGGCATGAACACCGACACGAAGGGGCTGCTCGACGGCGGCCTCCAGCTCGTGGTCGATGCATGGCAGGAAGCCCAGCCCGAATGGGACTGGGCCGCGATGGACCGCTACGTCACGCACCAGGTCAGCAACGCCTACACCCAGGCCATCATCGATGCGATCGACCTGGACCCGGACAAGGTGCCCATCACGTTCCCGCACTGGGGCAATGTGGGTCCGGCATCGCTCCCTATGACGCTCGCAGCCGAGGCGCAGTCGTTGGGCAGCGGTGACAGGGTGTTGTGCATGGGCGTCGGATCCGGCCTGAACACCGCAATGCTGGAAATCGTTTGGTGATCGCGGACTGGCCGGGCGTCAACCCCGAGTGGTCGCGCCACATCGATGTCCCCTCCACATCGGGGGCTGACTTCCCCGGCACGGTGCGCCGCTGGCACCTGCTGGACAACGGCGGGGAACTGGCACGCCGCGGCCTGGCTCCCCAGGGAACCCTGTTGTGCGTTCACGGCAACCCCACGTGGTCCTACCTGTGGCGGAGCCTGCTGGCCGCCGGTTCGGATCCCGCGCACCCGTGGCGCGTGGTGGCCGTGGACCAGCTGGACATGGGTTTCTCCGAGCGGACCGGGACCTTCCGGCGGCTGGCGGACAGGATCAACGACCTTGGCGACGTGACCGCCGCCCTGGACCTGGCAGGGCCCGTGGTCTCGGTGGGCCACGACTGGGGCGGGGTCATCAGCCTCGGCTGGGCGCTGGCCCACACCGACCAACTGGCCGGCGTGGTCCTGACCAACACCGCCGTCCACCAGCCCGCCGGCTCCCCCATCCCGCCGGCGCTGCGCCTTGCCCTCCACCCTGCCGTGCACCGGTGGGGCACCACCACTACCGATGCTTTCCTGCGGGTGACGCATTCGCTGGCACACCCGCCGCTGCCCGCGGACGTGCGGAACGCCTTCATGGCCCCGTACCGCAGCGCCCCACGCCGTGCGGGGGTGGGCAACTTCGTGGCGGACATTCCCGTTGACGCCTCACACCCCAGCTTTGCTGCCCTCAACGGCGTCGCGGACGGCGTGCGCGGCCTTGAGGTGCCGGTCCTGATGCTGTGGGGCCCACGGGACCCCATCTTCTCCGACCGCTACCTGAAGGATCTGCTCACCCGCCTCCCTCACGCGGACGTGCACCGCTACGAGGATGCGGGGCACCTGGTGGCAGAGGACCGGAACATCGCGCCGGCGGTCTTCGACTGGCTTGCCGGCCGCGTCACGCACGGCGGCGACAGTGTAGCGGACCCTGGCCCAGCTGCTGAAGGCGACGCGGTCACTGGACCCGCCGCCCCGGCTGACGGCCGTGGCTTCACGCCCTTGTGGACGCTTCTTGGGGAGCTGGCCGGCGGACCGTCCGCGGGCGGAAGGGCCGTCGTCGAAATGGCACCGGATGGCACGGTGGCCCGCTCCCTCACCTGGCGGCAGCTGGAAGAAAGCGTCGGGCACCTCTCCGCAGGCCTGCAGGGGGCCGGCGTAGGACCGGGCAGCCGGGTGAGCCTGATGGTCCCGCCCGGGGTGGACCTGACCGTGGCCCTGTATGCCAGCCTGCGGCTGGGAGCCGTGGTGGTGGTTGCCGACGCCGGCCTGGGCACCAGGGGGCTGAGCCGGGCGGTCAAGGGAGCGACGCCCGATGTCCTGATCGGGATTGACAAAGCCCTTGCCGCTGCCCGGGCACTGGGCTGGGCGTCCAGGCGCATCAGTGTGCAGGACCTGCCGGCAGGTCCGCGCCGGCTCCTCGGGGTGGAGACCTCACTCGCCGCCCTGGCGAGGGCAGGCGCGGGGCGTGCCGCTGCCGGCACCGCTCCCGCCTCCAGCCCGGACGCGGACTCCCCCGCCGCCGTCCTTTTCACGTCCGGCTCCACCGGTCCCGCCAAGGGCGTGCTGTACACCCACCGGCAGCTTGCGGCCATGCGGGACACCGTGGCGGGAACCTTCGGCATCAAGCCGGGCCAGAAGCTGGTGGCAGGCTTTGCGCCGTTCGCCTTGCTGGGGCCGGCGCTGGGAACCGTGTCCGTAACGCCGGCCATGGATGTCACAGCGCCCCGAACCTTGACCGCGCGCGCTCTGGCCGATGCTGCAGCGGCCATCGACGCCACGGTGGTCTTCGCGTCCCCTGCCGCCCTGCGCAACGTCGTCGCCACCCGGGACGGCCTCAGCCCGGAGGGCACCGCTGCCCTCCGCCGCGTCCAGCTGCTGCTCTCTGCCGGCGCACCGGTTCCGGAACCTCTCCTTGCGGAGGTGCAGCGGCTGCTGCCCGCCGCCTCGTTGCATACCCCCTACGGCATGACCGAGGCCCTGCCTGTCACCGATATCAGCCTCGAACAGATCCAGGCCGCGGCGGCCGACGCCGAAGCCGGAAGAACGCCAGGGGCCGGCAACGGCGTCTGCGTAGGGCATCCCGTCCAGGGCGCCCGCATAGCCGTGATCCCGTTGGCGGCCGACGGTACCGCCCCGGGGGCCGAGCCGGTGACGGAACCGGGGGTAACGGGGGAAATCCTGGTCAGCGCGCCGCACGTCAAGGACGGCTACGACAGGCTTTGGCTGACCGGGCAGGCGAGCGCCGGGCCGGCCGGCTGGCACCGCACCGGAGATGTGGGCCATTTCGACGCCGATGGCCGCCTGTGGGTGGAAGGGCGCCTGGCGCACATCATCACGGCGCCCCCTGGAGTGGTCACTCCGGTCGGCGCCGAACAGGCCATCGAACGGCTGGACGGTGTTCGGATGGCAGCCGTCGTGGGCGTGGGGCCCGCGGGCACCCAGGCCGTCGCCGCCGTCGTCGAAACCGTACCGCCGGCCCGTAAGGCCGGCCCTGCGGGCACGGAACTGGCCAGGAAGGTACGGAGCGCCGCCCAGGGTGCAGGCGTGTCCGTGGCGGCAGTCCTGGTTGTCCCCGCGCAACCCACCGACATCCGCCACAACGCAAAGATCGACAGGTCGCGGCTGGCCCAATGGGCCTCGTCAGTGCTGGCCGGCGGCAGGCGGGTTGCGCCGTGAAAATCCTGGTCACCGGGGCAAGCGGCCTGCTGGGGCGGGAAGTGGCAGGGCTGCTGGTGCGCAGGGGCCACGCCGTCACCACCTTCCAGCGGCGTCCCTCAGGGGTCGACGGCGCGGCGGACCATTGCGGTTCGCTCACCGACGACGCCGCCGTCAGGACTGCCGTGGGGGACACCGAGGCAGTCATCCACCTCGCGGCCAAAGTATCCTTCACCGGCCGGGCCGACGAGTTTGACCGCGTGAACGTGGAGGGAACGCGGCGCCTGGTCCTGGCGGCGCGCGAAGCCGGAGTCAGCGACTTTGTATTTGTCTCCTCACCGTCGGTGGCCAATTCAGGCGCCGCCATCGCCGGACTCGGCGCAGAACCGGCCGATCCGGCACGCGCCCACGGCGACTACGCCCGCACCAAAGCGCAGGCGGAGCTTTTGGCCCTCGACGCGGACGCCCCGGGCTTCCGCGTCGCCGCCGTGCGGCCGCACGTGGTCTGGGGACCCGGTGACACCCAGCTGGTGGAACGCGTGCTGGCGCGGGCGGCCCGGAACCGCCTGCCGCTGCTGGATGCGGGCGCTGCGCTTATCGACACCACGTATGTGGACAATGCGGCGGCGGCGATCGTTGCGGCCCTGGACCGTATCAGTGAAATCCACGGGAGGGCGCTGGTTGTCACCAATGGCGAACCGCGGCCGGTAGGCGAACTGATTGCCGGCATCTGCGCCGCCGGGGGCGTTCCCGCGCCGTCGTGGTCCGTACCGGGAAAGCTTGCCCGGATTGCGGGATCAGTGGTGGAAAAAGCGTGGCCCAGGCTCGGCAAAGAGGACGAATCGCCCATGACCAGGTTTCTTGCTGAACAGCTGTCCACGGCACACTGGTTCGATCAGCGTGAGACCCAAAAACTCCTTGCCTGGACTCCCGCCGTCTCCATCGATGAAGGCCTTGAGCGGCTGGCGGACTACTACCGCTCCCGCTGAGCCGCTTCACCGGCGCTGGGGCGCCAGGCTCCCGTGACGTTGCCGGGACAGCTCATGGGCGCAGGGCTCATATCCCGGTGACGACGGGGCCCCAGGGGCCTGTGTGGATTTCCACACACCTGCCCGAAATGGTTTTCCATTTCCTGCAGGCGCGTCCCGGCCGCCCCTAGACTCTCGCTTACAGGGCTGCCTGCTGGCTGGCGTTGGTGGTCTCGAAGGTCTTTCGGACCGGTTCCCGCCAACGCCTTCCAACTGCCAGTGCAGACAGCTCCGGTTATTGGGTCCTGACGCAGGGACAACTGAATATCTTGGTTTGGCTGCCCCGGGGGGAGCGGCTTTCGGCAGGGACGCCAATGTCCCGCCGATACCTTCGCTTCAACCCAGGAGTTCACAATGCCCGCATCGAAGGCGCATCACCGGCTGGTCCTGAAAAGGACAGCTGCCACGTTGGTACTCGCTCTTCTTGCAGCATTGCTTCCCGCATTTGCACCCCTGGGAGTCCTCCAGTCCGCCTACGCCGCGGACCCTTGCGCGCCGCTGCTCAATCCCATTGCGTGCGAGAATTCGAAGCCGGGCAGCCCGTCCTCGGAATGGGACATCGACGGAGCCGGTGACAGCACCCTGCAGGGCTTTTCGACGGACATCAGCGTCAACGCGGGCCAACCGCTGCAGTTCAAAATCGATACAACCGCCAGCAACTACACCATCGCGATCTACCGGACCGGGTGGTACCAGGGACTTGGTGCCCGGAAGGTCGCCGATGTGGTTCCCTCCGCGCTCCGGCAGGCCCAGCCGCAATGTACTTCGGACGTGGCCACCGGACTTTACGACTGCGGCACGTGGGCCGTCTCCGCCACGTGGCAGGTCCCGTCCACAGCCGTCTCCGGCATCTACCTTGCAGTCCTCAACCGTCCCGACACCGGCGGCCGGAGCCACATCACCTTCATCGTCCGCAACGACAGCAGCCAGGCCCCTGTGGTCTTCCAGACCTCCGACCCGACCTGGCAGGCCTATAACACCTACGGCGGTTCCGATTTCTATGAAGGCGGCAGCAACGGGCGCGCCTACAAGATCAGCTACAACCGGCCCGTCGCCACCCGCAGCGGTCCCGATGGACGTGACTTCTACTTCAGCAATGAGTACCCCCTGGTCAGGTTCCTCGAAAAGAACGGCTATGACGTCTCCTACATCAGCGGCGTGGACACTGACCGGAACGGTTCGCTGCTGCTCAACCACAAAGTGTTCCTGTCCGTGGGCCACGACGAGTACTGGTCCGGCGCCCAGCGCGCCAATGTCGAGAAAGCGCGCGATGCCGGAGTGAATATGCAGTTCCTGTCCGGCAATGAAGCCTACTGGCGCACCAGATATGAACCATCGAAAACGGACGGGGCGGCGTACCGCACCCTGGTCTCCTACAAGGAAACCTGGTCGAACGCCAAAATCGACCCGAGCACTGAATGGACGGGAACGTGGCGCGATCCCCGCTATGCCGCACCCGCCAATGGCGGCGGACGGCCGGAGAACGGCCTGACAGGCACGATGTACATGTCCAACTTCACGGACCTGCCGGTCACGGTGAGCGCAGCGGAGGGGAAGTCCCGTCTATGGCGCAACACGTCCCTTGCCTCGCTCCCCGTGGGAGGCTCCGCCCAACTTGCGCCCCACACAGTGGGCTACGAATCGGACGAAGATCTGGACAACGGTTTCAGGCCTGCAGGACTGGTCAGGCTCTCCACCACTACCGGGGCCGTGGACCAGTACCTGCAGGACTTCGGCAATACCGTGAAGCCCGGCACAACAACCCATAACGTCACGCTGTACAAGGCCGCCAGCGGGGCCTTGGTGTTCTCTGCAGGCAGCGTGCAGTGGACCTGGGGGCTCGACCAGCAACATGACGGCCCCGGCGCGGCTCCTGATCCCCGGATGCAGCAGGCGCAGGTCAACCTTCTGGCGGACATGGGAGCCCAACCCGCCACTCTTGACGCGGCATTGACGGCTGCGAGCGCCAGCACCGACACAGCAGGACCGACGGTGTCCATCACCTCCCCCGCAGACGGCACCACCATCGCGCACGGATCGTCCGTGACGGTATCCGGAACCGCCACCGACACCGGGGGCATCGTGGCCGGCGTCGAGGTGTCAACGGACGGCGGCAACACCTGGCACCCTGCCCAGGGAAAGCAGAACTGGACGTACACCTACATCCAGAAGGGCCTGTCCACCGCCAGCATCCGGGTCCGGGCAATCGACGACAGCGCGAACGCCGGCACCGCGGCTACCCGGAGTATTTCGCTTAGCGGCCCGTACACCGTCTTCGGGCAGCAAGTCCCCCCGGTGGACGACGGCCAGGACGGCGGAGCCTACGAACTCGGCATGAAGTTCACCCCCACCACCGACGGTTTCATTACCGGCGTGCGCTTCTACAAGAGCACGTCCAACACCGGAACCCATGTCGGTTCGCTGTGGAGCCCTGACGGACAGCGGCTTGCCAGCGCTACTTTCGCTTCCGAAACCGCAACCGGCTGGCAAAAGGTTCTCTTCACCCAGCCTGTGGCTGTCACCGCAGGGACGACCTACACCGTCTCCTACACCGATCCGAAAGGACATTACGCGGTCAAGGACTACCAGTGGGCGTACTTCGGCTTCAGCGATCCGCCCATGACGGTGGCGGGAGGATTCGGAAGCCCGGCGGCAGGCGTCTACGGCAGCCCTGATACGTATCCGTCCGCCTCGTACGGCAACGGAAACTACTTCGTGGACGCAGTCTTCGACACCACGGACAACACTCCCCTGACGGCCTCGGGACAGTGGCCGTTGCCGGGATCCTCAAGCGTTCCCCAGTCGACCACCGTGGGCGCTGTATTCTCCAAGCCCGTGACGGCCTCCAGCGTACAGCTCAACCTCACGGCCGCGAACGGTACCCAGGTGGCCGGAACAACGGTGTACGACTCCGTGAGCCGCAAGACGACCTTTACGCCGTCCTCCCCGTTGGCGCTGGCGACGACGTACACCGCCGTACTCTCGGCGACTGCTTCCACGGGCGGCACCCTGACGGCGGGAGGGACGTGGTCGTTTACGACAGTCGTCTCTCCACCGACCCCCGGCACCTGCCCATGCAGCTTCTACGACGACTCGGTCCAGCCCGGCATCCCGGAGGTCAAGGACGGGACGCCGCTGACCCTGGGCATACGCTTCTCCAGCACCGCTGACGGCACTGTGACCGGCGTGCGGTTCTACAAGTCGGCAGGCAACACCGGAACCCACACCGGAACGCTCTTCTCGGGGTCGGGCACCGCCCTGGCGACTGTCACGTTTGCGAATGAGTCAACCTCGGGATGGCAGACGGCCTACTTCAACCAGCCAGTGGCAATGACCGCAAACACCGAATACATCATGGCGTACAAGAGCACCACCGGCACGTATTCGGCCACTGTCAACGGCTTTGGTTCCGGCCTCTCGTCGGGCAACCTCCGGGCGGTGTCCGACGCCGGAGCCTACTCCTACACCAGCGATTTCCCGGCCAACCGCTCGACAACGAGTTACCTGGTGGACGTCGTGGTCCAGTATCCGGATCCGCCGTTCACCGCGACCGGCCAAACGCCGCTTCCCGGCTCGTCGAGTGTTCCCCTTAACACCCTGGTATCGGCGACGTTCTCCAAGCCGGCCACAGCCTCAACGGTTGCCCTGGTCCTTACCGGGCCTGATGGTGCGGGAGTGCCAGGGGCCACGGCTTTCGACTCCACGGCCGGAAAGGTGACCTTCACACCGTCCGTTCCCCTGAACCCGTCCTCAACCTACACGGCAACCGTCACTGCCACGTCCAGCACAGGGCAGCAGCTCAGCGCCGGCGGCAGCTGGACCTTCACCACGGTTCCTCCGCCACGGGTCGAAGGCACGTGCCCCTGCACGCTCTACCAGGACACGGTGACGCCCACCACCCTCGAGGTCAAAGACGGTGTCCCGCTGTCACTGGGAGTGCGGTTCGCCAGCTCCGCCAGTGGCAACATCACCGGAATCAGGTTCTACAAAGCCGCTGGAAACACCGGAACGCACACGGGAACGCTGTTCACCGCGGCAGGGCAGCAACTGGCCAGCGTCACGTTCTCCGGGGAATCCACCGCCGGGTGGCAAACGGCAACCTTCAGCCAACCAGTGGCCATAGCCGCCGACACTGAATACATAGCCGCCTACAAGTCCCCCACCGGCACCTACTCCTACACCCAGGGCGGGTTCTCCACCGGCTTCACCAGTGGCCCGTTGCGCACCACGCAGGGCTCGGGCGGATACTCGTACAGCAGTGATTTCCCCGGCAACTCGTCCAGCAACAGCTACCTTGTGGACGTGGTCTTCACAAGCACAGCCACAGCGTCGCTGACGGTCAGCTCCCTCTCACCCGCAGCTAACGCAACGGGGGTGGCGGTGGACACCAAACCCGCACTGACGTTGTCAGCGGCGGTACAGCCGGGCTCGGCGTTGCTGCTTTCCACCGGAGGAACCAGCATTACGGGCAGTTCCGCCCTGTCGGCCGACGGGCGGACCATCACTTTCAGCCCCGCGCAACTCCTGCCGGCGGGCGCTGCCATCACGGCAAGCGCCAGTAACGTGGTTTCCACGAGCGGCGCCGTCCTCGCGCCCACCTCCTGGCAGTTCACCACCGCGAGCCCCCCGCCACCCAGCCAGACGCTCTTCTCCAGCATTCAGCCGCAGGTTGCGACGTCTACGGAGACCCGGGCCATCGATCTGGGTACTGCGTTCCGGACCACGGCGCCCGGGACGGTTACTGCCCTGCGCTTTTACAAGGGGCCAAACAATACCGGAGTCCATACGGGCGCCCTGTGGGATCCGTCTGGCGTCAAGGTGGCGGGGGTGACCTACGCGAACGAGACAGCGAGCGGATGGCAGACAGCCGTCCTCTCAACGCCCGTCAGGCTCACGGTGGGGTCCACGTATGTGGTGTCCTACAACGCCCCAGCGGGCAAGTACTCGTACACCAGCAACTTCTTTACCAAAGACTGGACCAGCGGGGTGCTCGTGGCTCCAGCCGCAAAAAACGGTCTCTTCAGGTATGGGACGGGAACGGCTGTGCCCAACCGGACATCGTCCGGCACCAACTACTTTGTCGACGTTGTCTTCGCGCCGGATCCGGCCTGAACGACCGCCGCGAATCAGCGGACAACGGAGGGTGACCAGGCATGTTCGATGAACAGCACAGGATTGGCGGCCGGGTCCACGCCGATCTGCCAGATATCGCTGTCGCCCGCCTCATCGGACCGCGGAAGTCCATAAAGCAGGGTGGCGTTGTCGAGCCACTCCACCTGGTCATCAACACTCGCTGTCTCCCGAAGAACGGTCTCACTGCCGCTGGCCAGGTCAAGGACAGCGATATTCCAATGGGGATCGAGCGGGCCGGCGGCATTCTTTTTGTAGGCCACGCGTGTTCCGTCCGGAGAGATGGAGGGGCACTCCGCTCCGTCGTAGACAGCAGTAAGGGTGCGTTCCGAAACGCTGCCCTCGACCAACCAGATACGGCCGCTGGATGCAGCCGTGGCATAAAAGGCATCCGGTTGGCCGGGGACGAACGTCACCCCCCAGATGTTGCGGTCGTTGGCCATGACCCTTTCTCCGTTCACCACCAGGGCAAACTCCTCCAGGCTGCCCGATTCACTGCCGGCCCCGAGCGGGGTGATCGAAGTTTCGGTTGAAAAACCTGCGCCGGCGTAGGAATGGCCTGTGACGAAGACTGTGGTGGCGACCGAGTTTCCCGTGCTGTCAATCCTGGCCCGGCTGGGTATGCCGCGCAGCGCCCAACTGCGTTGTTGCTGCCAATTCCTGTCGTACAGGGAAGCCTCAAAACGGGTAACGAGGCCCCGCTGGGTGCGCAGGCAGATGACTGCGCTCCTGGTTCCATAGGTCCGGTCGCAGTCCACGCCGCTGACCGCACGGGCGCCGGCCGGATCGGACAAGGAAACCGTGGCGGCCTGACCGTAGGCCTGGCCCGAGGCCGTGTTGCGGAAGAGGACGAACGGTTCCGCGGGCAACGGAGACCCTCCCGCGGAGACGTCGGATTCGGAGGCCGCCGCCTGGCTTTCCTGGAAACGCTGGACGGCTTGGAAGGCGAAGAAACCGGCTCCCGCAAGGGCCATGGCAGCGACAAGCAGCAGTACGGCCCACCGGCCTTTGTCACCGGTGGGCCTGGCACGAAGGATCATGCATGCACCTTAGCTGCTTTGGCGCGGCCAAGGAGCAGCGGCGAGGCCAGCACCGCGAGGGCCAGCAGGCAACCCACGAGGATCAGAGCTGCGGTGGGCCCCACCGCGAACCACAGGACACCGAATCCGGCCGAAGCAACCATCCTGCTCACCGCCACAACCGTCTGGGCTGCACCTATTCCTGTGGCCAGACGCTCCGGAGAAACCAGTTGGCTTGCCAATGCGGTCAGGACCCCGTCAGTCGCCGCGTAAAAGATGCCGAGGAGGACCAGGCACCCTGCAACTGCTCCTGCGCCCGTGAAAGGGAGGGCAGCCAGCAGGTAGCAGGCCAACAGGGCAAGGTGGCCGGCGACGAACACCTTGGTCCGTCCCCAGCGGTCGGCGAGCCTCCCCAGCGGGATGGCCAGCGCCAGGAAGACGGCGTTGGTGCCCACGTACAGCATCGGAAACCATTGCAGTTCGAAGGCATTGCGGTCCTGGAGTGCCAGGTAGATGAATCCGTCACCGACCGTTAGCAGGCCAAAAAGTCCCGCGGTAATCAGGAGGCGGCCGAGTCCGCTGCGGTGCAGCGTCCTCCACCGGATGATGGGTGCAGGACCCGCCTTTCTGCTTCCGGACGCGGTGCGCAGTTTTAGGGCCGGCAAGTCCGGGACAAATAGCGCCAGTGCCGCCACACCAATCACGGCAAAGGCCAGGGAAACCACAAAGACGGTGGAATATCCGGATGGTATGAGAAGCAGGATGGCGGCGGCCAGCAGGGGACCGAGCGCCGCGCCGACGGTGTCGAGCATGCGGTGGACGCCGAAATGCCGTGCAAGGTGCTCAGGCTGCGCGTTGACTGTGATCAGGGCGTCCCGCGGCGCGGTCCGGATTCCCTTGCCGATCCTGTCCGCGGTGATAGTGCCGGTGAGGCTCCAGAATCCCCCGGCAAAAAGCAATGCCAACCTCGCCGTGGCGGACAGGCCGTAACCGGCCAGTGCAACATATTTGGGCCGGCCGGCGCGGTCCGAATACCATCCGGCCGCGATCCGGACCAGCGAACCCGCGCCCTGGTTGATACCGTCCAGGACACCGAACGCGATCACCGAGAGGCCCAGGTAGCCTGTGAGGTACAGGGGAAGAACCGCCGCCACTGACTCCGAGGAGACATCGGTAAACAGGCTGACGATACCGAGCCAAACGATGGTCGGGGCGAACCTGAAGGGAACAGCAGTGCGTGCCTGTTCTGTCCCGCCTTGGCCGACGTTACGGTCAGAGACGGAAATATACATGCTTACTTACCCGCACTGGTGTGGAATCTTCCGAGCAGGCTGAAGTGGGTGGCGCCGGTTCCCGTGCTTGTGGCGGAAACAGTTATCTGGTCCTTGCCCCGGACAAGATTTATAGCAGCCCCGCCCTGGCCGGCCTGGGCAGCTTCGCTTCGGAATCCAGTCTTGAACAGGCTCTGTTGGAAGTGGGCAAGGGCCTGGTCGATAGTCAGCGGAGTGATGCCCTCCGCTGTGAACTCCATGGCCCCCTCCCCCGGACTTACGGCGGTGAAGACCGGCACGGTCTTGTCCGGAAAAGAAACAATGTTGGACGGAAAGCCCCGGACTACCGAATTCCTCGCCGAGGCCGCCGCCGGAAGCGGGGCCCGCACCAGCGGGGCCGGAGCGGCGGGCAGTGGAAGGGCGCGCGGCGGTGCCTGGACGGGTGGCAGAACTTCCAGTGGCCGTTGCCCCTGCCCGGAACGGGATGCAGCAGGCAGGGACGCCTGCGGCTGGCTGAGCGCGGCAACTCCTCCGGTTTCCGTGGACGCCAGCATTACTGCCGACGTCTTCAGGGGTTCAGCCGTGGCCTGGTTCAGCACCAGGGCAACGCCGGCCAGCGCGACGGCTGCACCCGCCCCTGTAAGACACAAACGTTTCAGGACCGTCATGAGGGCCACCTCGTGCTGGTGAATGGAACCGCGGGCTTCATCACCCCAGTGTTCCAGCGGATTCCACATTCAGGAACCGCAGAATCCGCAGAGTCCCTCCGTTTCGTCAGGCCAAGTTACCAGCGGCCGTTGCGCGGCCGTGGCTGGCAGACCGGGCAGGTGTGGGACGACCGGTTCATGAACTGGTCCCGCCGAATGATCGCGTTGATCCCGGCTGCGGCACACCGCTTGCACGGCTCGCCCTGGCGGCCATAGGCGCTGAGGGACCGGTCAAAGTAGCCTGAGGCGCCGTTGACGTTGACGTACAGCGAGTCGAAGCTGGTTCCTCCTGCGGCGAGGGCATCGAGCATGACCTCCCGGGCGCTGTCCAGGACGCGCCGCGCCTCGCTGCGGCGAAGGGTGTCGGTGGGCCGGGCGAAATGCAGGCGGGCCCGCCACAGGGCTTCGTCGGCGTAGATGTTGCCAATGCCGGACACCAGCCCCTGGTCCAAGAGTGCCCGCTTCAAGCCCGTCTTCCGTTTGCGGAGGCGTTGGTAGAAGAGGTCGAAGGAAAAGGACGGGTCCAGGGGGTCGCGCGCGATGTGGGCAGCTTCCGCGGCGATCAGCGGAAGGGGGGACTCTGCCAGGCCGCCGGGGCCGTCGTCGTCCGTGGGTACTAAAGCGGTAACGAACAGGCCGCCGAAGATCCGCTGGTCCACGAACCGCAGCTGGTCCGGCATGCCCTCCCGTGGACTCAGGCGGAGGCGGACCTTGAGGTGCTTTTCATCGGGGACGTCCGGATCCTGCATCAGGAGTTGCCCGCTCATCCCCAGATGTGCCATGAGCGCGACTTCCGGTACCGGTGCGGTCCCAGGATTTTCCGGTGCAGCGGAGCCGTCCGTCAGCGGCATCCAGAGGAACTTGCCGCGGCGCACGACGTCGGACACCGTTGCACCCTCAAGGTTGCCGGCAAAGTCCCCGGGCCCAAGGGCATGGCGCCGGACAGAGCGCGGATCCAGGACGTCGACAGCACTGATGTTCCGGCCGCGGACCCAGCTCACCAGGCCGCGGCGCACCACTTCGACCTCGGGCAGTTCAGGCATGGAACACTACGTGGCGGTCACGGAGCCCGCGGACGTGCCGGCTGCACTCCGTGTCTCGGCGCCCGAAAGTACACGCCAGGCGTCGGCCGCGGCTTCCTGCTCCGCTTCCTTCTTGGAATGCCCGGAGCCCTTGCCGTAGGCCGTTCCACCGATGTTCAGCACAGCGGTGAAGGTGCGGGCATGGTCCGGGCCGGAGCCATCCACTGCGTAATGGATGCTGCCCAGCTGCCGGCTGGCCGCGAGTTCCTGGATGCTGGTCTTCCAGTCGGTGCCGGCGCCCAGGACGGCGGCATCCTTCAGCAGCGGTCCGATCAGCCGCATGACCAGCTGCCGCGCGGTCTCGATGTCGTTGGAGACGTAGGTTGCCCCGATCAGGGCCTCCATGGTGTCCGCGAGGATGGATGCCTTGTTTTTGCCGTGGGTAAGTTTCTCGCCCTGGCCCAAGTAAATGTACTCACCAATGCCCAGGCTGCGTCCGATGCCCGCAAGGGCACGGGTGCTGACGACGGCGGACCGGCGCTTGGCGAGTTCGCCTTCGGGCAGGTCCGGGTTGTCCCGGTACAGGGCATCAGTGACGGAAAAGCCCAGGATGGAGTCGCCCAGGAACTCGAGGCGCTCGTTGGTGGGGATACCGCCGTTCTCGTACGCGTACGAGCGGTGGGTAAGCGCAAGACGAAGCGTCCCGGCGTCAATAGAGACACCGAGACGCTTCAGAAGCTCTTCAGTTGAAGACATCAGTCAGCCTGTTGGGGCCGATTAGACGTCAGCGACCTTGCGGCCCTTGTACTCAAGGAACAGCGCGGTGCCAGCAGAGTCGGTAACAACCTTTGCCTGGTGCGGCAGGCTGTAGGTGACCTGGCCGTTCTCAACGGTCTTCACCAGGTGGGGGGCGGTCGCCTTCCACTGCGAGCGGCGGGCGCGGGTATTCGAGCGAGACATTTTCCGCTTGGGAACAGCCACGGCTAACTCATTTCTCTCTAGACAAACACGTACAAATCAATTTTGCCGGTCAGGCTTAGCCATATCAGCTAGGGCAGCCCAGCGAGGATCCAGGACCTCGTGGTGGTGCCCCGGCTCGTCTTCCAGGCGAACTCCACATTCGGAGCAAAGGCCCTGGCAGTCTTCCCGGCACACCGGCTGGAACGGCAGATTGGTGACAACCGCGTCCCGCAACACCGGTTCAAGATCGATTACATCGTGCTCGACTCGACGTTGCTCTTCATCTTCTTCTCCATCCGAGAGCTCAGTGCCCTCGTAGAAGAAAAGTTCTTGCACATTGACCTCAAGGTCATACGCAAGGGGATCCAGGCATCGGCCGCACTCGCCGGTTACTTCGGCGATAACGGTTCCTGATACCAGAATTCCTTCGTGTACGGCCTCCAGCCTCAGGTCGAGCTCGACATCCGAGCCTTCCTGAACACCAATGAGCGCCACACCAAGATCACCCGGTGCGGGTACATGTTCCTTCAGTGTCCGCATGCTTCCCGGGCTGCGCCCGAGGTCCTTGACGTCGAACGCCAAGGGCGAACCAGCATCTCTGTTAATGAGAACTCCTGTTGAACATATGACCGACGTACCATCTTAGCCTGAAGAGCCATGGTGACTCAAACCGGCAGCGGGCAGCGCCGAAGTACCGATCCAGCCTACCGCTTTGGCTGCTGATCCGGCGAAGGCTCGCCGGAAACCATGCGCCGGTGCACCGACCGGGGCACATAGTCCGAGACGCTGCCGCCCAGGACAGCCACCTCCTTGATCAGGGTGGAGGACAGATGGACGTAGCTGGCCTCTGCCGGGAGGAAGACCGTCTCCACCCCGCTCAACTGCCGGTTCATGGTGGCCATGGGAAGCTCGTAGTCAAAGTCCGACGACGACCGCAGTCCTTTGACAATGGCGGAGACACCACGCTGGCGGCAGTACTCCGCCAGGAGCCCCTCACCCACCGGTTCCACCACGATTCCTTTAAGCGACGCCAGGGTCTCGCGCGCCATCTCCAGCCGCTCTTCCAGGCTGAACATGTACTTTTTCGCATAGTTGGTGGAGATGGCCACAATGACCTCGTCGAAAAGACCGGCAGCCCGTGCAATGACTTCGAGATGGCCGTTGTGGATGGGGTCGAAGGATCCGGGGCACACAGCGCGTCTCATGCTCCGAACCTACCTCATGGAAAGGCCGGGATACCATGACTGGATGCATCGAGCACGGGAACTTTCCACACCCCTGGCACCTGCTCCGTGGCAGCGCACCGCGCTCGGAGCAAACCTCCTGGCCCCGGACGGCGGACTCGGAGTCACCATCTTCGAAGAGATGACCACCCTGGCCGTCCAGACGGGGGCCATCAACCTGGGACAGGGCTTCCCCGATGAGGACGGGCCGGCGGAAATCAGGGAGGCGGCGCGGGCCGCCATTGCGGCCGGTGCCAACCAGTACGCACCGGGCAAGGGCCTTCCGGAACTCCGGGAGGCGGTGGCCGCGCACCAGGAGCGCTTTTACGGGCTGGCGCCGGACCCGGCAACGGAAGTCATCATCACTACCGGGGCTACCGAGGGCATCGCCGCCTCCTTGCTGGCGTTCGCCGGGCCGGGCGATGAAGTCCTCACGTTTGAACCGTTCTACGACTCCTACGGCGCGGTGATTGGACTCTCCGGAGCCACCCACACCACTGTCCCCCTGGCGGCCCCGGACTTCATGCCGGACCTGGCGGCGCTGGAGGCAGCCTTCAACGAACGGACGCGGGTGGTGCTGCTGAACAACCCGCACAATCCCACGGGAGCCGTTTTTCCGCCGGCAATCCTGCAGCGGGTGGTGGATCTTGCGGCCAGGCACGGCAGCATGATCATCACCGACGAGGTGTACGAGCACCTCACCTTCGGCGTGAGCCATACCCCCGTGGCCACTCTTCCGGGCGCCGCTGACCGGACCATCACCATTTCCTCCGCCGGCAAGACGTTTTCCCTCACCGGCTGGAAGATCGGCTGGCTGAGCGGCCCCGGGGAACTGGTCGCGGCGGTCCGGACGGTAAAGCAGTTCCTCACCTACAGTTCCGGCACCCCCTTCCAGGCAGCGATCGCCCGGGGACTGGCCCTGCCGGATGGCTTCTACACCGGCATCGCCTCTGCTTTGGAGCAGAAGCGGGACATTCTCAGCGCGGGGCTCCGGGCTGCCGGCTTTGACGTCTTTTCTCCGCAGGGAACCTACTTCGTCAATGTGGATACAGCCCCGCTGGGCATCACGGACGCGCTGGACCTGGCCCGGCGCCTGCCGGCACTGGTGGGGGTCGCCGCCATCCCTGTTCCGGTCTTTTGCCACCCGGAAGGCGCGGAACGGACACGAAGCCTGCTCCGCTTTGCCTTCTGTAAGAGGACCGAAGTCCTGGAGGAGGCCGCCGAGCGGCTGGCAACCCTGCGCGGCAGGCTCTGATGTCCGGCCGCGGCGGCAGTGGCGCCAGCCGCTTCCTGCGGACCACCGGCCAGCACGCCACGATCGAACCCGACGCCTTTACCGATGGCGGCTACGTCCTGCGCATCGGCGGCGCCGAACAGTCACACGTCAACCTTGACCGGCCGGAAGACATCTTCTACGAGTACCTGCGCCGGATCGGGCACCTGGTGGATCTGGCGGCACCGGCCGGGGAACCGATCAGGGCGCTCCACCTGGGGGCAGGGGCTCTGACGCTGGCGCGGTACATCCAGGCGACCCGTCCGGGCTCGACCCAGTACGCGGTGGAGCTGGAACGTGAACTGCTGGACTTTGTCCTGCGGCACCTTCCGATGCCCGAGGGGACAAACCTGACCACCGTCATCGGCGATGCCCGCGAAGCACTCGGTGCGCTTGACCCGGGCCTCACGTTCGACGTCGTGATCCTGGACATCTTCTCCGGCCCGGAGGCACCGGCGCACATCGCCAACAGCAGTTTTTACCGCGAGGCCGGGGAGCGCCTGGGCCCGGAAGGGCTCCTGATCGTGAATGTGGGTGACGAGCCGGCGCTCACGCTCGTCAGGAGCCAGGTGGCGGCGATGCGCGGGGCCATGGCCGATGTGGGCGCCGTTGCCGAGGCCGGCATGTTCCAGGGCAGGTATCCGGGAAACATCATCCTTGCGGGGACCCAGGGCCCCTGGCCGGAATCGTGGACAGCTGAGCTGACATCGCGCGGCCCCCACCCCGCAAAGGTCCTGGCCGGAGTGGACCTGGACCCTTTCTCGGCCTAGGCGCCCGGGGACTCAGCCCCGTCAGCGTCCGCCAGGTCACCGTCAGCCAAGTCACCGGGGGCGATGGCGTCAGGAACAAACGGCTCCGCAAACCACAGCCTGGTCTCCCCGTATTTCTTTTCGGCGAACCTGGTCATCCCCTCCGGCCAGCCCGGTTCCGGCGACCGCGAGGAGCGTTCCACCACCACCACGGCTCCGGGGCCCAGGTGGACCGCGAGCTTCTGCAGCACCGCCGACAGCGTGCCGTCCTCCAGCGGATACGGCGGGTCCAGGAACACCAGGTCCCAGGCGGCCGTTGCCGCCGCGCGGTCAAGGAACGGCTCCACCTTGGAGCGGTGGACGGTTACGGTTTTCTGGCCCAGCACTCCATTGATGAGGTCAGCGTTGCGCTGGCACACGGCGCTGGCCTTGGCGTCCGACTCGACCAGGTCCACCGCCCGCGCTCCCCTGCTGCCGCTTTCCACGCCCAGGGCACCGGAACCGGCATAAAGATCCAGCACCCGGGCGCCGGCGATCACGTCGAAGGCATCGAGGCGGGAGAAGAGCGCTTCCTTGACCCGGTCCGTCGTAGGCCGGGTCAACGATCCTGGAACAGCTGCCAGCGGTGTGCCGCCGGCGGCCCCGGAGATGATCCGCGTCACGGCGCCCACCGCGATCCGGCGGCGCCCGGTGCGCCCTCGTTGCTAACCGCGTTCAAGGAACGCCTCCTTCTCGGGGTTGAGGTACTGCTCAATGGCATCGGCGAGGCCGGGGTGGCCGGCCAGCAGCGGGTCACCGCCGACGATTGCCTGGGCGTCGTCCCTGGCCCGGGCTATTACGTCTTCGTGTTCGAGGACCCGCAGCAGCTTCAGGGTGGACCGGCCGCCGGACTGGGAAGCACCAAGGATATCGCCCTCGCGCCGCAGCTTGAGGTCTTCCTGCGACAGGACGAAACCGTCAGTGGTTGCAGCCACGGCCTCCAGCCGCCTCCGACTGGGGTGGCCGGGTTCAAGGGCGGTGACCAACAGGCAGGTTCCGGGCAGCCCGCCGCGGCCCACCCGCCCGCGAAGCTGGTGCAGCTGGGAGATCCCGAACCTGTCGGCGTCCAGGATCACCATCAGGGTGGCGTTGTGCACATCCACCCCCACCTCGATCACGGTGGTGGAGACGAGCAGTTTGATGCGGTTGGCGGTGAACCCGGCCATGGTGTCCGTTTTCACCTCGGGGTCCTGGCGCCCGTGAAGGGGCGCCAGCGGAACCCCCGCCAGTGAGGGCTCAGCCAGCAGGTGGTCCACGACGGCGGTGACGGACGCCAGTTCCCTGGCCTCCTCCGCCTCCACCCCCGGTGGTGCGGCCTCCCCGGGGCTGAAGTCGCCGTCGTCGTCCGTTCCGATCTTGGGACAGACCACGTACACCTGGTGGCCGGCGTCGATCTCCTCCCGGGCGCGCGCCCAGATCCGTCCCGCCCAGGCGGGGTTCTCGGCGAGGCCCACGAGATGGGTGGTGATGGGGGCCCTGCCCTTGGGCAGTTCATCGAGGGTGGAGGTTTCGAGGTCACCGAACACGGTCATTGCCACGGTGCGCGGAATAGGGGTGGCGGTCATGACCAGCAGATGCGGCGGCTTCCGGGCCTTGGCCCGCAGTGCATCGCGCTGTTCCACTCCGAAGCGGTGCTGCTCGTCCACCACGATCAGGCCCAGGTCGTAGAACGAGACGTTGTCGCTGAGGAGCGCGTGGGTGCCGATGATGATCCCGGCCGTCCCTGAGGCCGCATCCAGCATGGCTTGCTTCCGTGCCGCCGTGGGCATGGACCCGGTCAACAGGGTGACCTGGACGGACGGCCCGTTGCCTCCGGCCAGGCCGCCCAGGAGTCCGTCGCTGGACAGCGGACCCAGTGTGCGGCGGATGGAGTCGTAATGCTGGGCTGCGAGCACTTCGGTGGGGGCCAGGAGCGCGGCCTGGCCGCCGGCGTCCACCACCTGGAGCATGGCCCGCAACGCCACGACGGTCTTTCCGGAGCCCACTTCGCCCTGGAGCAGCCGGTTCATCGGCGTGTCCTGCGCCAGCTCCCCGGCGAGGGTCCTGCCGACGGCGGCCTGGCCGGCCGTGAGGGTAAAGGGCAGCGCCTGGTCGAAGGCAGCCAGGATGCCTTCGCCGACAGGGCGCCGGGCGGTGGCTTCCTCCGCGGCGAGCTGGGCCCGGCGCCGGGCAAGCGCTGACTGCAGCACCAGGGCTTCCTGGTAACGGAACCGGTCGCGGGCACGCTTCCAGTCGGCGGCGGTTTCAGGCACGTGGATGAGTCGGTAGGCGTCGGCCACGGGCAGGAAGTTTTCCCTGGCCGCGACCAGCGGGGGCACCGGGTCCGGCACCGCGCCCAGGTCCGAGGTCTCAAGCAGCGTGGCGATCACCTTCTGGATCTTCCAGCTGGGCAGCTTGGCCGTGGCCGGATAGACCGGGATGGGCATGGCCGCAAGCTTTTCAGGGTCCTGGCCCCCATCGCTGAACGGATCCTCGTCCAGGAGCTGGAAGTCCGGGTTGGTGAGCCCAAGCTTCCCTTTGAAGCTGGTAACCCTGCCCGAAAACAGGGCGCGGCGTCCCTGCAGGAGTTCGTTTTTCGCCTTGAACCCGTTGAAGAAGCTGATTTTGAGGGTCCCCGGAACTTTTCCCTTGTAATCGCGGCCACCCACCAGACGAAGCCCCTGCTGCCCGTCGTCATCGGAAACGATGACGTCGGTGATGGTCCCGCGCCGTGCCTGCATATGCCGGGTGCTGCTGGACAGAACCCTGGCAATGAGGGTGACGTCCTCATCCAGCGGCAGCTCCGTGATGGGCGTCAGCTCACCGCGGCTCATGTAGCGGCGCGGGAAGTAGTTGAGGAGGCCCTGCACGGTGGTTATGCCGAGATGTTTCTCAATGACTGCCGCCGAACGCTTCCCGATCCGCCGCTCCAGGGCCAGTTCCAGCTCAGCGTTCATGCCCGCCGGTGTTCACCGCATCCGCATCAGGATCCCTGGGCAGCGCCAGTTCGCTGATGGTGACCTGGGAGGGCTCGCCCAGGGACCGGATGATTGCTGCAGCCGGGGCAGCGTCCGGCACGTGCACGTGGACCCGCCATCTATAGTTCCCTTCGGCGTCCGGCCCGTTGCCAACCTGGCTCATGATCACGGACTCGCCAATCTCGTCCAGCCGCTGCCGGAGGGTTGCGGCGTTCAAGGGCGAAAGGCTGATGGTGCACATGACTTCCACGCCGTCGTCGTCCGGCATGGAGGTGTGGATGTGGGGATCGGAGACATCGTAGCCGTGCAGGCCGTCCAGGAGCTCGCCCTGCAGTTCCTGTCCCATGACGGCTGAGCGGAGGCAGTCGAGGATCAACAGCATCCCCACGCCGCCGGCGTCCACCACCCGGGCAGACTGGAGTGCATCGAGCTGCTCCTCGGTGTGGATCACGGCAGCCAGGGCTCCCTCCACGGCTGCGTCCAGCGCCAGGCCCAGGGCGTGGTTGCTGTCATCCCCGTCCTGGCCGGCGTCGACGGCCCCAGCCGCACGGGCTGCCGCCTCCATCACCGAAAGCATGGTTCCGGGAACGGGATCACTCAGCGCAGACCAGGCGCGGATCTGGGCACGGTTCAGGGCTGCCGACAGGAGGGTGGACGTCAGCCGGGTGTGCCCGGCCAGTGGCTCGGCGGCTGCGCACAGGAAGACGGAAAAGAGGGTTCCGGAATTTCCCCTGGCCTCCTCCATGGCTGCCTGCCCGGCCTTGGAAAGAACTTCCCCGACGTCCACGGGGGCCGGCTGGTCCGCGTCCAGCACCAGCGACCGGGCGGCAGCGCGGACCGTGAGGTAGAGGTTGGTGCCGGTATCGCCGTCAGCGACCGGGAAGATGTTGATGGCGTTGAGCCGGTCGCTGTGGTTTCCCAGGGCAGTTTCAGCCTTGCCCAGCCACCTCTTCATCGCCAGCGCGTTGGCGGCAACCTTAGTGTGCAAAGTGATCCCATCCCCCGGTGTCCGCGGCCCGGCCAGCTATCAGGACACCCGGGCCTTCGTCGGTGCCGAGTGCATGTACCGAGCCTATCGCAGTGAATCCGGGTGGCAGCTGAACGCCGGCCGGGAATGTGGCCAGCAGCCCGTGGTCCTCCCCGCCGCCCAGGACCCACGGTGCGGCATCTGCTCCCAGCCGCGCCGCCGCGGGGCCCAGCAGGTCCGCCAACTGGGTAAGACGCGCTGGATCGAGTGCCACCGCGACATGGCTGGCCGTGGCCAGCCGCTTCCCGTCGCGCAGGAGTCCGTCCGAGATGTCCAGCATCGCCGTGGCACCTGCAGCGCGCGCTGCCGGGCCGGCTTCCAACGGCGGCCGCGGACGGCACTGCAGGTCGACAAAGGCCTGCTCTGCGGGGGTGAGGGAGTCCAGCGGCACGCCCGATTCGAGCAGGGCCAGGCCCGCCGCCGCGTGGCCGACGGTTCCGGCCAGTGCGAGGATGTCCCCGGGCCGTGCGCCGGACCTGAGGACGGGCCGCCCGCCGTCGAGGGTTCCCAGGACCGCGGCGGTCACCGAAATTTCCCGGCCCCGGCCAAGGTCGCCGCCCGCCACGGAACAGTGGACTGCCCCGAGTTCCCGGATTCCGGCCGTCAGCCCGTCCGCCAGGTCCTCCACCCAGCGGACCGGCGTGTCAACGGGAAGCGTGAGGCTGACCACGATGGACGTGGCATGCGCGCCCATGGCGTTGATGTCGCTAAGGTTCTGCGCCGCGGCCTTCCAGCCGACGTCGAAACCGGTGGTGCGGTAGCCGTTGGGCCACAGGAGCCGGAAATCCTGGTCCTGGACCTGGGTGTCGATGCTGATGACGGTCTTCCCGTCCGGAGCCGCGACGATGGCGGCATCATCCCCCGGGCCGAGGAGCGTGTTGGAGTTGTGGCCGCCCTCCATGTGCAGGCGCGGAAAGATCCGGGCCAGCAGGTCGGCTTCGGAAAGGCCTGCCACGGTGGGCTGGCGGTCAACGCGGTTACGGAGGTCTTCAGGCACGCCACTACGCTACCGCGCCGGGCCGACATTGTGTCCGGACGGGGACTGCGGCGGCGATAGGCTGGAAGCATGCACCATCCCCAGCTGCCCCTGACCGCCCGCGCCGCCAGGACCGCGGCGGTTGGGGCCATTGCCGCCCTTTCACTGGCTGCCTGCTCCCCCGCCGTTGATGTCACCGCCGCCAAGGACGCCGCCAACCCGGCGTGTGCGCCCATGATGGTGGCCCTGCCGGATGCCATCGGCGATTCCAAACTGCGGAAGACCAACAGCCAGGCCACCGCGGCCTGGGGCGATCCGTCCCTTGTCATTCTCCGTTGCGGCGTGAACGTTCCGGGACCGACGACCGACCGCTGCGTCACCGTCAACGGCATCGACTGGGTGATCAAGGAAGGCGACCCCGTGTGGACGCTGACCACCTACGGCAGGGAGCCCGCCACGGAGGTCCTGATGGACCCGGACAAGATCAGCTCCGCGACAGTGCTGGCGGACCTGGCAGCAGCGGCCGGCAAGGTTCCGGCGTCACGGAACTGCGTAGGCCAGGAGGATCTGCAGAACCTGCCCAAGAGCCAGTAACCTGCCGGTGGGTGGGCCCACGCCGGCAGGGTTCCCTGGCCGAAGCGAAGCAAGGTTAGGGTGCCGGTGTGTGGGCCCACGCCGGCAGGGTTCCCTGGCCGAAGCGGAGCGAGGTTAGGGTGCCGGCGGGGATCAGCGGAGTCCGGTGTTGCGGTTCAGTGCCAGGTAGATCAGTTCGTCGATGAGGTCGGCGTAGCCCAATCCTGTTGCCGCCCACATCTGGGGGTACATGCTCTTGGGCGTGAAGCCGGGCATGGTGTTGATCTCATTGATGATCAATTCGCCCTCGGGAGTGTAGAAGAAGTCCACCCTGCTGAGCCCTTCGGCCCCAACTGCGTCAAAGGCGGCGGCAGCCAGCTCACGGACCCGGGAAATGGCGTCCGCAGGCATGTCGGCCGGGCAGCTGAGGGCTGCGGCGTCATCCTCGACGTACTTGGCGTTGAAGTCGTAGAACTCGTGGGTGCCCCCGGCGACGGAGATTTCGCCGGGCATCGACGTCCGTGGCGCGTCCGTGCCCCGGCCCTCCAGGACCGCGCACTCGATTTCGCGTCCAACAATGCCGGCTTCGATCACGAGCTTGAGGTCGTGGCGGCGGGCTTCCTCGATGGCGGCGTCCAGCCCCTCGAGGGAGTCGACTTTCGAAATGCCCATCGAGGACCCGGCACGGGCCGGCTTGACGAAGACGGGGAACCCGAGGCGGTCCACCTGCTTACGCACGGCTTCGGGGTCCTTGCGCCACTGCCGGTCGGTCACCACCACATACGGGCCCACGTGCAGCCCGGCAGCTTCGAAGACCACCTTCATGTAGTGCTTGTCCATGCCGACGGCCGATGCCAGGACCCCGGCGCCGACGTAGCGCGTATCCGAGAGCTCGAGGAGGCCCTGGATGGTGCCGTCCTCGCCGAACGGGCCGTGCAGCAGCGGGAAGACCACGTCAACGGCGCCCAGTTCCTGCGGAACCTGGTTGGGCGCGGCCACGATCAGCTGGTGTTCCCCGCCGATCTCGGCCAGGGTGACGGTTTCCGATGAAGGCACAACTTCCGGGAGCGATGATGCCGCCAGGGACCATTGGGCCGTCTCGGCGGGGGCGAGAACCCACTGCCCGGTCTTGGCGATCCCGATGGGGATGACCTCGTACTTGTCCTTATTGATGGCACCCAGCACACCTGCCGCCGTGACGCAGCTCACGGCGTGCTCGCTGGAACGGCCGCCGAAAAGCACGGCAACGCGCGGCTTCCTGGTGGGGGCCGTTTGGCCTGTGGTGGGTTTGTCTTGGGACATGGTCAGTAATCGCCTTCAGGTTTCAATTCCCGGGACAGCAGAACCGGCCCCAGTTGGTCAACGGACAGCTTGCCTGCCAGCACCGCCACGACGGCGGCAGTAATGGGCATTTCGACGCCGAGTTTGCCGGCAAGTTCATGGACGGCCTGGCCGGACTTGATGCCTTCGGCGGTCTGGGTCATCTTCCGGCCCACCTCTTCCAGCGTCAGGCCCTGTCCCAGCAGCCGGCCGGCGGTGTGGTTCCTGGACAGCGCGGAGGAACACGTTGCCACGAGGTCGCCAAGCCCCGCGAGCCCGGCCATGGTTTTCGCTTCGCCGCCCAGTGCCAGCGCAAGGCGGGATGTTTCCGCAAGTCCCCGGGTAATCACCGAGGCTTTGGTATTGTCCCCCATCTGCCTGCCCTCGCAGATGCCCACGGCCAGCGCGATGACGTTCTTGACGATGCCGCCAATTTCGACGCCGACGACGTCCGCCGTGGTGTACGGGCGGAAGTAGGGGGCGGTGCAGCTCCTGGCAAGCCAGCCCGCCGTCGCGGAATCCGTGCAGGCCACAACGGACGCGGTGGGTTCCTCACGGGCAATTTCCATGGCGAGGTTGGGGCCTGAGACGACCGCGATGCGTTCCTGCGGCAGGCCCAGTTCCTGGCTGATGACCTCACTCATCCGGGCGTCGGTTCCCAGCTCCAGGCCTTTCATGAGGGAGACGACGACGGCCCCGGGGGCGATCATGTCCTTCCACTCCCGCAGCTGGGGACGCAGCGACTGGGCCGGAACGGCCACCACCACCAGCTCGGCCCCTGCCAGGACGTCGCGGACGTCGGTCGACGCCGTGATGCTTTCCGGCAGGACGATGTCCTTGAGGTAGTCGCTGTTGCGGTGGCTGGTGTTGATCTCTTCCACCACTTCGGGGCGCCTGCCCCACAGCTTGATGGCGCGCGGCGTACCGGTGGCGGTGGCGGCGTCGGCCAGGATCTTCGCGAACGTTGTTCCCCATGATCCTGCACCGAGGACGGCCACGGTGCAGGCCGCTCCCGGCTTTGCGTCAGCGGTCACTGCGCTTCCGTTCCTGTGCCCGGCTGCTGCCCGCGTTCCACGAACCGCCCGTGCTTGGCCTGCTGCTGCTTGGCCGGATCCCAGCGTTCCGCGGGAGGCTGCTCACCGCGCAGGCCCGCCAGGAGCTCCGTGATGGCGTCCATGATCAGTTCGGTGGCCTCGCCCAGTGTGGCCTTGTCCAGGGGACGGCCCTTGAACGCGCTCAGGTCCACGGGATCGCCCACCACCACCCGGGAACGCTTCCGCGGAAACAGGTGGAACCGCTTGCCGTACCTGGGGAAGACCTCGTGCGCACCCCAGTGGGCGATGGGAACCACCGGGATGCCCCCTTCGAGGGCAAGCCGTGCCGCGCCGGTGTGTCCCTTCATCGGCCAAAGCCCGGGGTCGCGGGTCAGAGTGCCCTCCGGGTAGATGATGATTGCGCCGCCCTCAGCCACAATCTCCTGGGCCACTTGCAGCGACCGGTTCGCTCCCGCCGTCGAACGCTCCACCGGCACCTGCTTGGTGGCGCGCAGGAGCGGGCCCAGGCCGGGCACCTTGAAGAGCCCGGCCTTGGCCAGGAAGTGCGGGGCCCGCTTCTGGTTGTAGAGCATGTGCCCCACCACCAGGGGGTCGATTTCGGTGCAGTGGTTGGGCGCGGCGATGAAGCCGCCTGCGGGAAGCTTCTCCGTGCCTTCCCATGTTTTGGACATCATGAGGTTCATCAGGGGCCGGACGACGCCGGCGATGAACACAAATGTGGCCCTGCTCTTGGCAGATTCCTTCACAGTCCCGCTCTACTTCGTGGTTGTGATGTCGAAATCGGCACCGAGGCCAGCGAGCTTCTCGGTGAAGCGCTCGTAGCCGCGGTTGATGATGTCGATGCCGGTGACCCGCGAAGTTCCCGTGGCGGCCAGGGCGGCGATCAGGTGGCTGAAGCCGCCGCGGAGGTCCGGAACATCGATGTCGGTTCCCTTGAGCTGGGTGGGGCCGGAAATGACCGCGGAGTGCAGGAAGTTCCGTTGGCCGAAGCGGCACGGGACGCTGCCCAGGCACTCCCGGTGCACCTGGATGCTGGCACCCATGCGGATGAGCGCGTCCGTGAAGCCGAAGCGGTTCTCGTACACCGTTTCGTGGACAATCGAGACGCCCTCGGCCTGGGTGAGTGCCACCACCAGCGGCTGCTGCCAGTCGGTCATGAAGCCGGGGTGGACGTCCGTTTCGAGGACCAGCGGGTTCAGCTTGCCGCCCTTGTGGTAGAACCGGATGCCGTCCTCTCCGATGTCCATTCCGCCGCCCACTTTGCGGTAGGTGTTCAGGAAAGTCATCATGTCGCGCTGGGAGGCACCCTCGACGAAGATGTCGCCGCGGGTCACCAGCGCCGCCGACGCCCAGGACGCCGACTCATTGCGGTCCGAAAGGGCGCGGTGGTTGTAGCCGCCCAGGTCGCGGACGCCCTCGATGCGGATGGTGCGGTCAGTCTGGACGCTGATAATGGCGCCCATCTTCTGCAGCACGGCGATGAGGTCGATGATTTCCGGTTCGGTGGCGGCGCCGGAAAGTTCCGTGATGCCTTCCGCGCGGGTGGCGCTCAGCAGGACCTGCTCCGTGGCCCCCACAGAAGGGTAGGGGAGGGAGATTTTGGCGCCATGAAGGCCTTTGGGCGCCGAGATGTGGATGCCGCCGGGGCGTTTCTCCACCACGGCACCGAACTGGCGCAGGACGTCCAGGTGGTAGTCGATGGGCCGGTCGCCGA
Organism: Pseudarthrobacter sp. 902506025; assembly: GCF_040702325.1. Classification (NCBI taxonomy): domain Bacteria; kingdom Bacillati; phylum Actinomycetota; class Actinomycetes; order Micrococcales; family Micrococcaceae; genus Pseudarthrobacter; species Pseudarthrobacter sp. 902506025. The sequence continues at coordinate 98,569 of NZ_JBFBKW010000011.1, forward strand.
TCTTGCAGCCGCCCAGGTCAGGGATGAAGGCTTCGCCGATCGCGTGGATCAGCGGCCCGCACAGCAGGATGGGAATGCGGGAGTCGCCGGCGTGGGCGTCGATCGCGGTGCTCGGCGCCGTCTTGGCAGCCTTGGGGTCAAGGGTCAGGTCGCCGTTGACGGGGTCTTTCTCCACCGTCACGCCATGCAGCTGCAGCAGGGAGGTGACTACCTCGACGTCCTTGATTTCCGGCACGTTCCGCAACACCGAGGGTTCGTTGCCCAGCAGCGCCGCCACCATTGCCTTGGGGACAAGGTTCTTTGCCCCACGGACGCTGACGCGGCCTGTAAGCGGGACACCGCCGCGGATTGTCAGAACACTACTCATATACCGGTTTCCTCACGATCACTAGCCCCCAAAACCTTGCAAAGGCTCCAACCAAGCATATGAGGTCGCGTTACCGAACCGAAATAAGGGGGCACCGGCGGCGGGGCGTGGCGGAACGGGCACCCGCCGCCGGATGGCGCACCCCAGGCTAGGAAAGCTTCGCCGGCAGGGTCTTGGGCTTGAAAGCCGGGCGGGTGGCCTCATAGGCCGTGATGTCGGCTTCGTGCTGCAGGGTCAGCCCGATGTCATCCAGGCCTTCCAGGAGCCGCCAGCGGGTGTAGTCATCGATCTCAAAGGGCGCCACGATGTTGCCGCACACCACGGTCTTGGACTCGAGGTCCACCGTGACCTGGGTGCCCGGGGCGTTCTCGAGTTCCTTCCAGATGAGCTCGATGTCGTCCTGGGCCACCTGCGCAGCCAGCAGCCCCTGCTTGCCCGAGTTGCCGCGGAAAATATCCGCGAAGCGGGACGACAGCACGGCCTTGAAGCCGTAGTCCTTCAACGCCCAGACGGCGTGCTCGCGGGAGGAACCGGTACCGAAGTCCGGGCCGGCCACCAGGACCGAACCGGCGTTGTACGGCTCCTGGTTCAGGATGAAGGAGGAGTCCTTCCGCCACGCCGAGAACAGGGCGTCCTCGAAGCCGGTCCGGGTGATGCGCTTGAGGTACACCGCGGGGATGATCTGGTCGGTGTCGACGTTGCTCTGGCGCAGCGGGACGCCAATGCCGGTGTGCTTGGTGAACTTTTCCATGGTGTTGTCCTAGGCTGCGTCGATGCGGATGGCTGCGGGTTCGGGAGCCGGTTCAAGGTCCGACGGCGAGCTGAGCGTGCCGCGCACGGCCGTGGCTGCGGCCACCACCGGCGAGACCAGGTGCGTGCGTCCGCCCTTGCCCTGGCGTCCTTCGAAGTTGCGGTTGGAGGTGGAGGCGCACCGCTCCCCCGGCTCCAGCTGGTCCGGGTTCATGCCCAGGCACATGGAGCAGCCGGCGAAGCGCCATTCGGCACCGAAGTCCTTGAAGACCTTGTCCAGTCCCTCCGCCTCGGCTTCGAGCCGGACGCGGGCCGAGCCGGGCACCACCAGCATGCGGACCTGCGGGTCCTTTTCGCGGCCGCGGATGATGTCCGCGGCAGCGCGCAGGTCCTCGATCCGGGAGTTGGTGCAGGAACCGAGGAAGACGGTGTCTACCCTGATGTCCTTCATCTGTGTGCCGGCCTCGAGTCCCATGTACTGCAGGGCGCGCTCGGCGGCAGCCTTGGCGTTCTCGTCGCCGAAGTCCTCGGGGGACGGAACGGCCTGGGACAGGGACACGCCCTGGCCGGGGTTGGTGCCCCAGGTGACGAAGGGCTCCAGCGTGTCGGCGTCCAGGTCCACCTCGACGTCGAAGGTGGCGTCGTCGTCGGTCCGCAGCGTGTTCCAGTACTCGACGGCGGCGTCCCAGTCAGCGCCCTCCGGCGCGTGCGGACGGCCCAGCATGTAGTCGTAGGTGATCTGGTCGGGTGCCACCATGCCGGCCCTGGCGCCTGCCTCGATGGACATGTTGCAGATGGTCATCCGCGCTTCCATGGACAACGCCCGGATGGCCGAGCCGCGGTATTCCAGCACGTAGCCCTGGCCGCCGCCGGTGCCGATCTTTGCGATCACGGCGAGGATGATGTCCTTGGCGGTAACGCCCGGGCGCAGGGTGCCCTCCACGTTGATGGCCATGGTCTTGAACGGCTTCAGGGACAGGGTCTGGGTGGCCATGACGTGCTCCACCTCGGACGTGCCGATGCCCATGGCCAGCGCGCCGAAGGCACCGTGCGTGGAGGTGTGCGAGTCGCCGCAGACCACTGTCATGCCGGGCTGCGTGAGGCCCAGCTGGGGACCTACGACGTGGACGATGCCCTGTTCGGCGTCGCCCAGGCTGTGCAGCCGGACCCCGAACTCCGCGCAGTTGTTGCGCAGGGTCTGGATCTGGGTGCGGCTGGTGAGGTCGGCAATGGGCTTGTCGATGTCCAGGGTGGGGGTGTTGTGGTCTTCGGTGGCGATGGTCAGGTCCGGCCGGCGCAGCTTGCGCCCGGCCAGGCGCAGGCCTTCAAAGGCCTGCGGGGACGTGACTTCGTGGACCAGGTGAAGGTCGATGAAGAGAAGGTCAGGCTGGGCGTTGGCACCATCGCCGTCACCTTTGCGCACCACGTGTGCGTCCCAGACTTTCTCGGCCAATGTCTTTCCCATGGCCCTCTCCCTTCACTGCTGTTTGGCTGAATGGTCCAACTGAATCAGGAGGGCTCCACGCCGCGCCACCCGAAAGATTTGCATCTCAGATAATGAGACGGCAATATCATTACATGGACAATTCTAGTGGAGTCGGTGTCATTGATAAAGCGGCCCAGGTGCTCGATGCCCTCGAGGCAGGACCCACCACCCTGGCGCAGCTTGTAGCCGCCACGGGCCTGGCCCGCCCCACTGTCCACCGCCTCGCTTTGGCGCTGGTGCACCACCGGCTCGTCAGCCGCGACATCCAAGGCCGCTTCGTGCTCGGCAGCAGGCTTGTTGAGCTCGCCTCGGCAGCCGGCGAGGACCGCCTGATCGCCTCCGCCGGCCCGGTCCTGATGCAACTGCGCGACGCCACGGGCGAGAGCGCCCAGATCTTCCGCCGCCAGGGCGACTGGCGCGTCTGCGTCGCCTCCGCCGAGCGGCCCATCGGCCTGCGCGACACCATCCCCGTCGGCACCCAATTGTCCATGAAGGCAGGTTCCGCGGCCCAGGTCCTGCTGGCGTGGGAAGACCACGACCGGCTCCTGGAGGGCCTGCAGTCGGCCCGCTTTACGCCCACCGTCCTGGCAGGAGTACGACGACGGGGCTGGGGGCAGAGCCTGGGCGAACGCGAGCCGGGGGTCGCGTCCGTCTCGGCACCGGTGCGGGGTCCGTCCGGCAGGGTGATCGCCGCCGTCTCCATTTCGGGCCCCATCGAACGCCTGACCCGCCAGCCGGGACGCCTCCACGCTGAAGTGGTCTGCAATGCAGGACGGATCCTGACCGAGGCCCTGCGGAAGAACAACGACTAGGACCTTCCCCTCTCCCGGCAGCCCGCGCGGCTAGGCTGTGGCCATGGGCAGCTATGCAGTGTTCCTCCGCGGCATCAACGTGGGCGGAATCAATATCAAAATGGCGGACCTCAGGGACGCATTGAAGACCTGTGGTTTCGAGGACGCGAAGACCCTCCTGGCGAGCGGCAACGTGGTGCTGTCCAGCAGCCTGGACGCCGCAGCCGTGAAGCGCGAATGCGAAAAGTGCCTCCGAGCGGCCTTTGGCTACGAAGCATGGGTGGTGGTCCTGGAAGCCGGGCGGGTGGGCCACCTGGTGGAAGCATGCCCTTACCCTGACGACGACAAGTCCACCCACGCCTACATCACCATCTCCTCGGACACCGCCGTCCTGGACGAACTGGAAGCAGCCGGCTCAGCCCTGGAAGGCCACGCCCAGCAGCGGCTGGCGCCGGAGGCGCTTGCCTGGCTGGCCCCCGTAGGCGGAACCCTGGACAGTCCCTTCAGCAAAATCAGCGCGAAGGCGAAGTTCAAAGCCGCGACCACCACGCGGAACCTCCGCACCATGATCAAGGTCCGCGACGCCGCACGGGCCGTCGCAGCGGGCTAGCGAACAGGCGCTAGGCCTGCCCGGCCTTCCTCAGTGCCTTGTTGAACGCCGCAAGCCTTCCGATTTCCGCTTCCACTGGTTCCACGACCAGCTCCTGAGCCGCCGCTGCAACGGCACTGTTGAGCCGTCGTCGCGCCCTTGCAGCCCTGGCCCGGGCAGCCGCGGCCGCAATGAAACGTCCGGTGATCGCCAGGAAGATCCCCAAAACCAATCCGAAGGCGATCATCAGGGTGGGCACCGGCCATCCCTCTACGCGCGGCACCTCCGGCACCGGCAGCTGGAGGTAGCCGAGCCCGGCCAGGACGCCCAGCCAGCCCAGACCGCCCAGCAGGATTAACAGTGCCAGCCACTGAACCACGTTGAAGGCACCCCACCACCATGCCTTCCGGTTGGCGGCCAGGTCGGTTCCGGCGATGGCCTGGTCCAGCGCATCGGGCAGGCGCTCCCGGCCGGCCCTTGCAGCCCCCCGGATCGCGGCCCGCCATGGGCCGGGTGCTCCGGCGCTGGCCGCGTCCGCGAACTCCCTGACAGCTGCATCGGTGCGTGCCCGCTCCGGCGCACCGGCCGGCGGCAGCGATGTCCGGTTCAGGCTGGCAGGAGAACTGCTTCGGAGGTTGAGCCGGCGCAGCGGGTCAACCCGGAACCGGGAGAGCCAGCGGGTTACCGGCCAGCCGGTGCGGCGCACGGACTCGAGTCGGTAGGACTGTCCCACAGCCCGCACCACGGCAGGCACATTCGCCGCAACAGCCAGTTCGTCCGCAAGCTGTGTCCTGGTGGCAGAACGGATCCCTGCGGCGTCGCCGTCACCGGAGGCGAGCCGCAGGTCCTCTGCGGCCTTGCTGATGTCCGCTTCCAACCGCCGGGACTGGGCCTGCCGCTGCACGGCCACTTTCCGGATCGCTGCCCGCACCTCCCCAATTCCTGCACCCGTCAGGGCGGATGAAGCGAGTACGCGCACCTGTCCCAGCCCCTCGCCGGCAAGGATCGCGTGCAGCGAGTCAAGCACCGGCTGCACATCGTGCGCGGGAAGCCGGTCCACTTGGTTGAGGACCACCAGCGTGACGGCCCCGTGGGACGCCAACGGCGCCAGGAACCCGTTATGGAGTGCCGCATCCGCATATTTCTGCGGATCGAGCACCCACACCAGGACGTCCACCAGGCCCACCATGCGCTGCACGATCTCGCGGTTAGCGGCGTGGGTGGAGTCGAAGTCGGGGAGGTCCAGCAGGATCAGCCCGGTCCGTTCGTCCGCGAAGCCCTCCACGGGCTGGGCGTGGTGCCGGTTCCCCACCTCCAGCCAGTCGAGGAGCGCTTCACTGCCCGCCGCTCCCCAGACCCCTGCCAACGGTTCCGATGTGGTGGGCCGGCGCGCGGCCGCCGTCGCGATTTCCGCGCCGCTGACGGCGTTGAAGAGGGACGACTTGCCGCTTCCCGTTGCCCCAAAGAAGCCGACCACTGTGTGGTCACCGGACAGCGAACGGCGGGAACTTGCGCGTTCCAGGACGTCGAACGCTTCCTGCAGCGCCTGGTCCGGCAGGACCCCCTCCCCCAGTTCGCGGGCGTCCTGGAGTGCCTGGAGCCGGGTGTCCAGCCGCGAGGACTCCCGCGCTCCGCTGTGCCGGCTCACGCGCTCTCCGCCAGCCGCGCCAGTCTTCCGGCCTGCACTGCAAGTGTCTGTGCCAGGTCCGGGTTGTCCGCCGGCAGCCGCTGCAGAAACTTCTGCTGCTCGTCCATCAGCAGCTGCCGGCAGCGCACGGCCAGGTCCTCGCGCGCCTTGTCCGCCATCCGGCGCACGGCATCCTCGCCGAACACAGCCTCCAGCAGGCGCTGGCCCACGACGGCGGTTCCTCCGGCCACGCCGATCTCCAGTCCCGTAAGCCCCGCCGTCATCGAAAACACCACGATCATCAGCGCGGCACCGAGGCCGTTGATGCCGAACGACAGCCAGCGCGCCTGGGTGCGTTTGCCCTGGCCCTCGGTGCGGATCAGCTCCATCAATGCTTCCTGCCAGGCCCGGATCTCCGCAGCCGCCCGGTCAGCGAACCCGGGCGCCGTCCCTGACAGGTCGTCCGCGGCCAGCAGTTGCCGGCCGGCCGGGTCCGAGCGCCACCGCTGGTCGGTGTCTTCGGCAGCATTGGCTGCCTCGTCGACAATGACTGCCTGCAGGCCGGTTTCGATGGCCGCTTCCACCCGCACGGCCGGCGCGGGTTCGCCACGGAAGAATGCCCCCATCCGGTCCCTGAACCGGCCCACGTTCTGCTCCAGCGTGCGGAAGAATTCGCCGGTGCCCACGAAGTCCTGCCAGCGGGCCAGAACCTCGCCCCGCAGCAGGGCTCCGTCGCGGGTGGCGTCCAGGATCCGGGTGGCCGCATTTTCATAAGCCGCCACGGCGTCGGATTCGAGCCGGGCAGCGGCCTGTTCCTGTGCACGCACAGAATCGGCGAGGTCCGCAATCCGCTGGGCCAACGCACGGACCGTCCCGTTCAGCGTTCGGCGTGCCACGTCGGCCCGCCCCGCGGCATCGGACGCCAGCGACGCCAGCCACTCCCGCAACTCGTCCACGGCCCCGGCCGGCAGCATGCCGTGAGTATCCAGCATTGTTTCGGCGATGATGAACAGGCGGCTTCCGGCCAGGCCTTCGCGGTCCAGCAGGCCACGGAGGTCCTGGCTCACCTCCGCTTCGGCGCCCTGCGGCACCCGGTCCAGCACCACGGCCACCGTGATGTCCCGGGAAGCGGCATCGAGGAGGAGCTTCCAGGGGACGGCGTCGGCATACCGGTTTGCGGTGGTGACAAACACCCAGAGGTCGGCGGCGGCCAGCAGCTGTCCGGCCAGGAGGCGGTTCTGGTCCGAGATCGAGTCGACGTCGGGAGCGTCGAGGAGGGCGATGCCGGCGGGCACTGCTGCATCAGCCAGCAGGACCAGGGAATCGGTGGCAGTGGCCGGCTCCCCTGCGTGGCCAGTGGGCGCCGGATTGGCAGCCAGGGTTCCCCGCATCCGGCTTAGCCCCGGCAGGACGCGCTGGCCCTCAAACCAGGCAGCTTCGGCGGGGTTGTGCAGCAGGATTGGCTGGCGGGTGGTCGGCCGGATGGCTCCCGCGCGGGTTACCGGGTGCCCCGCGAGTCCGTTCACGAGGGTGGATTTGCCCGCGCCCGTGGAACCGCCGACGACGGCAAGCAGGGGTGCATCCAGGCTGCGGTAGCGGGGAAGGATGTAGTCGTCCAGCTGGGCCCTTGCGGCTGCGGCGCCGCGCCGCGCCTGGTCTGCACCCGGCAGGGCCAGCGGCAGCGTGACATCGTCCAGCCCACTGCGGATTTCCTCCAGCAGCGTCACCGCCGCCAAGGATTGCGGTGGCGGCTGGGCTGGGCGGCCGTGCTCGTCATGGGAGGTCACAGCAACATCATGCCAGTTGAGGAGCTCGTCTCGGATCCTTCCAGCGGCGGAACCAGCCCCGTGCCGGCATTTCTACGTATCGGCAAGATAGCCATGCCACCGGAAACACCAACAGCAGTGAGACTGCGGCGAAGAAAAGAGGCGGGACCGCCGTGTGCAGCCCCATGGAAGCCAGAACCTGCTGGACTGGCCATCCGTAAATGTACACACCATAGGAGATGTCGAAGCGTGAGCCGACACTGGCCAGGGGAAGGTAGAGCGAGCTCGCCAGTAGCAACACACACAATGGGATGTGTATGAGTGACGGCACAAGTCCGGCCCCACCGATGGCAATGACGCCCACCGCGCATGCACCAACCGCAACCTGACTCGCTGAGATTCGATCCCGGTAGAGGTAGGTTAGCGAGCCCGCCAGAAACGTCAGCAGGGGCACCAACGGCCAGTCCGGTGGCGTACGTACAGGCCCCCAGCCCATGTCAAGAGTGAACACAAAAGCCGAGCCCACCAAGAAAGGGACAAGTAGAGCAACTCGGGCCAATTCTGGTCGGAGAACACCCAAGACAGTGCCAGCGAGGGCATAGCAGACTAGCTCCCAGAACAACGTCCACAACGGCCCGTTCCAGGCCCCCGGATCGGGAAGTCCATCCAGGGAACCAGGGATGCCTCTGAGAGCGACTCCAGGGGCACCAGCCGACAAATTGGATAGGAAGAACAGCACGGCATCATAAAAGGCGTATCTCCGTCCCGTCGCTAGGGCGCTCAAGGGCGCGAACACAAACGAGACGGTGGCGATACAAGCAACGAGCCCAGGGAAAATCCTAAGGAGGCGGGCACGCCAAAAGGTCCTGACCGTTGAAGTCATCCTGCTCTGTGTTATCAGGTACCCGGAGATTCCGAAAAACCCAAGAACCGCCCAGCTGCCGAGCTTAACTCCCCCGGGCGCCGGCTCGGGCCCGTACGCACCCAACCACCAGGAATGCGACACGATCACCAAAGACGCAAGACCCAGCCGCAACGCGTTCAGTGAGTTCCTACGGCGACCAAAGAGATTTCCCAGCACACATCCCCCAACCTCAGCTGATGAAAGCACCGTAGACAATCAGCCTCAGCGCAACCGCGGGGTATGCGCAAGTTAAACGAAAAAATAGTCCCGGGCTGTTGCCCGGGACCATTTCCGATGGTGACCCCAGCGGGATTCGAACCCGCGTTACCGCCGTGAGAGGGCGGCGTACTAGGCCGCTATACGATGGGGCCGTGTACTTCCGGCAGCGTTTCCGCTGCTCAAGCTCAGTGAGTATTTCACACACCTTGCCATGGTTTCAAATCGGCGAACCGAGTGGAAACCTACTGTTTTGCGGCTGAAATCAGCACTCAAACCAGAGCTGGGATACCAGGACTCGAACCTAGAATGACGGTACCAGAAACCGTAGTGTTGCCAATTACACCATATCCCAATGGCACTTTCGGGCCGGATTCAGGGCGTTTTCCCTGCTCCGTGCGCCTCAGCACGAGAAATTACTTTACCCGAGACTTTCGGCTCGCACAAATCGAGAGCTGGCCGGCCTGGAACCCGGAGTGAACCGGTTTACTCCAAACCCCTTGCCCACCTTCCGGTCATATGGTTACCCTCGAGTAAGTTACCCATCAGTAACAATCTCCCTTCCCCCTCTCACGGGGCACCCACGAGGAAAACGGGAACGCCTTACCAGCCACGGTTTTTCGCCCCCGGGCAGCGTCGTCCGGCGGAAGTTAGGAAGTGTCAGCGTTGACAACCCGCACAGCAACCATTGCCGCAGCCAGGCCCAGACCCCGGTCACAATCCATCGCAATCATCGCTTTGTCCCTCTTGCTCACCCTGTTCCTTGCGTTCTACACCTACCTCACCGGCCAGATCTCCAACGGTGCCGCCCAGCTCATGGACGGTGCCGGGCAGGCGGCGGCGGGGGCGTCGCAACTCAAGGACGGCTCCGGGCAGCTGGCCACCGGGGCGGGCGCAGCGAGCAAGGGCGCAGTCCAGGTCAAAGACGGCTCGGTCAAGGTCAAGGACGGAAGCGCCGAGCTTAATACCGGGGCTGCAGCCCTGCAGGCGGGTGCCGGGAAGATCTTCTCCGGAGTCCGCGACCAGCTGGCGCCCGGGGTAGACAAGCTGCATGCCGGCACCACCAAACTGCAGAATGACGTCCTGAACAAACTCGTTCCCGGCGTCTATCAGGTGGATGACGGCGCCCGAAAGCTTCAGGCCGGCGCCGTCGCCCTGTCCGCGGCGCTGACTCCCACTGCTGCCGGAAACGCGCCGAACAACCTGGCCGACGGTGCGGGACAGCTGGCGGCGGGCACGGGCCGGCTCGCCGCAGGCGCCGGCCAGCTCGACGCCGGCGCCACCAGCTTGAGCGCAGGGACAGCGGCGCTGAAGAACGGAACGGCGCAGCTGAAGGGCTACCCGGGCGCGGGGAACGATCCGGCCAAGGGAGACGGGCTCGCAGCGCTCAGCCAGGGCCTGGACCAGCTTGAAGCGGCTGCGAACGGGCCCCAGGGCCTGGTTCCCCTGGCCGTCATCAAGGACCAGATCGCCAAGTTGGCGGACGGCGGACGGCGCGCCTACGCGGGAGCGGGGCAGCTCGATGCGGGAGCAGCAAAGCTGAACGACGGCGCCGGGCAGCTCAAGGCCGGAACCGGCAGCTTGACCACGGGAGCCGCCCAGCTGGATGAAGGGGCCGGCCGGCTGAAGGCAGGCTTCGCCACGCTGGCCGGAAAGCTCAATGCGACGGACCCGCAAAATCCGGGCGTGGTACTGGGCACCTCCATGCTGGCCGAGGGCACGGCCAAGATCAGGGTGGGAATGGACGGCGTCCCCGGCAACCCGGACAGCCCCGGGCTGATTTACGCGGCGAACAACCTCCAGGACGGCACCACCAAACTCAGCGCCGGAATCAACGGCGGCGAAGACCCCGCCAACCCGGGCCTGCTGGCCGGAACCGAGGCGTTGTCGGACGGAACAGTGGCCCTGAGCCGCGGCACAGGCCAGCTGCAGGCCGGATCCGCCCAGCTCGCCGACGGAACAGGCCAGCTCGCGGACGGCAACGGCAAGCTGGACGACGGCTCGGTCAAACTCGCCGACGGTGCGGGCAAGCTGGCGGACGGCAACGCGAAAATAGCGGCCGGCACGCAGGAGCTGCACTCGAAGGTGGCCGCTGTCTCGCCGTCGTCGTGGCTGGACAACCCTGCAGTCGCACTTGTGGTGGTGGCGCTGCTGGTGGCTGCCGCCGTCGGGGCCCACCTGGTCCTCCGCAGGCGTTCCCTGCGGCCGGAAGCTGCGGCCTGACACCTGGGGCACTTTCGCCGACACAGCGGCCGCCGCCCCTCAAGAAGGGGCAGCGGCCGCTGTGGCCGGAAGCTTATCCCAGCAGCTGGTCCAGGGACGCGACCATGCCGCCATTGAAGTCCTCCACGACCTCCCCCACGCGGTTGAGCCACACACCCACCAGGCCCGCCGCCGTCGAGCCCTCTGCATCCAGCAGGCGATTGTCGCCTACATACAGCGTTTCGGCAGGGCCAGTGCCCAGGAGCCTGACGCCTTCGAGGTACATCGCCGGATGCGGCTTGGCGACGCCCAGGGTGTCGGTGCCCACGAGGTGGGTGATCCGCTCCAGCCCGGCGCCGTCCAGCTTGGCCCGCTGGTAGTCGTGGACGTTGTTGCTCACGGCGCCATACGGGATGCCCGCCTGGTCCAGGGCATCGAGCAGGGGCAGCACATCGGGAAACGGCTTCACATAAGCGGGCTGCTTCTCCATGTAGGCGCTCAACCACTGGTGTGATTCCTCGCCGTCGGCCAGTTCCACGCCGAAGTGCCCCAGCGCCGCCCTTCCCCGGAGCAGGCGCTGTTCGTTGAACGTCAGTTCACCTGCAAGGTAGCGGTCGTAGTAATGCGTGGTTTCGTGCGTGAAGATGCGCCCGAACCGCTCCCATCCGGCCTGGTCCAGGCCGGGCAGGAGGTGTTCACTGACCTCGCGCAGGGCGGTGGTCATTGAATATTCGAGGTCCACCAGGGTGTCGTCAATGTCGAACAGGACACCCCGGACAGCGCCGAATGGTGTCTGCAACATGCCGGCGGGTGCCTGGCTGGGGGCGGTCATCAGCCGCGGAAGGCTTGGAGCCGGCGCAGGGACGACTCCTTGCCCAGGATCACCATGGACTCGAACAGCGGCGGCGACACGCGGCGGCCGGAAACCGCCGTGCGGACCGGACCGAAGGCGAGCCGCGGCTTGATGCCCATGTCTTCCACCAGGGCCTGCTTGAGTGCAGCCTGGATGTTCTCCGCCGTCCAGTCCGCCACGGGCTCCAGGGCGGCGATGGCAGCGTCCAGGACCTCGGGAAGGTTGGCGGGGAGGCCCTTGCGGGCGTCATCGGCGACGTCGACGGCGTCGTCTGCCTTGAACAGGAATGCCAGCATCTCGGGTGCTTCGCCCAGCAGCGTGATGCGCTCCTGGATCAGGGGTGCCGCTTCGGTGAGGATCTCCTCCTCGCGGTCGGTCAGGATCTCCCCCACCAGGCCCGCCTCGCGCAGGTAGTGCGCCACCCGGTCGCGGAAGACCCTGGGTTCGAGCATCCGGACGTGGGTGCCGTTGATGGCCTCGGCCTTCTTCAGGTCGAAGCGGGCCGGATTGCCCAGGACGTCGTGGATGTCGAAGTGCTCCACGAGCTGCTCCACCGTGAAGATGTCCTCGTCCGCGCTGAGTGACCAGCCCAGCAGGGACAGGTAATTGAGCAGCCCTTCCGGAATGAAGCCCCGCTCGCGGTGCAGGAAGAGGCTGGACTCGGGGTCCCGCTTGGACAGCTTCTTGTTGCCCTGGCCCATGACGTAGGGCAGGTGTCCGAACTCCGGCATGTACTCGGCAACACCGATGGCGTAGAGGGCCCGGTACAGGGCAACCTGCCGGGGCGTGGAGCTGAGCAGGTCCTCCCCGCGCAGCACGTGCGTGATGCCCATCAGTGCGTCGTCCACGGGGTTGACCAGGGTGTACAGCGGCGCACCGTTGGCCCGTACCACGGCGAAGTCGGGGACCGACCCGGCCTTGAAGGTGATGTCGCCCCGGACCAGGTCGGTGAACGTGATGTCCTCGTCCGGCATCCGCAGGCGGAGCACAGCCTGCCGGCCTTCCGCCCGGTACTGCGCCAGCTGCTCATCGGTCAGGTGCCGGTCAAAGCCGTCGTAACCGAGCTTCGGGTCGCGGCCTGCGGCGCGGTGGCGGGCCTCGATCTCTTCCGGGGTGGAGAAGGACTCATAGATGAATCCGCCTTCATGCAGCCGCTTGATGACATCCTGGTAGATGTCGCCGCGCTGGGACTGCCGGTACGGCTGGTGCGGGCCGCCCACCTCCACGCCCTCGTCCCAGTCGATGCCCAGCCACTTCAGCGCATCCAGCAGCTGGTGGTAGCTTTCCTCGCTGTCCCGCGCCGCATCCGTGTCCTCGATCCGGAAGACCAGCGTGCCCTTGGTGTGGCGCGCGTAGGCCCAGTTGAACAGGGCCGTCCGGATCAGTCCCACGTGCGGGGTGCCCGTGGGCGAGGGGCAGAAACGGACCCGCACGGGCGTTTCCGCGGTAACGGGGGGAATGGAGGCGGCAGGTGACGAAGAAGCGATACTCATAGTGGCTTCAACTTTACCCGCCCGGCCGCATGCCGCCTCCCGCCCTGCGGGCCGGTGCTAGCGGCGGACGATGGGGTTGGACAGCCGGCCGATGCCTTCGATTTCCACCTCGAAGCGGTCGCCCTCCTTGACCAGCCCCACACCGGCCGGCGTGCCGGTCATGATGACGTCGCCGGGCAGCAGGGTGAACGCCTGGGACACCACGGAGACCAGTTCGCGCACGCCCCGGATCATCTGGCTGGTGCTGCCGTCCTGGCGCACCTCGCCGTTCAGGCGGCCCTGGATCTGCAGGTCCTCCGTGTCCAGGTCGGTTTCGATCCAGGGGCCCAGCGGCGCTGAGGTGTCGAAGCCTTTGGCGCGGGTCCACTGCAGGTCGGTTTTCTGGACGTCGCGGGCCGTGAGGTCGTTGCCGCAGGTGTACCCGAAAATTACGTCGTCCACGCGGTCTTCCGGCACGTCCTTGCAGATGCGGCCAATGACCACGCAGAGTTCGGCTTCGAAGGAGACTTCCTCGGAGAACTCCGGCAGCACGACGGGGTCATTGGGGCCCACGACGGCGGTATTGGGCTTCAGGAACAGCAGCGGCTGGGCGGGGACCTCGTTGCCGAGTTCGTGGGCGTGCGCCACGAAGTTGCGTCCCACACCGATCACTTTGCTGCGGGGAATGATGGGTGCAAGCAGCCGGACGTCCTCCAGCTTGTGGCGCACGGAGGTGCGCTCCACGCCGTTGAAGAAGGGGTCGCCGTGGATGACAGTGATTTCCTCACTGCCGGGGGCACCTTCCACAACGCCGTACAGGGGATCGGAATCGACGACAAACCTGGCAATACGCATGGCTCCTACCCTACCGTCCCGGCGGCGCCGCCTGCCCTTCCCTGCCGCCGCGCAGGTACGAGAGCTGGGCGGCCACGGACAGTTCGGCGGCGCGCCGGACGGAAGGTCCGACGCCGGCATAGACGGCGTCCGCCACCTCACCCACAGTTGCGTCCCGGCCCAGCCGGGCCAGTGCCGCGCGGATTTGCGCCAGCCGTTCCTCCCGGTGCGTCCGGTAGTCGCGGGCCGCAGACTCCAGGGACGGCAGCACCGGGCCGTGCGCAGGCAGTACCGTGGCGGGTCCCAGGGCCTCGAGCAGGTCCAGGGACGCGAGGTAATCGCCCAGCTTCCCGTCGGGATAGTCCAGCACGGTGGTTCCCCGGCCAAGGATGGTGTCCCCCGTCAGCACCGATCCGTTCTGCCCGTCCGCCGGCAGGTGGAAGCAGACGGAGTCGGAGGTGTGGCCAGGTGTGGCCATCACTGCGATCTCCAGCCCTGCCACCCGGATAACTTCCCCGGACGCCAGGGGTTCTCCCCCGCCATGGCAGTGGTTGGCATCCATGGCGCGGACTGGTGCGCCCGTCAGCTCGTGCAGGCGCGCGGACCCGGCAGTGTGGTCGGCGTGCCGGTGGGTCACCAGGATCAGCTCCACGGTGCCAACGCCGGCCAGTGCGGCCAGGTGCGTTTCATCCTCCGGTCCGGGATCCACCACCACCACGACAGAATGCGCGGGCGCGCGCAGGACGTAGGAGTTGGTGCCGTCCAGGCTCATGGGACCCGGGTTGGGGGCAAGGAAGAATTGCGTGAGTGCGCTGCTCCGCTGCAGGACCGGGCCGGGATTGAAAGTCACGGACCCATCCTTGCATCCATGGCCACCCCTCCCCCAGCGTGGCCCCTGCGCGCCGGCGGAATAAGAGGGCGCCGGCTGCGGGTTGGCACCAGTGACAGCACCACGATCTCCATCAGGAAGCCGGATCCCGCCCATGAGCACAGCATCACTCGCAGACCTTCTCGCCCAGGCGGACACCGACGGACACGACCACTCGGCCACCGAAAAAGCCACCGGCCTGCTGCACGTCCACAACCACGCCACGGGCAGCATCGTCTGGTTCCCGACGTGGCGGAAGTTCCGTGAAACCACGGACTGGTCGGAGGCCGTCGCCGGCATCACCGCGGAACTGGATGCCGCCTCCGCGCCGGCAGACCAGGCCGGCGCCGCAATCGTTGCCGCGGACCTGGAATCCCTGCTGGACCAGGCTGCCCGGTCCGGCAATGCCAACGTCTTCGTCCAGGAAAACCTCACCCGGCACCTGACCAGGACCTGGGCTGTGGGCGATGCCGTGGCGAAGGCCACCAACAAGGACCTGTTCACCAGCGGCCCCACCCCCGCCGTCTTCGCCGGCTACCCGTACGACGTCTACGCCCAGGACGGTGGCGTGTTTGCCACGGCCCTCTGGAACGACCTTATCGACGCACGGCGCAACCGTGCTTTGGCGGAGGAAGCGGCCCGCAAAGCACTGAAGCCGGTCTCCCGCAAAGCCATGAAGAACGCGGCCCGGAAGGCAGCACGCCGCTGACCAACCCGCCGCCGGCTGAAACGCAGAACGGCGCCTGACGGACCAAAGTCCGGCAGGCGCCGTCGTACGTTGAAGCCTGAAACTATGCCAGGCGGGTGAGCCAGCCGTGGGTATCCGGCTCGGCGCCGGTCTGGATGCCCAGGAGCTTCTCCCGGATGGCCATGGTGACCTCGCCGGCCTTGGCGTCCTCGGAACCGATGAACTCGGTATCGTCCTTGAGGACCCCGATGGGAGTGATCACAGCTGCGGTACCGCAGGCGAAGACCTCGGTGATCTCACCGGACGCCACGCCGTCGCGCCACTCGTCCAGGGTGATCTTGCGCTCGGCAACCTCGCGGCCCATGTCCTTGGCCACCTGGATGACGGACATGCGGGTGACACCTTCCAGGATGGTGCCGGTCAGCGCAGGAGTGACCAGGGAGCCGTCCTTCATGACGAAGAACACGTTCATGCCGCCCAGCTCTTCCACGGCGTTGTCGTTGGCCTGGTCCAGGAACAGCACCTGCTTGCAGCCGTTGGCTTCGGCCTCCTGCTGCGCGATCAGGGAGGCAGCGTAGTTGCCGCCGCACTTGGCGTCGCCGGTGCCGCCGCGGCCTGCCCGGGCGTACTGGCGCGAGATCCAGATGGACACCGGCTTGAGTTCGCCGCCGAAGTAGTTGCCGGCCGGCGATGCGATCACGCGGAAGGACACTTCACGGGCTGCCCGGACACCCAGGAAAGCCTCGGTGGCGATCATGAAGGGCCGCAGGTAGAGGGCTTCGCCGTCGCCGGAGGGCACCCATTCCTTGTCCACGGCCACCAGCTCACGGATCGCGCCAAGGAAGTATTCGGCCGGCAGTTCGGGCAGGGCAAGCCGGCGGGCGGACTTGTTCAGGCGTGCCGCGTTGGCTTCGGGACGGAAGGTCCAGACGGAGCCGTCCGCGTGCCGGTAGGCCTTGAGCCCTTCGAAAATTTCCTGGCCGTAGTGGAAGACCGCGGCGGACGGGTCGAGCACGATCGGACCGTAGGGTTCAATCCGGGCGTCGTGCCAGCCGCCGTTGCCGTCCGCGTCCACGCTGTAGTCGACGATGGCGGTGTGGTCGGTGAAGTAGTTGCCGAATCCCGGGTTTGCCAGGATGGCTGCACGCTCCTCGGCGGACTTCGGGTTCTCCGAGGGCTGCCGGGTGAATTCGACGCCATGGGCGGTCTGAGTCATGGTTCCTCCACGATCGGCCGCCCGGGGTTCAGCGCTGAACGGGAAGGCGGCATTTGGTGATTCGAGTAAAGCTTACGCCCGATGCCGGCGGCCCCGGCGCGGGCTACAGGCCGGCGGCGATGGCGTCGCCCACGGCGCTGGTGCTGCGTGCTGTGCCGTCGCGCTTTTCGACGTCGGCAACCACTGCGCCTTCGATCCTGCGGGCAGCGTCGGTGTAGCCGAGGTGGTCCAGCAGGAGCGCGGCGGAGAGGATGGCCGCGGTGGGGTCAGCCTTGCCCTGGCCGGCGATGTCCGGTGCGGACCCATGGACCGGCTCGAACATGGACGGCGCGGTGCGGTCCATGTTGATGTTGCCGGAGGCTGCCAGCCCGATGCCGCCGGTGACTGCCGCGGCGAGGTCGGTGATGATGTCGCCGAACAGGTTGTCCGTGACGATCACGTCGAAGCGGGACGGGTCGGTGACCATGAAGATGGTGGCGGCGTCCACGTGCAGGTAGTCGTGGGTGACCCCAGGGAATTCCTGGGCCACGGCTTCGACGGTGCGCTTCCACAGGTGCCCGGCGAAGACCAGGACGTTGTGCTTGTGCACCAGGGTGACGTGCTTGCGCTCCCGCAGGCTGGCGCGGCGGAATGCGTCGCGGACCACGCGCTCCACGCCGTGGGCGGTGTTCAGTGACACTTCGGTGGCTACCTCATGCGGGGTTCCCGCCCGCAGTGTGCCGCCGTTGCCCACGTACGGACCCTCGGTCCCTTCGCGCACCACGATGAAGTCGATGGTGCCGGGGTTGGCCAGGGGGCTGCCGACGGTTCCGTAGAGCCGTGACGGCCGCAGGTTGACGTAGTGGTCCAGGCTGAAGCGCAGCTTGAGCAGCAGCTCACGCTCGATGATGCCGGACGGGATGCGGGTGTCGCCGGGGGCGGCACCCACGGCGCCGAACAGGATGGCATCGCGGGTCTTCAGGTCGGCGAGGACTGCATCCGGCAGGGTCTCCCCCGTAGCCAGCCAGTGCTCGGCACCGAGCTCATAGTGCGTCGGCTTGAGCTCCACGCCCTCCGCCGCCACAGCCTTTTCCAGGACTTTGAGGGCCTCGGCAATGACCTCGGGGCCGATGCCGTCGCCGGGAATAACTGCAAGATCGATGGAGGATGCGCTCATGGTTTCAGGGTAGCCAAGACATCCATATGCTGGTCAAAACGTCTCAGCTTTTGGACATGAGCGCATCCGCCGCGAGCCCGCGGAGGAAGGAACCTACTCCGCGGGCTCCTCGAACTTGGGGAACACCGGGGTGGGAGCGGGCAGCGCCGTACCGGGCACGATCGGGGTTGGGATCGCCGCGAACTGCCGGGCGTCGCCTTCCGGCTGGCCGAGGGCATCCAGGAGCTTGGCCGTTGCGTCGGGCATGACGGGCTGGGCCAGGACCGCCACGATCCGCAGGACCTCCAGCGTCACATACAGCACGGTGTTCATGCGTTCGACGTCGGTCTTCCGCAGCACCCAGGGTGCCTGCTCGGCGAAGTAGGCGTTGGTGTGGTGCAGCACGCCCCAGATGGCCTCCAGCGCGCGGCTGAACTCCTGCTTGTCGAAGGCGGCGCGGGCGGTTTCCAGCAAACCATTCGCCTGGGCGAGGATCGCGTTGTCCTCCGCCGTGAACGCTCCGGGCGTGGGAACGGCGGCCCCGCAGTTTTTCGCCACCATGGACAGGGAGCGCTGGGCCAGGTTGCCGAAGTTGTTGGCCAGGTCCGCGTTCATGCGGCCCACGATGGCCTCGTGGTTGTAGCTGCCGTCCGCGCCGAAGGGAACCTCACGCAGGAAGAAGAACCGCACCTGGTCCAGGCCGTAGCGGGCAACGAAGTCCGCCGGTGCCACCACGTTGCCCAGGGACTTGGACATCTTGACCCCATTGTTGTGCAGGAAGCCGTGGATCATGACGCGCTTGGGCAGTTCCAGCCCGGCGCTCATCAGGAAGGCGGGCCAGTAGATGGCGTGGAACCGGGAGATGTCCTTGCCGATGATGTGGACATCGGCGGGCCAGTACTTCCGGAACTTCTCCGAGTCCACGTCCGGGTACCCCACGCCGGTCAGGTAGTTGGTCAGCGCGTCCACCCAAACGTACATGACGTGCTTGTCGTTGCCCGGGACGGGGACGCCCCAGTCGAAGGTGGTCCGGCTGATGGACAGGTCCTCCAGGCCGCGCTTGACGAAGCTGATGACCTCGTTGAACCGGTATTGGGGTGCGCCGAACTCCGGGTGGGATTCGTAGAGGGCCAGCAGCTTGTCCTGGTAGGCGGAGAGCCGGAAGAAGTAGCTCTCCTCCGCCGTCCACGTGACCTCGGTGTCCGTCTCTTTCGAGTAGCGCACGCCGTCGTCCTTCACCACCGTCTCATCCTCGGCGTAGAAGGCCTCGTCCCGGACGGAGTACCAGCCCTCGTACTTGTCGAGGTAGATGTCGCCGTTGGCTTCCATCTTCTTCCAGATGGCCTGCGAGGCAGCGTAGTGGTCGGTGTCCGTGGTGCGGATGAACCGGTCGTAGCTGATGCCCAGGGCGGAGTGCGCGCCCTTGTAGACCGCAACGTTCCGGTCCACCAGTTCCTTGGGGGTGATGCCTTCCTTCTCCGCCGTCTGGGCAATCTTCATGCCGTGCTCGTCGGTGCCGGTCAGGAACATCACGTCAAAGCCGTCCAGCCGCTTGAAGCGGGCCATGGCGTCGGTGGCAATGTACTCGTAGGCATGCCCGATGTGCGGCACGCCGTTGGGGTAGGTGATGGCCGTGGTGATGTAGAACGGCGTTTTCTCTGGAGCAGTCACGGTGCGGACGGTTACCTTCGGTGCGTAAGGGGGCGGACTAGATCAGTTCTGTCAGGGTATCGCTCAGACGCACCAGTTCGTGGTCGTGCGAGGCCACCAGGACGGCGATGCCGTCGGAGGTGGTGTCCTTCAGGATGCTGATGATGCGGTTGGCGGAAGCACGGTCCAGGGAGGCGGTGGGCTCATCCACCACCAGCACCCTGGTGCCGAGGATCAGTGCCCGGGCGATGGCCACGCGCTGGCGTTCACCGCCGGACAGCTGGGCGGGGCGGTGCCGCATGCGGCGGCCCAGGCCCACCA
This sequence comes from Pseudarthrobacter sp. 902506025, assembly GCF_040702325.1. Taxonomy (NCBI): domain Bacteria; kingdom Bacillati; phylum Actinomycetota; class Actinomycetes; order Micrococcales; family Micrococcaceae; genus Pseudarthrobacter; species Pseudarthrobacter sp. 902506025. The sequence continues at coordinate 118,304 of NZ_JBFBKW010000011.1, forward strand.
GGTCCAGCAGGTCCTTGGCCATGTCCCGCCGCTGCTCCACTTCGCCGTCCGGAACGGCGGGCAGGAGGACGTTCTCCAGTGCGCTCATGCCGTCGATCAGGGCGCCCCCTTGGTCCACGTAACCGATCAGGGCACGACGGCGGTCGGCGATTTCGTCGTCGCCCATGCTTTCGAGCGAATCACCTTCCCAGAACACCCGGCCCGACGTCGGCAGGGTAAGTCCCGCGCCGACGGTCAGGATGCTGGTCTTACCGGAGCCGCTTCGGCCGGCGACGCAGTGCATCTCACCGGCGTGCAGGGTCAGGTCGAAGCCTTCCACCACGCTGACGGCCTCGGCGCCGCCCTTTCCGCCGCCATAGCGGATGGTGATGTCGCGCATCTCCAGCGGGGTGGCGTGGTCGGCCGACTTGACGATGGTGTTGGCCCGGGTCTGCAGGGGGACCTCGTTGGAGCCGCTCCTGCGGCTGCGCTGGACGTTCGTCGGGTTTGTCATTGGACCACTTTCGTTGCAATCGGTATCCAGCAAATTACAGCCACCAGCCCGGCCACGGCAGCCCAGATGGCTGCATAGGGGGCCAGCAGCAGGCCGATGCCCAGGGCGCCCAGCACGCCCAGCGGCAGGGCCACGGTTCCCACCAGTGCGTTTTCGAACAACCGGACCTGGCGGAGCATGTCCGGGTTCCAGCCCATGGCCTGGAGGATGCCAAGGTACTGCCGTTTGGCATTGAGCTCGAACCGGCCCGTCACCAGGGTCAGCACCAGCCCCACGGCCACGCCGGCAAGTGCCAGCAGGATGCTGGGCAGCGTCACGCTCGCTGCGGCCAGCCCGCTCAGGGCGCTCGCACCGGCGGCGCGCGGAATGTCGATCAGCAGGGCGATCAGGCCGCCGACCGCGGCACCGAAGACACCAACCGCGACAGCCAGGGACAAGGTGTTGAACTTGTTGGTGCTCAGCTGCCGGTTGGCGAACGTCAGTGGCGAGTCGACCGGAATGAGGCGTTCGTCGTGCTGCGGTTCCTGGTCAATGACGTCGCGGTGCCGGAGCTGCCGGGCGGCAAACAGGGCCGCAGCGCAGTAGAGCACCAGGACGGCGGCGCACACCAGGGCGGTGGCCAGGCTCCAGCTCAGCAGGCTCAGCACGATGCCTGCTGCGGCGAGCAGCACGGCGCCGACGCCGAATTCCTCCAGCACCCAGGTGCGGATCCGCCGCTGGGTCCAGCCCATGGCCCGCAGTGTTCCGGCCTCGCTGCGGCGTTTGCGGATGTAGCTCACGGTCGATGCGCCCGTCAGGAGGGCGGCCCCGCACAGCGTCAGGAAGAGCAGGGTGATGTTGGTCCCGGAAAGAGCTCCGGCCACGGCTTCGGCGGCGTTCTGCCGGACCCAGGACTGCTGGACCGTGCCGAGTGCCGATTCCTTGCCGGCACCGTCCTTGGAGTAGCCCGGAACGAAGATGCTGGTGTCCTCACGGGCCGAGCCGGCGACCACGGTGGCGTCCAGGCCCATGTCCCGGATTTCGGCGGCAAGCTTCTCCACCTCGGGCTGGGCGTCCTTCCAGCTGCCCGGCGCCTTGGCGCGGACGCGGACGGCGTCGATGACGGCGGCGTTCTGCTTGTAGCCACGCGCTGCGGCGAGTCCGTAGTAGTCGGTGATGGCACCGGCGGACTGGCTGGCCAGGCCGGTGGCACTGAGTGATGGCTTCAGTTCCGCCGCCGGCACGTCCTTGCCGGCCGCGTCCTTCTCCAGGGTGAACGGCGTGGGGTCGTACCCGCCCAGCGGAAGCTTGTTGACGTCACCGGAGGCCGCCTCCACGGCGGCGGGGTCGAACGTTCCGTAGACCATGGGCAGCGGCGTAGCGGCCTGCTGCTGGCCGGTGGGCAGGTTGTCCCGGTAGGACCGCTCGTCCACGGGGTCGCGCTGGGTCTGGTCAACGGGGGCGCCGTTGGCGGCCTTGTCCGGCAGCCGGTTGACGGTGACCCATTCGCCGGGAACGGCGGTCTTGTCCACGGCGCCGTTGGCGGCCGTGTCACCGTCCGTGTACTTGGGGGCACCGGCAAAGTTGGTGCTCCACTTGGCCGGCGTGTACAGGCCGGGGTTGAAGTTCCCGTTGCTGCCCAGCAGGGACGAGTGGTCCGTGGAGCCGGGCCAGGACAACACGAAGGGGTCCTTGGAAACGAAGGGCAGGTAGTCCTTGCCCAGGGACTTCGAAACGGTCCCGATGTCCTTGACTACCTTGCCGGCGTCGTCAATTTCCTCGATCTTGACGTTGTACTTAAGGTCCAGCGACGTACCGGAGCGGACAATCAGCGGAACTGCCTGCGAGCCGTTGGTCAGCTGGCCGGTGCGCTTGGCCTGCTGGTACTGGGTCATCAAGGGGGCCCAGTACTTGAGCTTGACGCCCAGGAAGTCCGGCCCTTCCTTGAGCTGGTCCATGCTGATGCCCTTGGTGAAGAGCCCTTCGAGGTAGCGGCCCACGGCGCCTGCGTCCCGTGCATCAGCGGGCGGCGCCTTCTCCAGCGGAGCAAGGAAATCACCGGCGGAGCCGAGCAGTGCCCGTTCGGCGGCAGGGTCGACGGCGACGACGGACTCGGTGACCTCAGGGGCCAGCGGCAAGGCCACGGAGAGGTTGAAGAGGTTGTGCTCGGAGCCGCCGGCGGGGGCGGGGAACTTGATGCCGGTCTCCCCTTGCGCCGGGGCGATGCGGATGCTGCTGCCGCCCTGTGCCTTTTCCTCCACGAGGCGGGCCTTGCCCAGGCTGCCCTCGGCCGTGGTCTTGAAGAGCGTCTGTTCGGAGTGTCCGTCGGAGCTCACGGCGCTGGCGGTCAGGCGGTACTTCTTGGCAGCATCGGTCAGCACCGATTCAGCGGCTGGCCACTTGTCCGGGGCGGTGGCGCCGGCAGCCTGGTCCGCCGTGGCGGTGCCTGCCAGCCCGGCGTTGTAGCCGAGGTAGTCCATGGCGTCGAGGCGGGGGGTCTCAAGGTTCTGGGTGACGCGGGAGACCAGGCTGATGGGGGCCGCCACGGACGTGCCGGACAGCTTCCTGATGGAGTCCAGTTGGTCAAAGCCGATGCCGCCCGCGCCGTTGGCGATCTCGGGCTGCAGCAGCGCCCCGGAGGGCGCCTTCGCCTGGACCAGGATGTCGTAGAGCCCCCTCGAATTTTCATTGACCGTCCGGTTGAGCGCAGCCTGTGACTGGCTTTGGACGACGACCGACAAGCACATGGCTGCGATCAAGATGGCCGCGGTCAACAGCAGCACCCTGCTTCTGATGAACCTCTGGACGGCGTTCATGGAACTCCCTGAAACCTGGATTGCGTGCGCGCACATCCATCCCCCGGGCAGACGTGGGCAATGACGGACGGATGTGCAAAAGGTATTGGCCGGTCTGCCGGCTATGGTCCTGAATCAGGACGTAGCCATTGTAAGCAGACCGGCCAATCATACGTGGCTCCGCACGGACGTACCCTGCGGAGGAGCGGCTTTCGGCGTTTCGGCCGGTGTGTCGCGTTAGTCTTCCAGGTCCACTTCCCGGACCATCTCAGCGCCGATGCCGGCCTTGATGGCGTCCAGCACCTGCTGGGGAACGGAGCTGTCGATGGTGAGCAGGGCCAGGACCTGGCCGCCCTCGTTGGAGCGGGCCACCTGCATGCCGGCGATGTTGATGTTGTTCATGCCCAGGATGTGGCCGATGGTTCCGATGACGCCGGGGCGGTCGGTGTAGGCAACCACCACAAGGTGCTCGCTGATGGGGATTTCCACCTCGAAGCCGTTGATGCCCACGAGCTTCTCGATCTGCTTGGGGCCGGTCAGGGTGCCGGCCACGGAGATCTGGCTGCCGTCGCTGAGGGCGCCACGCAGGGTCAGGACATTGCGGTAGGACTCGGTCTCCGGCGTGGTGATGAGGCGGACGTTGATGCCGCGCTGCTCGGCGATGACCGGGGCGTTGACGTAGGAAACCTGTTCGGTCACGACGTCGGCGAAGATGCCCTTCAGCGCCGCAAGTTCCAGCACCTTGACATCGAGGGAGGAGATTTCGCCGGCGACTTCAACGTCGAACTGCGTCAGGGACGCGTGGGTCAGCGCGGTGAAGATGCGGCCGAGCTTCTCGATCAGCGGGATGCCCGGACGGACGTCGGGGGCAATGACGCCGCCGGCGACGTTGACGGCATCCGGGACCAGCTCTCCCGCGAGGGCAAGGCGGACGGACTTGGCCACGGAGACGCCGGCCTTTTCCTGGGCTTCGTCGGTGGAGGCGCCCAGGTGCGGGGTGACCACCACGTTGTCGAGCTTGAAGAACGGCAGGTCGGTGCTGGGTTCCTTGGCGAAGACGTCCACGCCCGCGCCGGCGATTTCGCCGTCCTGCAGGGCCGTGAAGAGCGCTTCTTCGTCAACGAGGCCGCCGCGGGCCACGTTGACCACGTAGGCGGTGGACTTCATCTTCTTGAATGCGTCCGCACCAAGCATGCCCACGGTCTCGGGGGTCTTGGGCATGTGGATGGTGATGAAGTCGGACTGGGCCAGGAGCTCGTCCAGGGTGACCAGCTGCACGCCGAGCTGCGCGGCGCGGGCCGAGGTGATGTAGGGGTCGTAGGCCAGGATCTTGGTGTCGAAGCCCTTGAGGCGGGCGGCCACCAGGGCGCCGATGCGGCCCAGGCCGATGATGCCGATCTTCTTTTCGAACAGTTCGATGCCGGTGTACTTGGAGCGCTTCCATTCGCCGTCCTTGAGGGCGGCGCTGGCCTGCGGGATGTGGCGGGCCAGGCTGAGGATGTGCCCCACGGTGAGTTCCGCGGCGGACACGATGTTGGACGTGGGGGCGTTGACCACCATCACGCCGGCCTGGGTGGCGGCCTTGATGTCCACGTTGTCCAGGCCGACGCCGGCGCGGGCGATGACCTTCAGGTTCTTGGCCGCGGCGATCGCTTCGGCGTCCACCTGGGTGGCGGAGCGGACCAGGATGGCATCCACGTCGCTGATCGCCGAGAGCAGCTGGGAACGGTCGGCGCCGTCGGTCTGTCGGATTTCAAAGTCCGGGCCAAGGGCCTCGACGGTGGCGGGGGAAAGTTCTTCGGCGAGCAGTACTACGGGTTTTGACACGGCTGATCCTCTGCGTTGCAGTCCTGGGGATGGAAACAAGTCTAGGCCGACGGAAAGGCCGGGCTCACATTGTTAAGTGTGAACCCGGCCTCACCATTGGGGTCTATGCGGTTGCGCTGGCAGCCTTAGCGGGCTGCGGAGCCTTCCACGTAGTCCACGTCCTGCTGCTGCCAGGAGAACAGGGAACGCAGTTCGCGGCCGACAGCCTCGATGGGGTGCTGCTCAGCCTTGGCGCGCAGTTCCTTGAACTCGACGGCGCCGTTGTCCTGGTCTTCGATGAAGCGCTTGGCGAATGCACCGGACTGGATGTCGGCCAGGACGGCCTTCATGTTTTCCTTCACCTCGGGGGTGATGACGCGGGGGCCGGAGACGTAGTCGCCGTACTCTGCGGTGTCGGAGACGCTCCAGCGCTGCTTGGCGATGCCGCCCTCCCACATGAGGTCGACGATGAGCTTGAGCTCGTGCAGCACCTCGAAGTAGGCGATCTGCGGCTGGTAGCCGGCCTCGGTCAGGGTCTCGAAGCCGTACTGGACCAGCTGGGAAACGCCGCCGCAGAGAACGGCCTGCTCGCCGAAGAGGTCGGTTTCGGTCTCTTCGGTGAAGGTGGTCTTGATGACGCCGGCGCGGGTGCCGCCGATGGCCTTGGCGTAGGACTTGGCCAGCTCCCAGGCGTTGCCCGATGCGTCCTGTTCGACGGCGATGATGTCCGGGATGCCGCGGCCAGCTTCGAACTCGCGGCGCACGGTGTGGCCCGGAGCCTTCGGGGCCACCAGGATGACGTCAACGCCTTCCGGTGCCTTGATGTAGCCGAAGCGGATGTTGAAGCCGTGGGCGAAGGCCAGGGCCTTGCCGGCGGTCAGCTTGTCCTTGATGGAGTCGTTGTAGATGGCGCGCTGGTGCTGGTCCGGCGCGAGGATCATGATGACGTCGGCCCATTCGGCAGCGTCGGCAACGTTCTTGACCGTGAAGCCGGCGTCCTCGGCCTTGGCGGTGGACTTGGAGCCGTCCTTCAGGGCGATGACGACCTCGACGCCGGAATCGCGCAGGTTCAGCGCGTGGGCGTGGCCCTGGGAACCGTAGCCAACGATGGCAACCTTGCGGCCCTGGATGATCGACAGGTCGGCGTCATCGTCGTAGAACATTTCAGTCACTTGCGTAACTCCTCTTGAGTGGTTGTAGATAGTGGTCTTGCGGTGCTGCGGTTACGGGCGCGTGGTCCCGCCTGGACGCAAATGCCTAGGCGGAGCGGAGCGCCCGGTCACTCATGGAGCGGGATCCCCGTCCAACGGCCAGGGTGCCGGACTGCACAATTTCGCGGATGCCGAAGGGCTCCAGCACTGAAAGCAGGGCTGTGAGCTTTTCGGGGTGGCCGGTGGCCTCGATGACGACGGAGTCTGTGGACACGTCGACCACTGAGGCACGGAACAGGTCTGCGGCCTGGGTTACCTGCAGGCGTGTTGCGGCATCCGCACGTACCTTGACCAGGATGTGGTCGCGCTGTACGGAAGATTCTGGGGTCAGCTCAACGATCTTGATGACGTTGACCAGTTTGTTGAGCTGCTTGGTGACCTGCTCGATGAGGTCGCCGTCGGCGTCGACCACCACCGTCATGCGGGACACGCCCGGCACTTCGGTGGGGCCCACGGCCAGGGAGTTGATGTTGAAGGCGCGGCGGGCAAAGAGGCTGGCCACGCGGGTCAGGACGCCGGGCTTGTCCTCAACCAGGACGGAAAGTGTGTGGCGGGTCATGCTCAGTCTTCCTCTTCCCATTCCGGGGTCATGTTGCGGGCAACCTGGATCTGGTCGTTACTCACGCCGGCGGGCACCATTGGCCACACCATGGAGTTGGGGCTCACCACGAAGTCGATGACCACGGGGCGGTCGTTGATTTCGAGGGCCTTCTGGATGGTGGCATCGATGTCTTCTTCGCGTTCAACACGGAACGACGCGCAGCCATAGGCCTCCCCCAGCTTGACGAAGTCCGGGATGCGGACCGTGTCATGGCCGGTGTTGAGGTCGGTGTTGGAGTAGCGGCCCTCGTAGAAGAGGGTCTGCCACTGCCGCACCATGCCCAGCGAGGAGTTGTTGATGACAGCTACCTTGATGGGGATCTTGTTGATGGCGCAGGTGGCCAGTTCCTGGTTGGTCATCTGGAAGCAGCCGTCGCCGTCGATGGCCCAGACCACGCGGTCCGGGTTGCCCACCTTGGCGCCCATGGCTGCCGGGACGGCGTATCCCATGGTGCCGGCGCCACCGGAGTTCAGCCAGGCGTGCGGGCGCTCGTACTTGATGAACTGGGCGGCCCACATCTGGTGCTGGCCCACGCCGGCCACATACACGCCCTCGGGGCCGGTCAGCTCGCCGATCCGCTTGATGACCTTCTGCGGTGCGATCAGGCCGTCGTCCGGTTCCGTCCAGCCCAGCGGGTAGGTTTCCTTGAGATTGTTCAGGAAGGCCCACCACGTGGTGAGGTCCGGAGTCCCGGAAGCATCGGACTGGCTGCGCACGGCCTCGGTCAGTTCCGGGATGATCTCCTTGACCGACCCGACGATGGGCACATCAGCGGTGCGGTTCTTCGAGATTTCGGCAGGATCGATGTCGGCGTGGATGACTTTGGCGTTGGGCGCGAAGGTCTTCAGCACGCCGGTGACGCGGTCATCGAAGCGGGCGCCGAGCGTGATCAGCAGGTCTGACTGCTGCAGGGCCGTGACGGCGGAGACGCTGCCGTGCATGCCGGGCATGCCGACGTGCTGCGGGTGGGAGTCCGGGAACGCACCCTTGGCCATCAGGGTGGTCACCACCGGAGCGCCGGTGGCTTCGGCGAGGGCCAGCAGCTCGGCCGAGGCGTGCGCCTTGACCACGCCGCCGCCCACGTACAGCACAGGCTTGGTGGACGCGGCAATGAGCTTGGCCGCTTCGCGGACCTGCTTGTTGTGCCCGCGGGTCACCGGCCGGTAGCCCGGCAGGTCGATCTTCGGCGGCCAGGAGAAGGTCATTTGGCCCACCTGGGCATCCTTGGCAACATCCACCAGCACGGGGCCGGGACGGCCGGTGGAGGCCAGGTGGAAGGCCTCTGCCATGACGTGCGGGATGTCGTTGGGGTCGGTCACCAGGAAGGAGTGCTTGGTGATGGGCATCGTGATACCCACGATGTCGGCTTCCTGGAACGCGTCGGTGCCGATCACGCCGCTGGATACCTGGCCGGTGATGGCCACCAGGGGCACGGAGTCCATGTGGGCATCCATGATGGCGGTAACGAGGTTGGTGGCGCCGGGGCCCGAGGTGGCGATGCAGACGCCCACCCGCCCGGTGACCATGGCGTAGCCTTGCGCGGCGTGGCCGGCTCCCTGTTCGTGACGGACCAGCACGTGGTTCATGGTGGAGGCCATCAGGGGGTCGTAGGTGGGCAGGATCGCGCCACCAGGCAAACCGAAAATGTCGTCGACGCCGAGTTCTTCGAGCGAGCGGACGATTGCTTGCGAGCCGGTCATCACCGTCGGGGGTACGACGTTGTTCGGCCCAAGGACAGGAGAGACGGCAGCAAGGTTGGCGACGACGGCGGCATGGTCAGCCGTCCGGTCGGCGCGTTCCGGAGCCTTGGGGGCTCCAGCGGACTTGGTGGCCATCAGCGAGGGGCTGATGGGCGATCCTTTGCTCATCGGACTCTTCCTTGTGGATCTTCTCTGGTTCTGGAACTGGTTTGGAACGGTGGGAATAAAAAAACCCCTCGGCCTGGCGGCTTGGTGAGGGGTTTGCGCGTGACTGTTCGTTACCAGGGGCTAATGTGCCACGCGCTTGGTAAGGACGACGACGACGGTGCCGGCGGTAACGAAAGTCATGCGTTCAGTTTTCCCTCTTGGCAAGATGGGTGTCAACGAGCAACAACCCTATCTCACCATGTGGACTCCGTTGTCCACCCTTTGATCCTATCCCGCCGGCGGGATGATCCGCCCCCGGCCGCCCGGCGCGAGCGCCGTCCGACCGGGGCCCCTCGGATCAGCCCTTATTAAACCCTGCCGCCTACAGCGGGCAGTTACTCCGCGGGAGGCACTGAGGAACTCACATCAGCCGGTGTAGGCGCCTTGGCTGGCGCTGTGGACCAGCTTCGCGTACTTGGCGAGCACGCCCTTGGTGTACCGGGCGGGCAGCGGCTCCCAGCCCACCTTGCGGGCCTCAAGCTCAGCGTCATCCACCAGCAGGTCGAAGCTGCGAGCTGCGATGTCCACGCGGATCCGGTCACCGTCCTTCACGAAGGCGATGGGGCCGCCGTCGACCGCTTCCGGCGCCACGTGGCCGATGCACAGCCCGGTGGTGCCGCCGGAGAAGCGTCCGTCCGTCAGCAGCAGAACGTCCTTGCCGAGTCCCGCGCCCTTAATGGCGCCGGTAATGGCGAGCATCTCCCGCATGCCCGGTCCACCCTTGGGACCTTCATAGCGGATGACGACGACGTCGCCGGCCTTGATCTCCCCCTTGTCCAGGGCGTCCAGGGCGCCCTGCTCGCGCTCGAAGACGCGGGCGGTGCCCTCGAAGACGTCGGCGTCGAAGCCTGCGCTCTTCACGACGGCGCCTTCCGGAGCCATCGAGCCGTGCAGGATGGTGATGCCACCGGTCTTGTGGATCGGGTTGTCGAGTGCGCGCAGGATCTTGCCGTCGACGTCCGGCGGGTTGATGGCCGCGAGGTTCTCCGCGACGGTCTTGCCCGTGACGGTGAGGCAGTCGCCGTGCAGCAGGCCGGCGTCGAGCAGTGCCTTCATGATGACCGGCACGCCGCCGATCCTGTCGACGTCGGTCATGACGTAGCGGCCGAACGGCTTGAGGTCACCCAGGTGCGGGATCCTGTCCCCGATGCGGTTGAAGTCGTCCAGGGTAAGTTCCACCTCTGCCTCGCGGGCAATCGCCAGCAGGTGGAGGACGGCGTTGGTGGAGCCGCCGAAGGCCATGGTGACGGCGATAGCGTTCTCGAACGCCTCCCTGGTCATGATGTCGCGGGCCGTGATGCCCAGGCGCAGCAGGTTGACCACCGCTTCGCCGGACTTGCGCGCGAACTCATCACGACGGCGGTCTGCCGAGGGCGGTGCGGCGGATCCGGGGAGTGACATGCCCAGGGCCTCGCCGATGCAGGCCATGGTGTTGGCCGTGTACATGCCGCCGCAGGCACCTTCACCCGGGCAGATGGCCTTTTCAATGCGGGTGAGGTCCTCCATGCTCATCTTGCCGGCGGCGCAGGCGCCCACCGCTTCGAAAGCGTCAATGAGGGTGACTTCCTTTTCGGAGCCGTCCTCGAGCTTGACCCAGCCGGGCATGATGGACCCCGCGTAGAGAAAGACGCTGGCAAGGTCCAGCCGGGCGGCGGCCATGAGCATCCCGGGCAGGGATTTGTCGCAGCCGGCCAGCAGGACGGAGCCATCAATCCGCTCGGCCTGCATGACGGTTTCCACGGAGTCGGCGATGACCTCGCGGGAGACCAGTGAGAAGTGCATGCCTTCGTGGCCCATGGAGATGCCGTCGGACACCGAGATGGTGCCGAACTGCATGGGGAAACCGCCGCCCGCGTGGACGCCTTCCTTGGCGCCCTGCGCCAGCCGGTTCAGCGAAAGGTTGCAGGGGGTGATCTCGTTCCAGGAACTTGCGACGCCCACCTGGGGCTTGGCGAAGTCGTCATCGCCCATTCCGACGGCCCGGAACATGCCGCGGGCGGGGGCGGCGTGGATGCCGTCGGTGACGACGCGGCTGCGGGGCTTGATGTCCGGCGTGCTTCCGGTTGTGGTCTGGGCGTCACTCATAGGGGAAAGTCTAGGGCTCGGATGCTGCCTGAACGACCTCCCGCGGCCGGATCCGGCGAAAATCCCGAAAGATCCCGGACCAGCCGATGGACGGTGATCTCATACTGTGAGACCCGGACGACGTTGCGATCCACGGCAGCGCCCCGGCCGGTGTTTCCAGCGGGCCTGTCCCGCGTGCCGCGGCATCTCTGGACAGCAGTGGTGACCCGACGTAGCGTCGGGACAGGACACCCGCCACCCGTAGAGAAGGGCCTGCCATGGACATTGTTTTCTGGATCATCCTCATAGTCGTCGTCGCCGTCATCATTTGGTGGCTGGTCAACCGCAACAAGTCTGCCAACGCGCCGGGTGGCTCATCAGCCGGCGCGACGACTGATCGGCCCCGCGCCGATGGAGCCCTCGAAGGGGGCAGCGCCGCCGCGTCGGCCGCGGCCGCCGGGACCACCGGCATTCCAACAGCAGCCGGATTCGGAAAAGCCGCAGAACCGGCAACGCCCGCCACGGCCGAAGAGCCAGCCGACTCGTCCGCCACGGCCTCGCCGGCGGCCGGTGCCTCCACTCCCGCGTCCAGTGAGGCATTCGGCGAGGCAGGCCACGGCGCTTCCGGCGCCGGGTTGCCCGCCAGCGCCACCGGACACGTCGAACCACGGTCGCAGGACCTGCATGCAGACCAGGCCGAATGGGAAACCCAGTGGTCCGAGGCCGGCTCCGGCTCCCGGTCCGGCTCCTCGGTTGCCGGTGGGGCGGCAGCCGCCCCAGAGGTCGCGCCCCACCCAGGGACCAGTACGGATGCACCGTCCGGACAGGCAGCCGCAGCGGCGACCCGCCCCGTCCACCACGACGAATACACGGCCCCCCATGCCCCCACGCTTCCCGGCGCCGAAACAGCCGCAGTGGAGGGCGTGGACGACGGCGGCACGGCAGCCCGCGGGCAGGCGCCCCAGCACCTGACAAACGGCTACGGCGCAGCAGACCAGCACGAGCCCGCGCCGGTCTCCGGCGGCAGCCTCGGCGACGCCGGCGATGCCGAAACGCTGGAGCGCGCCCAGTCCTCCGCACTGGTGGAAAACGGCGCGGACCACCACCAGCCGTCCGGCCAGGGACAGGACGCTGTTCAGGGATTCCCGCAGGGATCCACACCCGGCCATGGCACCACTGCCGCCGAGCCTGCCGGACACCTTGCAGCCGATGAGCCCTACGGCGCGGGCTCGGCTGCACCCGGCCCCGACGGCAGCGGACCGGCGGACTACACGGTCAAGGGCGATGCCGCCGCAATGGTCTACTACGAAGAAGGACATCCGGACTATGAGCAGACCCGGGCGGAAGTCTGGTTCGAATCTGCCGCGCATGCGGAGGCCGCAGGCTTCCGCGCTCCACGGCGCAGACGGCTCTAGCAGGAGGAAGGCCCGCCGCATTGCGGCGGGCCTTCCGCGCCTTGCCCTGTTCCTGGTGCTGGCCGCCTGCACGGGCACACCGGGGCCGCCTGCACCAAGCACAAACCCAGCCGCCGCGGGCACCCCGCCGGGAGCCGCCGTCGCCAGCTCCGCTCCCCCGGCCACCGAATCCGCCGGCACAGCCCCGGTCCCCGCCCCACCCGCTGTGCAGGAACGGTTGGAGCTGCAGCTGGACACGCCCTGGGCGGCGGTCTTCCTCCCCGACGGGACCGCCATCATTTCCGAGCGCGGGACCGCCCTGCTGAAGGCTGTTCGGGACGGCGCCGCCACAACACTGGGGAAGGTGCCCGACGTGGCGCCCGCAGGAGAAGGAGGCCTGCTGGGCCTGGCGCTTTCGCCGCATTTTGAGGCTGACCACTCCCTCTATGCCTACACGACCACCAGAGAGGACAACCGGGTGGTCCGGGTTACCGTCGAACGCGGCGCTGATGGTTCACTGACGCTGGGCCGGCCGCAGGCCGTCTTTACGGGAATACCCAAAGCCGGCACCCACAACGGAGGCAGGATCCGGTTCGGCCCGGACGGGTTCCTGTATGTGGGCACCGGCGACGCCCAGCGCCGCGAGCAGGCCCAGGACCCCGCCGCCCTGGGCGGGAAGATCCTTCGGCTCACTCCGGACGGCGTCCCCGCGCCCGGCAACCCGTTCGGGAACGCCGTCTACAGCCTTGGCCACCGGAACGTCCAGGGCCTGGCGTGGGACGAAGCAGGCCGGCTGTGGGCCAGCGAGTTCGGACCGGACGTGGACGATGAGCTGAACCTGATCCTGCCCGGCGCCAATTACGGCTGGCCGGACGTCACCGGGGCACCGCACCGCGCCGGCTTCGAGGACGCAAAAGTCGTCTGGCCCTCCACCCGTGAGTCCTCCCCCAGCGGGCTGGAAATATCCGGCGGTACCGCCTACCTGGGTGCGCTCAGGGGCGAACGGCTCTGGACCGTGCCGCTCAAGGGAACAGACACCGGGCAACCTGTGGCCTATTTCACAGGTCAATACGGCCGGATCCGGGACGTCATCCGGGCACCCAACGGCAGCTTATGGATGCTCACGAACGGCAAAAACCCTGATTTTGCGCTGATTTTGCGGCTCCCACAGTGAATCAGGAACCCACGGGAGCGCCGATTTCACTTGCACCAAAAGTTCGTGTAGAGTTTCATGTCGTTGCGGAGATCAACGGGAAAGAAAAAGCCCGGGGATGGAAGCAAAAAAGATGCACCTCTAGCTCAATTGGCAGAGCAATTGACTCTTAATCAATGGGTTCCGGGTTCAAGTCCCGGGGGGTGCACCACTGGGAAAACAGCCTCCGGTTTGTGGAAACACAGACCGGGGGCTGTTTTGTTATGTGCCCCCATCATCGATTGCTCCGTACTTGTCTTTATCAGGGCTCAAAACGGCAAGTACGGAGCAATCGATGGTGGCCGGGCACAAAAAAGCGCGGCCCTGGTTTTTCCAAACCAGGGCCGCGCTTTCCTGACGCTGCCTGCAGCGTCAACGGTTACTTGGCGACGTTGTCCATCAGGGCTCCGGCGTTGCTGGGCGTCGTGGAGAACTGGCTGGCCAGCTCCCGGACCACAGCTTTGAGTTCCTGGCGGAGCAGCTCAGGATCGATTGACGCCGATGCCAGGACGGATCGCTCCATCTCCACGGCCTGGGCAACGGCTTCCTTGCCCTGCTCGGTCAGCGACACGACGTGGCTCCTGCGGTCCGAGGTGCTGCGCACCCGGGCAATGTGGCCGTGGGACTCAAGGCGGCTGAGGGTCTTGCCCATGGTCTGGGCCTGCACGCGGACGTACTGGGCAAGCTGGGCCTGGGTCATGGGCCCTTGCGCGGCAAGGACCTCGATGGCGATAACACCGGCATGGGTGAGGCCGATGGCGCCGAGTTTTTCGTTCCAGGAGTGCTCAACGAGTCGCGCAGCAGTGGACAGAAGGCGCCCTGTGGGCCAGTGATCCATATCAGGCATAGCAGCCAGTATAGCCAAATGCCGATTAGCACTCGTCCCACCTGCTTACTAGGCTGTTGTGTCCCGCCCGCAACAAGGAGAAAAACAATGGCTGAAAGACTCGTTACCGGCGACAAGGCACCGGCTTTCACCCTGCAGGATTCCACCGGCAAGGACGTCAGCCTGGCTCCCCGGCCCGGCCGCTCCACCATCGTCTACTTCTACCCGGCAGCCTCCACTCCGGGCTGCACCAAGGAGGCGTGCGACTTCCGGGACAGCCTTGCCTCCCTGCAGGCCGCCGGCTACGACGTCCTGGGGATCTCCCCCGACCCCGTGGAGAAGCTGGCAAAATTCGCGGACAAAGAGTCCTTGACCTTCCCGCTGCTTTCGGATGCCGACCACGCCGTGGCCGGGGCCTACGGCGCCTGGGGCGAAAAGAAGAACTACGGCAAGACGTACGAAGGCCTGATCCGGTCCACCATCGTGGTGGACCCGGACGGCAAGGTGGCACTGGCCCAGTACAACGTCCGGGCCACGGGCCACGTGGCCAAGCTTCGGCGGGACCTGAACCTGGACGCCTGACCCCGCCGGGGCCTGCCGCGGACACCGCCCGGCGCAACGCTACAATGGACTCTGGCATCCGGCGTCGAACGCTTGGCGTTCCCGTCAGGAAGCCGCGCGCGAGTGGTGAAATTGGCAGACACGCAGGATTTAGGTTCCTGTGCCTTCGGGCGTGGGGGTTCAAGTCCCCCCTTGCGCACACTGGAAATCCCCCGGCTCCGGCCGGGGGATTCCTGCGTTAAACGCCCGGCGGCCCTGCCGGCTGGTTAGTGCCCCGAATCGAAAAACTCCAAAGATCCACCCATCCATTGCTGCCCACCGGCCGAATAGCCATTGAGACACCAGCCACGGGCAGGTGCCCACCCCCCCAGGCAGGCTGCACACCACGAACACACAGTCCGCAGTCGGCAGCAATCGATCCAAGGAGAACCACAATGCAGACCTTCAAGCGCACCACTTTCACCGTCGCAGGCGTTGCAGCAGCTGCTCTGCTCAGCCTCACCGCGTGCGGCGGTTCCGGCAGCACCTCCGGCTCCTCGGCCTCCTCCGCGCCGATGTCATCGGCGCCCAGCTCCAGCATGGCGTCCCCGTCCTCAAGCGCAATGGCCAGCTCCTCGGCGGGCACCATGGACCCGGCAGCAAACCTAATTGGCCCCGGCTGCGCCGCCTACGCCAAGCAGGTTCCCACCGGTGCGGGTTCCGTGGAGGGCATGGCCCTTGACCCGGTCGCCGTCGCAGCCTCCAACAACCCCATCCTGACCACGCTTACCGCGGCAGTTTCCGGCAAGCTGAACCCCAAGGTTGACCTGGTGGACACGCTCAACGGTGGCGAGTTCACCGTGTTCGCACCGGTGGACGACGCCTTCAAGAAGATCGACCCCGCCACCATCGAAACGCTGAAGACGGACGATGCGCTGCTGAGCAAGATCCTCACCTACCACGTAGTCCCTGGCCAGATCACCCCGGACAAGATCGCCGGCACGCACGCCACGGTTGAGGGCGGCTCCGTCACGGTGACCGGCAGCGGCGACAACCTCAAGGTGGACAACGCCAACGTGGTCTGCGGCGGCGTCAAGACCAAGAACGCGACGGTCTACCTGATCGACTCGGTCCTCATGCCCAAGTAGGACCTCTCTCCGCCCCCCCAACCCAGGGCCGGGTCCGCCAATAGACCGGCGGACCCGGCCCTGGCGCGTCATGTGCCAGCCTGGGGCCGGCCGCAAGCCCCGTCCTCTAGACTGGTCCCGGCCCGCAAGCGGCGGAGCCGGCAGCATCCAGAGGTGATAAACGAGTGCCCAGCAGTACATCGCGGCGGACGGTCATCAAGGCCGGCGCCGTCCTCATGGCGCTGGGCGTGACGTCGTGCACGGGCATGCCGTCCCCCTCCCCCACGTCCGGCACGCCCAGTTCCCCTCCGGCCGAGCCCCAGGCCACCTTCAATTTCGGCACCGCGGCCCAGCCCCTGGGCCTGGACCCGGCCCTGTCCAACGACGTGGAATCCCAGCGCATCACCCGCCAGATCCTCGAAGGCCTGGTGGGCGTGGACCAGACCACCGGCAAACCCACGCCGCTGCTGGCAACCGAATGGAACGAGTCCAACGAGGGCCGGACCTACACTTTCAAGCTCCGCACCGGGGTCACCTTCCAGGACGGCACCCCGTTTAACGCCGACGCCGTCTGCGCCAACTTCAACCGCTGGTTTACCTTCCCTGCCGAGCTGCGGAAGCAGGCTCCCGGCAGCTCCTTCAAGGGCGTGTTCAAGGCCCACTCCGACGAGCCCGGGCTTTCGATTTTCAAGAGCTGCACCGCGGTGGCACCGGACACGGTACAGATCGACCTCACCCAGCGATTCACTGCCTTCCTCCAGGCACTGACCCTCCCGGCCTTCGCGATCGCATCCCCGGCCGCCCTGGCCTCGGGTAAAGCGGACGTCCTGGACCAGAACCGGGGCGGCCAGGCCATGTCGGCCTTCGCCACGAATCCGGTCGGCACCGGGCCCTTCACGCTTGCCGCCTGGGGCACCGCCAACGTCACCCTCGCCAGCAACAAGACCTACTGGGGCGACCGCGGCCAGATCGCCACCATCAACTTCCTGGCCTACAACCACCCCCAGACCCGCCTCCAGGCGCTGCTGGACGGCACGATCGACGGCTACGACGCCGTCACCGTGGGAAACTTCGACCAGTTGGTCAAGCGAGGCAAACAGATCGTGCAGCGCGACCCGTTCTCCGTGATGTACGTGGGCATTAACCAGGACATCCCGATACTCCAGAACCAGAAGATCCGGCAGGCGGTGGAGCTTGCGATCGACAAGGAAACGTTGATCCGGAAGTTCTTTATCGACAACACCGCCAAGGCCACGCAGTTTGTCCCGCCCAAGATCAGCGGCTTCAACAATGACGCGCCGGAACTTGGACACGATCCGGCCAAGGCCAAGGACTACCTCAAAGAGGGCGGCTACGCGGGCGAGGAACTGAAGTTCTACTACCCCTTGAACGTCACCCGGCCGTACCTACCCACCCCTGAAAAGGTCTATGCCGAGCTCAGCCGCCAGCTCACCGCCGTCGGCTTCAACATCCGGCCCGTGCCGGTTGACTGGTCGGACGGCTACCTGCAGAAGGTCCAGTCGGCCGGCGACCATGCCCTCCACATCCTTGGCTGGAACGGCTCCTACTCCGACGCCGACAACTTCGTGGGCCCCCTCTTCGGGGAGAAGAACGGCGAGTTCGGTTACCAGGATCCCCAGGTCTTCTCAAAGATCAACCGTGCACGGGGGCTCCCTGACGGGAAAGAGCGGGATGAGCTTTATCACACCATCAACGCCCAGATCGCCGCGACGGTACCGGCGGTTCCCATCGCCTTCCCCATCTCCGCACTTGCCCTGTCAGACCGCGTGCTCAGCTACCCGGCTTCACCGGTCTTAAACGAAGTTTTCACGAAGGTCCAGCTAAAGCCTTGACGGCCCGGGCCAATTTCAGTATGCGGGCCGCGCGGGGATATTCTGTGACAGCCAGAGCCGCTGCAATCGGAGACTGATCGTGACCTTCATTTCCAAGACCCCACACGCCGACGTTGTCCTGATAGGCGGCGGCATCATGAGCGCCACGCTGGGGGCATTCCTCAAGCAGCTGGAGCCGGACTGGACCATTTCCCTGTTTGAGCGGCTGGACCAGCCTGGCCTCGAAAGCTCGGACCCCTGGAACAACGCAGGAACGGGCCACGCCGCCCTTTGCGAACTCAACTACTCGCCCGCAGCCAAAGACGGCTCCGTCAGCCCGAACAAGGCACTGCTCATCAACGAACAGTTCCAGCTCTCCCGCCAGTTCTGGTCCCACCTGGTGGACAACAACCTCATCGGTTCCCCCAAGGGCTTCATCAACACCGTCCCGCACATGAGCTTCGTGATCGGCGAAGACCACACCAGGTTCCTGAAGACCCGGTACGAGGCACTGAAGCCGCACCCCCTGTTCCGGAGCATGGAGTACTCCGAGGACCACGCCCAGATCGCCAAGTGGGCACCGCTGATCGTCAAGGGCCGCGACCCCCAGCAGCATATTGCCGCCACCCGCGCCGCCGAGGGCACCGATGTGGACTTCGGCGCACTCACCCGCGAGCTGACCAGCTACCTGGGGAACAACGGCGTCGAAATCAACTACGGCCACGATGTCACCGGGATCTCCCGCGCCTCCGACGGCGGCTGGGACCTGACGCTGAAGCACCCCCGGTCAGGGGAACACGGCAAGATCCACGCCAAGTTCGTCTTCGTCGGCGCCGGCGGCGGTGCCCTGCACCTACTCCAGGCCTCCGGCATCCCGGAAAGCAAGGGCTATGGCGGATTCCCGGTCTCCGGCCAGTTCTTCCGCTGCACGGACGAAACCATCGCCGCCCAGCACAGCGCCAAGGTCTACGGCCAGGCCTCCGTGGGCGCGCCGCCGATGTCCGTTCCGCACCTGGACACCCGCTACGTCAACGGGAAGCGTTCGCTCCTGTTCGGCCCGTACGCAGGCTTCTCCACCAACTTCCTGAAGAACGGCTCCTACCTGGACCTGCCCTTGTCCATCCGCCCCGGCAACATCATTCCGATGCTGGCCGTGGCCAAGGACAACATGGACCTCACGGCCTACCTGGTCAAGGAAGTGGTCAAGCGCCATGACCAGAAGGTCGAGGCGCTGCGCGAGTACTACCCCGAGGCAAAGGGCGGGGACTGGGAACTCATCACCGCCGGCCAGCGTGTACAGATCATCAAGAAAGACCCGCAAAAGGGCGGCATCCTCCAGTTCGGTACTGAAGTGATTGCCGGCCGTGACGGCTCCATCGGTGCGCTCCTGGGCGCTTCGCCGGGGGCGTCGACCGCTGTCCCCATCATGATCGAGCTGCTCCAGAAGACGTTCCCCAAGAACTTCAAGGGCTGGCAGTCCAAGCTCAAGGACATGATGCCCGGCTACGGGGTGAAGCTGGATGAGAATCCTGACCTTGCCGCGGAGCTGGAACGGGCAACGGCCGCGTCCCTCCAGCTGGAGAGTGTTTCCGCCAGCCACTGACCCTGCCGGGGCCAGCGGCTGGCACCCCCAGGGCTTGTACCAGTCACTTAGACCCCCAGGAGACCACCCATGTTCCGGTTGGCGCACCTTTCCCTGGCGAACCGGGCCCTGATCGCGCTGATCACCGTCTTCGCCTCGGTCTTCGGCGTGATCACCATGTCGTCGCTGAAGCAGGAACTCATTCCCTCGATTGAGTTCCCGCAGATCACAGTGCTCACCTCCATGCCGGGTGCGTCGCCCGAAGTGGTGGACAAGCAGGTCAGCGGTCCGCTGGAAAAGGCGCTGAACGGCGTGGAGGGGCTGGAATCCACCTCCTCCACGTCGCGGACCGGCGTCTCCCAGATCACCATGGTGTTCACCTACGGATCGAACCTGGACCGGGCCCGGAACCAGATCGACCGGGCCATTTCCAATGCCAAGCGGACGCTGCCCAGCGACGTCCAGCCGCAGGCCATCGCCGGAAGCATCAGCGACTTCCCGATTGTTTTCCTCGCCGTCTCCTCGGACAAGCCACTCAGTGAACTGAACTCGGACCTCCAACGCCTCAGCGTGCCCAGGCTGCAGAAGATCGACGGCGTCCGCAGCGCCGACGTCACGGGCGGCGCCTCCCAGCACATCGAGATCCTCCCCCGCACCGACGCCATGGCAGCGGCGGGGGCAGGCGTCACGGCCATCCGCGACGCCCTGTCCAACAACGGCGCACTGATCCCTGCCGGAACACTCGAGGACCAGGGCAAGACTCTCTCGCTGCAGATCGGCAGCCCCGTCGATTCCCTCGATGCCATCAAGGCCCTGCCCCTTTCCGGCGCCAAGAACGCGGCGACCATCGGCTCGGTGGCCGATGTTTCCCTCAAGGACGACGAGCGCACCTCCATCACCCGCACCAACGGCGCCGAGACGCTGGCCGTCTCCGTGACCAAGAAACCCGAGGGTGACACGGTGGCGATCTCCCACGCGGTGCGGGACTCCCTGAATGAACTCGAGACGGAACTGGGTTCGAACGCCAAGTTCACCCCCGTCTTCGACCAGGCGCCGTTCATCGAAAAGTCCATCAAGGACCTCACCACGGAAGGCCTGCTGGGGCTGGGATTCGCCGTCGCCGTCATCCTGCTCTTCCTTATGTCTGCCCGGTCCACGCTGGTCACGGCCGTCTCCATTCCGCTGTCCCTGCTGATCACGTTCATCGGCCTGTCAGCCACCGGCTACTCACTGAACATCCTGACGCTGGGCGCCCTCACCATCGCGATCGGGCGGGTCGTGGACGACTCGATCGTGGTCATCGAAAACATCAAGCGGCACCTCAGCTACGGCGAGGAAAAGTCGACGGCGATCCTCACCGCCATCAGGGAGGTGGCCGGCGCCATCACCGCCTCCACCCTGACCACGGTGGCGGTGTTCCTGCCCATCGCGTTTGTCGGTGAACTGGCCGGTGAACTGTTCCGGCCGTTCGCCCTGACAGTCACCATGGCCCTGCTGGCGTCGCTGCTGGTATCCCTGACCATCGTTCCGGTGCTGGCCTACTGGTTCCTGAAGAACCCCAAGAGCGGCCCCGCCGGCGCGGCCGCAGGCTCCCCCGAGGCGCGGCGCATTGCCGATGAGGCCAAGGCAAGGGCCCACGACGCCGAGCAGCGCAGCCGGCTGCAGCGCGGCTACCTGCCCATCCTCCGGTCCACGCAGAAGCACCCCGTCATCACCCTGGTGGCGGCTGTCCTGGTGCTCGGAGCCACCGGTGCCATGACCCCGCTGCTGGCCACCAACCTCCTGGGAAATTCCGGGCAAAACAGCCTGACCGTGCGCCAGGTACTGCCGGCCGGAACCAGCCTGGCCGACACCAGTGCCGCCGCCATCCGCCTCGAAGGGGTCCTCCGCGGCATCGACGGCATCAAGGATGTCCAGGTCACGTCCGGCAACGCCCAGGCAGGCTTCGCCGCACTGACCTCCACCGGCTCCTCCAACTCGACGTTCACGGTGGTGACCGACGAAAAGGCCAACCAGGAACGGCTCCAGGACACTGTGCGCTCGGAGCTTGCGAAGGTCCCCGATGCCGGAAAGATCTCCGTAGGCACCCAGCAGGGCGGGTTCGGCACCTCGTCCACCGTCGACATCACGCTGAAGGCTGCCACCAGCGCCGACCTGCAGTCGGCCAGCGACACCATGGTGGCCGCCATGACGGGCGTCCCCGGGACCAGCGAGGTGGCCAGCAACCTTGCTGCCAGCAACCCCGTGGTGCAGGTCAAGGTGGACCGGGCCAAAGCCGCGGCCGCCGGCCTGAACGAGGAACAGGTGGCCGGCGTCCTGGCCTCCACCATCAGCCCCATCCCGGCCGGCACGGTCCGGATCGACACCAACGACTTCCCCGTCCGGATCGGCCAGGGCACCAAGTTCACCAGCATCGATGCCGTCCGCAACATCCCGCTTCCGGCGGGCGGGCGGCCGGTGACGCTAGGAAGCATCGCGGCCGTGGAGCAGGTGGACGTCCCCGTCTTCATCACTGCCAGCAACGGTGAGCGCACCGCCAAGGTGTCCATCACGCCGTCGGCCTCCAACCTCGGCGCAGTGAACACCGAAGTCCAAAAGCGCCTGGCCGACGTCCAGCTGCCGCCGGGAGTCACCGCCACCATCGGTGGCGCCACCACCCAGCAGGCAGAGTCCTTCCGGCAACTGGGCCTGGCCCTGCTGGCAGCCATCGCCATCGTGTACGTGATCATGGTGGCCACCTTCAAGTCACTTATCCAGCCGCTGATCCTTCTGGTCTCGGTTCCGTTCGCGGCCACCGGTGCCGTGGCCCTGCTGCTGCTCACGGGCGTGCCGCTGGGCCTGCCGTCGCTCATCGGCATGCTGATGCTCGTGGGCATCGTCGTCACCAACGCCATCGTGCTGATCGACCTGATCAACCAGTACAGGCAACCACGCGACGGCCGGCCGGGCATGAACGTGGCGGACGCCATCACGAACGGCGCCCGGCAGCGGCTCCGGCCCATCCTCATGACGGCACTTGCCACGGTCTTTGCCCTGACCCCCATGGCCCTGGGCCTCACGGGCGGCGGCGGATTCATTTCCCAGCCGCTGGCGGTGGTGGTCATCGGCGGCCTGGTGTCCTCCACGGCGCTGACCCTGATCCTGGTTCCGGTGCTCTACCGCCTGGTGGAAGGCCGGCGCGAGAAGAAGGCGCTGCTGCGGGACCTGCAGGCCCGCCCGGAACCCGGGCCCGGTTCGGACATCGACGCCGAATTCAGGGATTGGACCACCGGCCAGGTCCCCAAAGTCAGCGGCCGCCGGGCAGCGCCCGGCGCCGGATAAGGCCCAACGCTGCAGCGATGCCCGTACCAGATCCTGGTGCGGGCATCGCTGCGTTCCAGGGCATGGCACGGAAGCAGGACCCGGGAATAATCCGCGGGACATGGTGTTACAGAAGGCAATAGATGCAAATGCATCTAAATTGGTCTACACTGGAACCAAGCCAGCAAGTCCAGGAACGGAAAGGCACGTCATGCAGATCGGTGTATTCAGCGTCAGCGACATCACCACGGACCCCACCACGGGCCACACCCCCACCGAACACGAGCGCATCAAAGCCTCGGTGGCCATTGCCAAAAAGGTCGAGGAAATCGGCATGGATGTCTACGCCATCGGCGAGCACCACAACCGGCCTTTCTTTTCCTCCTCCCCCACCACCACCCTGGCGTACATCGCGGCCCAGACCGAACGCATCATTCTCTCCACGGCCACCACGCTGATCACCACCAATGACCCGGTGAAGATCGCCGAGGACTTCGCCATGCTTCAGCACTTGTCCGACGGCCGCGCCGACCTGGTCCTGGGCCGCGGCAACACCGCGCCGGTCTACCCGTGGTTCGGCAAGAACATCCAGGACGGCGTGGAACTTGCCATCGAGAACTACAGCCTCCTGCGCAAGCTGTGGGACGAGGACACGGTGAACTGGTCCGGCAAGTTCCGCACCCCGCTACAGAACTTCACCTCCACCCCCCGCCCGCTCGACGGCGTGGCCCCCTTCGTGTGGCACGGTTCCATCCGCACGCCGCAGATCGCCGAGGTGGCCGCCTACTTTGGTGACGGTTTCTTCGCCAATAACATTTTCTGGCCCAAGGAGCACTACCAGCAGCTGATCGGCCTCTACCGGGAGCGGTACGAGCACTACGGCCACGGCAAGGCGGACCAGGCGATCGTGGGACTCGGCGGCCAGTTCTTCATGCGCAAGAACTCCCAGGATGCGGTGAAGGAATTCCGCCCGTACTTCGACAACGCCCCCGTCTACGGCCACGGCCCGTCCCTGGAGGACTTCACCTCGCAGACACCGCTGACCGTGGGCAGCCCCCAGGAGGTCATCGAAAAGACCCTGGCCTTCCGCGAGTACTTCGGCGACTACCAGCGGCAGCTGTTCCTGATTGACCACGCCGGCCTGCCGCTGAAGACCGTCCTGGAGCAGCTGGACCTGTTCGGTGAGGAAGTGCTGCCGGTCCTCCGCAAGGAGTACGCGGCACTGAAGCCCGCGCACGTTCCGGAACCGCCCACCCACGCAGGCCGCGTGGCCGCCCTGCTGGCGTCACAGGACGCCGGCAAAGCCACCCCGGTGGCGTAATGGCTGCGGGGGGATCGGAATCGCCGGTGCGGCTGGCGGCGGAAACCTGGGAATCGCTGTTCCGGGCGCAGGTGGCTGTCATGCGGAAGCTGCAGTCCGGACCGGCGTTCCGGAAGCTTGCGGTGAACGAATACGACGTCCTGTTCACGCTCTCCCGCTGCCCGTCCGGCTGGCTGCGGCTCAACGAGCTCAACGACAACGTCCTGTTGAGCCAGTCCAGCCTCAGCCGGCTGGTGGAGCGGCTCGAAAAGCGGGGACTGGTGGCCCGGATGCCGGCGCCGGAGGACGGCCGCGGCGTGCTGCTCAAGCTGACGGACGAGGGCCGGGAACTGCAGAAGGAGATCGGCCGCGAGCACGTGCGGGACATCTCGGCCCTGGTGGGGCCTGCACTGACGGCCGCTGAGCAGAAGGAACTCATGCGCCTTACCGACAAGCTGCGGAACTCGCTGGGGAAGCGCTAGCCCAGCTGCACCAGCCGGGCGGGGTCCTCTGCCGGCAGGTCCCCGTCCACCACGGCGGTCACGCGCAGCTGGTTCAACACCAGGCTGCCGCCCACCGTGGAAAGGAAGGCCGTGTCGGACGAATCCCGGCCCGCAGTGATGCGCAGCATCGACTCCCGCGGGGCAAGCCCCGTGGGGTCGATGACGTGCCAGGCACCCTCCACATAGGCTTCGGCCACGGCGTGGAAATCCATGGGATTCAAGCCGGGGGCGTAAACAGCCGTGAGGCGGGCGGGGATGTCCTTGGACCGCAGCAGGGCAATGGCCAGGTGCGCGAAGTCCCGGCAGACGCCCCGCCTGCTCAGGAGCGTCTCCACCGCGCCATCCGTGCCACGGGAGGAGCCGCTGATGTACCGAAGTTCGCCATTGACCCACTCCCGGACCGCATGCACCAGGTCGGCCCCGTGGACCCCGCCGAATTCCGCGTAGGCGGTCGGCAGCAGCCGGTCCGACTCGGCATACCGGCTGGGACGCACGTAGCGGATGCGGTCGGCCAGGCACGCCTCCTCGGGCACGGCGCGGCCGGTCACCGTGGCCGAGTATTCCACCGTGACTTCGGCAGGCTCGGCGAACTCCATGTAGTGGAACCGGCCGCCGTGGTGGTCCGAAATTTCCGTCAGGGGAACCTCCGCACCCCCGGCCGTCACGGACAGGGATTCGTCAAAGGATGAGTAGCCGCTGTTCCTCGCCACGGCAATGGCCATGGCCACCTTGGTGTTGGCGATTGTCTTGAAGGCCAGGCGTGCGGAAACAGAGCGTTCCATGAATCTCCGGGGGTGTTGGGGGTGGAAGGCAAGTCGGGCGCACCGGCACCTGGTGGGCGCGGGCAGCGGGACTAGTTTTTGACCTTCAGCGACATTAGCATCCGCTGCACGTTGGCGAAGTCAGGGCTCCCGTTGACGTACTGGGCCGCCTGGTCCAGCGTGTCGAACGCCTTCGCCGGGGCCACCTTTTCGTCCGGCGCGAAGGCCTTGAGGGCCACCAGGTCCCCAAACGAGTAGTCCCCCTTCCCGGCCGGACCACGCACCACGTTGCGCAGCTCGCACGCCTTCCCGTCGGTTCCTCCCACCAGGTTGGTGATGCCGTAGGAACCGAAGTAGCGGTAACCCTGGATCACCCGGTAGACCATGCGTGGCGGGATGGTTCCCTCCCCACCCTGCGCGGCAAGGTCGAACGGTACGCTGCTGATCACCGTGTACGGGCGCTGCGCGCTGTCCGGGCAGTCAACGGACGACGGCGGCAGTCCCGTCCTGAGCGAAGCCATGAAGGTTCCGTCGGGCTTCTTCACGTCAATCTTGAGTCCGCCGGGAAGGACGTCTTCCTCCGGCGCCACGGACTGGGCGATCCAGTCCGCCGGCAAATCGAAGCTGACCGTCTTTGCGGGATCGGAGAACGTCTTCCAGGACGTTGCGGTGGGCACCGCCTGGGGTTCGCCGGAGGCCGGTGCTGATGCTGTTGCACTGCCGGCCGGCGCCGCTGCCGTGGCGCCGGCGCCCGCCCCGTCGGCCTGAGAGGCCGTTCCGGACGCCGCTGGCGCTGAAGGGTCCGGCTGCGCGGTCCATCCGGGGCCGGCCGCCTGCGGCGCGGAACACGCTGCCAGCAGAACCGCGCCGGCGACGAGGGAAATACCGGAAAGAACAGCCTTTACTGGCGCGCCTGTCATGAGGCCCAGCCTAACGGGACCCATCCCCCTCTCCCGCCTGCCGCGGCGGTGTTTCCTGCATCCCGCACCTCCGCCCACGGCTCCTCCCAACCGGCCCCCGCCCAGCCGCAGGCCGGGCACCCGGACCGGCGTGTCGCCGTCGGACGTTTACCACCCCGGCCTGGGACTAGGCTGGAGGCTATGTCGGAAGAGCAGCACGGCGCAGCCGAAGAGAATCCCGCGGACATTTCCGCCCTGGACATTGCCGACTGGCGGCTGCGGACGTTTGCGCTCTACGACAATGTCCGCCGGATCTCCGCCGAAAGCCCGTCCGAGGCGCACTCGTACTGGCGCCACCAGCGGGACCTGATGTTCGCAACGCACCCGGCCTCCGCCCTGACAGCGGCGGACAAGGCGCGCTTTTCCGGCCTCAAGACTGCTGACTACGATCCCATCTACCGCTTCCATGTCCCGCTCACCAAGGAAGGTGCAGGCCGGGAGATGAGCGTGGACACGGGAACCGACGGCGTGGTCAACTTCGTCCGGCTGGGAACGTTCGACCTGCCGGAAATGGGCCAGCTGGGGGTGTGGAAGATCCATGGGTACGGCGGCGGCATCTTTGTTCCGTTCCGCGACGCCACGGCCGGCCAGCCGGGTGGAACCTATGGGGCCGGCCGCTACCTGCTGGACACCATCAAGGGCGCGTTCCACGGGGTCAGCGGCACGGGTCCCGGCGCCACCTTTGTGCTGGACTTCAACTTCGCCTACAACCCCTCCTGCGCCTACAACGAGGCGTGGGCCTGCCCGCTGCCCGGGCCATCAAACCGGCTGGCAGTGGAAATTCCCGTGGGCGAGCTGTACTGATGCCGGCCGTCCCCGGTAACGCCGCGTGAGGGAGGGCCTGTCCGCACCCGCCGCCACGGAGACCGCTACCCGGCGCTTTCCCGCCACCAGGCACTACCGTGGTGTCCTGCGCTTTCCGGTCATCCGGCAGCTGCTGCGTTTTTCCGGCGTCGGGGTTATTTGCACCGCGGCGTCCCTGGGGCTTTACGCGCTGCTGCGGCCGTGGCTGGGCGCCCAGTTGGCCAACGCCGTGGCGCTGGTCCTCACATCGCTGCTGAACACGGCCCTGAACCGGCGGCTGACCTTCAAGATTGCCGGCCAGCAACGCCGAACCCGCGACCACCTCAACGGCCTGGTGGTGATTGCCGTGGCCTTGGTGATCACCGGCAGCAGCCTGGGCGTGCTGCACTGGTTCAACCCGGACGCCACCGTGGGTGACGAACTGGTGGCCACCACGCTTTCCGGCTTCCTGGCCACCGCCGTGCGCTTCAGCATGCTGCGGCACTGGATTTTCCGCCGCGCGCGCCACCGCTAGGGTCGTCCGGGGGCTACCGGCCCTGGCCCGCTCCCAGGTTCCTGACCCCGGCGACGGCCGCCTGGACGGCAGCCGCGGCAGCGTCGAGGTCCTCCTGCGTCACCGCGGCGTCGAAGCTGAAGCGGACCGCCGTCTGGGCCACCTCTGCCGGAATACCCATGGCGGTGAGCACGGCCGACGGCGCGTCCGAGCCCGCGGCGCATGCCGAGCCGCTGGAGCAGACCACGCCGCGGCGTTCCAGCTCGAGGAGCACCGACTCGCCGCTGGTACCGGGGAAGCAAAACGACGCCACTGATGGCAGCCGCTCGGACGGATGCCCGGTGAGGACGGCATCCGGCACGCCTGCCAGGACGGCTGCAATGAACCGGTCCCGCAGCGCTGCAACCCTTGCCTGCTCCCCTGCCTGCCGGTCCCGGGCAAGCGTGAGGGCGGCGGCGAGCCCCACCGCGCCGGCAACATTTTCCGTTCCGGACCGGCGGCCCCGCTCCTGGCCGCCGCCGTGGATGACCGGTTCCAGGCGCGTACGGCTCCGGACAAACAGCACTCCGCAGCCTTTGGGTGCGCCCAGCTTGTGCCCCGAGATGCTCATCGCATCCACGCCCAGCGGGCGGGTGTCGAGCGGCAGCCAGCCGGCGGCCTGGACGGCGTCGGTGTGGAACGGGATGCCCTGGGCGCGGGCCAGTTCCGCCAGCCCGGCGATGGGTTGGATGGTTCCCACCTCGTTGTTGGCGTACATGATGCTCACCAGCGCGGTTTCCGGGCGCAGCACCCGGGCAAGTGCTTCGGGCGTGACGCGGCCGGTTGAATCCACCGGGACCACGTCGACGGTAAAGCCGTGGAAGCGCTCCAGGTAGCGGGCGGATTCCTCCACGGCGGGGTGTTCGACGGCGCTGATCACCACCCGGTCCAGCAGCGGGTTTGCCGCCTGCCGGGCCAGGGCAATGCCTTTTACCGCCAGGTTGTCCGCTTCGGTTCCACCCGAGGTGAACACCACGTCGCCTTGCCGGCAGCCAAGGACATCCGCCACGGCCCTCCGCGCCTGCGCGAGAGCCGCGGCCGCCGCCTCGCCCAGGGTGTGGTGGCTGGAGGGGTTCCCGAATCCACCGGTGAGGTAGGGCCACATGGCGTCCAGCACCTCACGGCGGACCGGGGTGGTGGCGGCGGCGTCAAGGAAGATCACGGCAGCCTCACCCGGCGGCCAGTTCGACGTCGAGGCCCAGGTCCAGCGCGGCCACGGAGTGGGTGAGTGCGCCAACGGAGATGACATCCACACCAGTGGCCGCGATGGCCGCGACCGTGCCGGTGTTCACGTTGCCGCTGGCCTCCACCCGGGCACGTCCGGCCACGAGGGCAACCCCGGCTGTGAGCTCTTCGATGCTGAAGTTGTCCAGCATGATGGTGTCCACGCCAGCGGCCAGCACGGGTTCGATTTGTTCCATGCGGTCCACCTCGACTTCGAAGTGGGTAGTGTGTCCCAGCTGTGCCTTGGCGGCCAGGAGGAGGGCCGTGAGCTTGGCCGGGTCCCCGCCGGTCATCACGGCAAGGTGGTTGTCCTTGGCCAGCACGGCGTCGGAGAGGCTGTACCGGTGGTTTGCACCGCCGCCGCAACGGACCGCGAACCGTTCCAGGATGCGCAGGCCGGGGGTGGTCTTGCGCGTATCGGTGATGCGGGCCCGGGTGCCCTCGGCGAGCCGCACGAATTCGGCGGTCTTCGTGGCGATGGCGGACATCCGCTGGACAAGGTTGAGCGCCACGCGTTCTGCCAGCAGCACCGAGCGGGCACTGCCGGTGACCCGCGCAAGGTGCATTCCGGCGTCGAACGATTCCCCGTCCGCCACCAGCAACTCCACCTGCGTGGCGGGGTCCACCAGCTCCATGGCGTCGCGGAAGACGGTGGCTCCGCTAAGGACGCCCGGCACGCGGGCGTTCAGGACGGCGGTGGCGCGGGCACCGGCGGGGATGAGCAGCTGCGAGGTGATGTCGCCGGAGGGTGCGTCCTCGGCGAAGGCCCGCTCCAGGATGTCCCTGACGGGGGCCGACGGAAGGGTAAGGTCCAGCGGTGGGCGCCGAAACACGGCCTGGTCGATCACGGCGGGTTCAGTCATGGAGCAGGCTCGCTTTCGGGCGGAGGGAAGTCGGGTTGTCAGTTTCGACGGGTTCGTCGCTGCGATAATGCGCCCCCAGTGATTCACAGCGTTTGAGGGCAGCGCCCACCAGCAGCTGCGCGGCCAGCAGGAGGTTCCGGTTCTCGCAGGCAACAGGGTCAGCAGCGGACTCAACGGCATCAGGACGGACGACGGCGGCCCAGGACTCAAGCGTCCGGCCGGCCTCGGCCAACAATTGCCCGGAGCGCAGCACTCCGGCGTGCGAGGTCATGAGGCGGCGTAGAGCCTCCCGGGAAAACGGCCCAGACCCGCCCGCACCTTCAAAACCAGCAAGGACGGTGACGTGCGTACTCGCGTTTCGCGGCAGGGGTGCGGAATCGTGCGGCAGTTTCGGAGGTCCCGAAAGCGCCGTTGTCGCGTGAGCGTCCGCATCGGCCGCCGAGCTTGCGAGGCGTTCGCCGGTGCGAGGCGCGAGCGCAGGCGCCGAGGGACCTGCGGAGCTGCCCTCCAGAAAGTCTTCAACAGCGCGGCGGCCGAAGACGAGTCCCTCGAGGAGGGAGTTGCTGGCCAGCCGGTTTGCCCCTTGGACGCCGGTGCACGCGACCTCCCCGGCGGCGTAAAGGCCCGGAACGGTGGTGCGGGCGGAGAGGTCGGTGGTGACGCCGCCCATCCAGTAGTGGGCTGCGGGAGCGACGGGAACCAGTTCGCGGGTCCAGTCGATGCCGGCGTCGAGGGTTTTGCGGGTGAGGGTGGGGAACCTTTGCCGGAGGAAGCCCGCGCCCTTGGCCTGCTCGACACCCCGGGCGTCGAGGTAGACGTGGCCGTTGGGATCGCCCAGCTTGGCCAGGTGGAGGGCGATGCTGCGGGATACGACGTCGCGGGGCGCCAGTTCGGCATCGGGGTGGTAGGCCTGCATGAAGCGGCGTCCGCCGGAGTCCAGCAGGATGGCTCCTTCGCCGCGGACGGCTTCGGAGATCAGCAGTGGCCCGTCCAGCCGGGCCGGGTGCGCCGTGGCGGAGCTGACCAGGCAGGTGGGGTGGAACTGGAAGAACTCGAGGTCTGCCACTGCCGCTCCGGCGCGGACGGCGAGCGCCAGTCCGTCGGCGGTGGCAACAGCGGGGTTGGTGGTTTGGGCAAACAGTTGTCCTGCTCCCCCCGAGGCAAGCAGGACGGCATCCGCATCCAGGTCCGCGGGCCGGCCGTCCTGGAGGTAGTGGACTCCTGCCACCTGCCCGTCCCGGGTCACCAGGGCGGTGGCCTGGGCGTGCGTGAGGATGGTGAGCTTCCCGTCATCCCGCCGCGACAGGACGGCCTGGATCAGCGCCCCGGCGACGCGTGCACCTGTGGCGTCTCCTCCTGCATGCAGGATCCGCGGGGCACTGTGGGCTGCTTCGAGCCCAAGGGCCGGGCCGCCGTCGTGCGTGGCCCCGGCCGTCACCGCCCCGGCGTGGCCCGCATCGAAGGCAACACCGTAGCGCTGGAGGCCGGCAATGTCCCGCCGCGCCTCCGTGCACATCAGCCGGACTGCGGCCTCGTTGCAGTGCCCGGCCCCGGCGCGCAGGGTGTCGGCGATGTGCGCGGCAACGGTGTCCCCAGGTGCAGGTTCGGCGAGAACGGCCGAAATGCCGCCCTGCGCGTACCAGGTGTTGCTGTGGTCCAGCGCGCCCTTGGTCAGCAGCACCACGTCCGCGCCGGCATCGGAGGCAAGCAGTGCGGCGTAGAGCCCTGCGATGCCGCTTCCGACGACGGCCAGGCGGCGCGTCATCACGGCCTCGCGGCGAGCATGCGCTCGAGCGCCGTCCTGGCGTTGGCCTGCACGTTGTGGTCCACGGTGATGCGGTTGACCACGCGGCCGGCCACCAGTTCCTCCAGTACCCAGGCGAGGTAGCCGGGGTGGATCCGGTACATGGTGGAGCACGGGCAGATCACCGGGTCCAGGCAGAAGATGGTGTGCTGCGGGTACTCTGCGGCCAGCCGGTTGACCATATTGATTTCGGTGCCGATGGCGAACGTGGTGGGCTCGGTGGCGGCGGCGATGGCCTTCTTGATGAAGTCCGTGGAGCCGGCGGAATCCGCGGCGTCCACCACCTCCATGGGGCATTCCGGGTGCACGATGACCTGGACACCGGGGAAGTCCGCCCGGGCCTTGTCGATCTGGGCCACGCTGAAGCGCTTGTGGACGGAGCAGAACCCGTGCCAGAGGATCACGCGGGAGTCAAGGAGCGCCTGTTCGTCGTTGCCGCCCAGGTCCTTGCGGGGGTTCCACATGGGCATCTGGTCCAGGGGCACCCCCAGGGCCTTGGCCGTGTTGCGGCCCAGGTGCTGGTCGGGGAAGAACAGGACCCGCTGGCCCCGCTGGAAAGCCCACTCCAAGACCGTCTTTGCATTCGAGGAGGTGCAGACGATGCCGCCGTGTTCACCGCAGAACGCCTTCAGGGCTGCGGAGGAGTTCATGTAGGTCACGGGAATGACCGGGACCCGGCCCTCGGCGTCGGGCTCGGCGCCGAAGATCTCCGCGAGCTGTTCCCAGCACTCCTCCACGGAATCCGCGTCCGCCATGTCGGCCATGGAGCATCCGGCGGCCAGGTTGGGCAGGATGACAGCCTGGTCGAGGGTAGAGAGGATGTCCGCGGTTTCGGCCATGAAGTGGACGCCGCAGAAGATGATGGCTTCCGCCTCCGGCCTGGTCAGCGCGGCGTTGGCGAGCTGGAAGGAATCACCCACGAAGTCGGCGTACTGGATGACCTCGTCCCGCTGGTAGAAGTGGCCCAGGATGACGGCCCGCTCCCCCAAGGCGGCCTTGGCGGCCCTGATCCGCTCGCCGAGTTCGGCGTCGCTGGCCCGCTTGTACTCCTCGGGCAGCTGGCCCTGGCGCGGGGTGCCGGCAGGAGCAGGATCGGCACTTGACGCACCCGGGCCATAGGCGGGAACGCCCGCCAGTGCCTCGGCCAGGTCGTAGTCCCACGGGCCCTTGGCCAGCGCCGGGCTGCAGGTGCTGCCTTTAGCGGCCGCGCCCTTCTCGGCCTGTTCGCGCGTGATCAGCTGGATTGCCGTGTTGACGCTGCTCATGGTGTGCTCCTGTTGTCTGGGTCAAGGCCTGGCCGGCCGGTGTAGCGGTAGAGGCGGGGCGGGCGGTGCTTCCCGCCCTGGAGGTATTCCCCGGTTTCTTCGATTTCCGGGGTCGATTTGAGTTGGCGGCGGAAGTTGGCCGGGTCCAGCTGGCGGTCCAAAACGGCTTCGTAGACTTCGCGGACCTGGGCCAGGGTGAAGTACTCGCCCAGCAGGTGGTAGGCCACCGAGCCGTAGGCCAGCTTGTTGCGGAGGCGCCAGAGGGCGTAGTCCACGATGGCGTTGTGGTCGAAGGCAAGGTCACCCAGGCGGTCGGCCCGGAACCACTTCACGTTTTCGGATTCGTCCGCGAGCGCTGCCTCCGTGGGCTGGACCAGGGCCCAGTAGACGATGGAGACCACGCGCTGGGTGGGCGAGCGGTGCAGGCCGCCGAAGGCGTACAGCTGCTCCAGGTAGCGGGGCGCCAGGCCCGTGGTCTCCTGCAGGTTCCTGGCGGCGGCGCTTTGGAGGGACTCGTCGTGGCTGAGGGGTCCGCCCGGCAGCGCCCACAGCCCCTTGAAGGGTTCCCGGATGCGGCGCACGAGGGGAAGCCACAAAGTTGGCCGGCCTGAGGACTCGCTGGGCCGCAGCGCGAAGATCACCGTGGAGATGGCCAGCGACGGCGGCGCGGCCTGCCGCTCGGAAACGTTCGCCGAACTGTAGTACACCCGATCCACCGCCTTCCGTCACCCTCGACCGCCCCCGGGTATTCTTTCGCTTAGTTATAGTCACCTTGACCAAAACTAATTCTACGGCCGGGCGCCCCCGAAACGGAAATATTTCTGCATCCCAGTCGCGGCCGCGGCCTGCCGCCTCCGAAACCCTCTTCCCGCATCCCGCGGCCCCCGTCCTCCCGTCCATTTCCGGGCGGGTTCCGGAGGCGGTAAATTCAAGAG
Organism: Pseudarthrobacter sp. 902506025; assembly: GCF_040702325.1. NCBI lineage: Bacteria > Bacillati > Actinomycetota > Actinomycetes > Micrococcales > Micrococcaceae > Pseudarthrobacter > Pseudarthrobacter sp. 902506025. The sequence continues at coordinate 151,903 of NZ_JBFBKW010000011.1, forward strand.
GTCCCACGAGGACCCCGGACCCCAGAGGCCGGACCCCCAACCAGCCCCAGAAGGTGCATTGCCCCATGACGACGAAGTCCGGCGCGACCACGTCCGCCACATTCCCCACCAAAGCCACAGCCGGCCACAGCATGAAGCCCCGGCAGCTCACCATGATGGGGCTGGGCAGCGCCATCGGCGCGGGGTTGTTCCTGGGATCCGGTGCCGGCGTCCAGGCGGCCGGTCCGGCAGTGCTCCTTTCCTACCTCGTTGCCGGAACGCTGATCATCCTGGTGATGTGGGCCCTGGGCGAGATGGCCGCTGCCCATCCCACCAGCGGGGCTTTTTCCGTGTACGCGGAGCGGGCGCTGGGCCGGACGGCAGGAGCCACCATCGGATGGCTGTGGTGGCTGCAGCTCGTGGTGGTGATTGCGGCCGAGGCCCTGGGTGCCGCCGGCCTGCTCTTCTCCGTCTGGCCCGTGGTGCCGGTCTGGGCGCTGGCGCTGTTGTTCATGGTGGTCTTCACCGGCATCAACCTGGCCGGCGTCCGGAACTTCGGTGAGTTCGAGTTCTGGTTCGCCATCCTCAAGGTGGCCGTCATCGTCCTGTTCCTGGCAGTCGGCGCCGCCCTGCTCCTGGGCCTGCTGCCCGGCGTCGACTCCCCCGGGGCGGAAAACCTGACCGGAAACTTCGCCCCCCAGGGCCTGGGTGGGGTTGCTGCGGCCCTGTTCGTGGTGATCTTCGCGTTCGGCGGGACGGAGATCGTCTCCGTGGCCGCGGCCGAAACCGAGGATCCCGAGCGCAGCGTCGGCAAGGCCATCCGGACCGTGGTGTGGCGAATCCTGGTGTTCTACATCGGCTCCGTCTTTGTCATTGCCGCCGTGCTTCCCGCCACGTCCAAGAGCCTTGCCTCGCCCTTCGCCGGCGTGCTGGACGCTGCCAGGATCCCCGGCGCCTCCACCGCCATCACCCTCGTGGCCGTCGTCGCACTCCTCTCGGCGCTGAACGCGAACCTCTACGGCGCCTCCCGCATGGTGTATTCGCTCTCGCAGCGGGGGGAGGCGCCCCGCGTCCTCACCCGGCTCAACAATGCCGGCGTGCCGCTGCTCGCGGTCGCAGTCTCCGTGGCCTTCGGTTTCATCGCCACGGTCCTGGAGCTGTTGTTCCCGGAACGGATCCTGCCGGCCCTCTTCCAGCTGGTGGGTTCCACGTGCCTGGTGGTGTGGGGCAGTGCCCTGGTCTCCCAGCTGATCCTGCGCCGGCGGGCAGACCGGGGCGGCACCGCGCTGCCCCTGCGGATGCGGGGCTTCCCCGGCCTGACCATCCTGGGCCTGGTCCTGCTGGGACTCATCTTCGCCGTCGGTTTCAGCGCCGAGGGCAGCCGCATCCAGCTCTTCAGCACCTTCGCCCTGATCGCCGGAATTGCGCTGGCGTGCGCCGCCGGGGCCCGGCTGACCGCCAGGAACCGGGCCGCCAACAGGTAGAGTGGAGCGTACCTTTCCAAGGAAGACGCACCGACGCGCCGGGCCCGCCCAGGCGCCGTACCTGATTGGGGAACTGACACCATGAGCGGCAGGCACACCGGACAGCAGCAGGCGCACACCGTTGAAGGGACCGACCCGCAGCTGTACGTGGCGGTCCATGAACCCGCCAGCGACGCCGGCCTCCGGCCGGTCCTGCTGCTGCACGGCTTTTCCTCCTCCTCCAAACTCAACTGGGAGGACACTGGCTGGGTGTCGGCCCTGCTTGACGCCGGCCGCCGGGTTATTACCGTTGACCTGCCGGGCCACGGCCGCAGCGGCGCGCCGGAGGACCGGGATTCCTACTCCCCCAGCAAAATCAGGGCGGACCTGCTCCAGGCAGCGTTCGACGCCGGAGCGCGCCCCCTGCACGACGGCGACCCTGCCAGCGGGCTGGACGTAGTGGGTTATTCCCTGGGGTCCCGGCTCGCGTGGGAGTTCGCCGCGACCCAGCCGGAGTTGGTGCACCGGCTGGTGCTCGGCGGGCCCAACGACGCCGACCCCCTGGCCGCATTCGACCTTCGGGCCGCCCAGGACTACCTGGCGGACGGCACGCCGATCAACGACGAATCCACCGCCCAGCTGCTCAAAATGGCCCTGCTGCTGCCGAGCAACAACATCTTCGCCCTGCTGTCCCTGGTGGAGGCCATCAAAGCGGAACCCTACGACCCCTCCGAAGCGGTACCCCACGTTCCCATGCTGCTGGTGGTGGGCGACAAGGACGAGCGGGCCCACACCCTGCCCAGGCTCGCCGAACTGGCCCGAAGTGCCGGCTCCATGGCCGAGCAACTGGTCCTGCCCGGCCGGAACCACACCAACGCCATCACCAGCAGGGCGTTCAAGCAGGCCGCCATTTCATTCCTGGGCGTTTAGGCGGCACGGACCTCCCGGGCAGTCGGCAGACTTACCCCGCATGCACCAGCAGCCCGGACCTGGCGGTCCGGGCTGCTGGTGCATGCGGCTTCGCTGATCTTGGCGGGGTCAGGGTGCCGGTGGGATCAGTGGTGGCTGCTGACGCCGAGCGGGCGGCCCTTGGTCTCCTTGGCCAGCACCACGCCGACGGCGGAAATGACGCAGAGGATCATGATGTAGATACCGATGGAACCGGTCCATTTGGTGGACTGCAGCAGGGTCTCCGCGATGGTTGCTGCGAAGGCGCCGCCCAGGATGGCGCCGAAGGCGTACCCGATGGAGATGCCGGAGTACCGGACGTTGGCGGGGAACATCTCTGCGTACATGGCGGACATGGGTCCGTAGGACAGGCCCAGGCCGATCGTCAGGACGAACAGGGCGACGCCGTAGAGCATGATGTCCTTGGTGTCGATCAGGGCAAACATGGGGATCATCCACGCAAAGACAATGGCGTAGCCGATCAGGAAGGTCTTGACGCGGCCAATGCGGTCGGACAGCCATCCGCCTACCAGGGTGAAGATCAGCCAGCCGAAGGACGCCAGTGTGGTGGCCAGGAGGATCTGCGGCGTGGGCATCTTCAGGGTCTTGGTGGCGTAGGAGATGAAGAACGCAATCAGCAGGTAGCCCGCTGCGTTGTTGCCGATGAAGATCAGGGTGGAGTACAGGACGGGCAGCTTGTGGTTCCGGACCAGCTCACCCAGCGGTGCTTTGCTTTCCTTCTTCCGCAGGGCCATCTCCTGGAAGACCGGGCTCTCGGCGACGGCGCGGCGGATGAGGTAGCCCACCACGATCAGGACGATGGAGAGCAGGAACGGCACACGCCAGCCCCAGGCAGCGAAGTCTTCCTTGGACATGCCGGTGTTGAGGAAGAACAGGAGGCCGGTGGCGAGGATCATGCCCACGGGCACACCGATCTGCGGGTAGGCACCGAAGAGGCCGCGCCGGTTGACCGGCGCATGCTCGACGGCCATGAGGGCGGCTCCGCCCCATTCACCGCCGGCCGAGAAGCCCTGGATAACCCGCAGCAGGATCAGCAGCACGGGGGCCCAGGCGCCGATCTGCGCGTAGGTGGGCAGCACGCCGATGAGGGCGGTGGCCGCGCCCATCATCACGAGGGTGAAGACCAGCATTGCCTTCCGCCCCAGGCGGTCACCGAGGTGCCCGGCGATAACTGCGCCGAGGGGGCGGAACAGGAAGCTGATGCCGATGAGGGCAAAGGAAAGGATCTGCGCCAGGCCCGGGTTGGACTCGTTCAGGGGTGCCAGGAACAGCGGTGACAGCAGCGTTGCGGTCAGCTGGGCAAAGATGAAGAAGTCGTACCACTCGATCGTGGTGCCGACGAGGGTGCCGGCGAGGACCTTGCGTTCCTCCCGCCTGCTGCTGGGACCGGCGAGCGTATCCACCTTGGAAGGTGTGGTCATTGAAACTCCATTGTTCATTGGGCAGCGGTGCCCGTACGCCTTCAGAATTACCGACAGAACGGTCAGTTAGTTAGTAGAGTACTACGGAAGTGTGATGCGGGACACGGAATGGTCAATATTTGCGGTGAACGGCAACTGGAACTGAAGTTCTATATTTGAACTGCAAGTTCGTATAGAGGACACTACCGGCAGCGAGTGGCTGGGACAAGAGTCATAGAACTCCGGGGCCGCCAACCTAGGATGGACATCATGACTCCTCCAGCAGCCGCAGCCGGGACGGGAGCGGCGGCACAGGCTTCGCCGTCCCAGACCCTCTCGCGCGGCATCCGCGCCCTCGAAATCCTGGCAGCCGCCCCTGGCCCGCTGACCATCGCTGAGCTTGCCGATGCCATGGGTGTCCACCGGTCGGTGGCTTACCGGATCCTGCGCACCCTCGAAGACCATTCGCTGCTGGTGCGCGATGATGCCGGACGGGTCCAGCCGGGCCCCGGCCTGGCGGTCCTGGCACGGGGCGTGTCGCGCAACCTGCAGAGCGCCGCGTTGCCCGAACTTACCCAGCTGGCGAACTCCCTGAACATGACTGCATTCGTGGCGGTGTGGGACCACCATGACTGCATTACGCTCGTCACGGTCGAGCCGAGGCATTCCGGCGCAACCGTTGCCCAGCACCCGGGCACACGGCACCCCATCAATGCCGGCGCCCCCGGGATCGCCATCCAGTCCGCCCTCTCGGAGGAGGAATGGGACCGGTTGGCCACCGGCGTGCCGTACCGCCCGGAGGCTGCGGAGGCACGCCGGAAAGGCTACTCGGCCAGCCACGACGAGGTGATCGCCGGGGTCTCATCGCTGGCAGCACCGGTGCGGGTGCCGGGTGGGCGTCCGGCTGCACTTGCAGTGGTCTATATCCGTTCCGCCCATGATCCGGATGCCGTGGGAGCTGCCATCGCCGAAAGTGCGGCGAGGATCGAGCGCCAGCTGGCGTAACCGCTCTGCCGGAGTAACGCCGTAGCGGACCGGCGCCGCCCGCAGGGACGTGCCGTGTCAGGCTTTGCGGCGGAGGACGACGGCGGTTCCCGCGCCGAGCACGGCCAGCGCCGCCGCCGCGAAGACCGGGACGAGGAACGCGGCTCCGGCCCCCTGGAGCTGGGCCAGCTGTCCCCCAACAGAGGACCCGATGGCTGTACCGGCGACAATGCCGCTGGCCAGCGCAGTCATCACGGTGCCGAGCCTGCCGGCGGGTGCCACTTTCCCGCCCACGGCGAAGACAGTGACCATGACGGGACCCACCGGGAGTCCCAGGACCAGCAGGACTGCCGCCATCATGGGCAGCGATGACGGTACCAGCAGCAGGACCGCGAGACCTGCCATCAGGGCTGCGCAGGACACCCAGCGCAGCGCCAGTCCCGCACGGCGCGGCCAGTATGCAACCGAGAGCGCCGCAGCGGCGGAACTGAGGCCCATGACGGCATACAGCAGCCCGGCGATTTCCGCGCCGGCAAGCCCGGCAGAGAAGGCGCTCAGGGCGGCCTGGGTGGAACCAAAGAATGTGCCCATGCAGGCCATGGCAAGGACGGGCAGTGCCACGGTCCACGGCAGCTTGGTGCCCTGCGCAGCATCCTTGCGGGTCCCGCGTGCCGCCGGCCGGCTGGCAGGGACAGCCCGGTGGGTTGGATGAACGGCGAAGAGAGGCACCAAAATGATGGTCATCGCCGCTGCCAGGACCAGCGGAAGCCACGGCGCCACAAGGCTGGCCAGGATCCCCACCAGGGCCGGTCCCAGGACAAAAGTCACCTCGTCGGCCGTACTCTCGTAGGAAAGCGCTGTGTCCAGGTCACGGGCAGCCCCACCGGATGGTGCCGTTGGATCTCCGGCGTCGGCCGTGAGCGACATCCACCTGACCCGGGCCAGGGGCCCCACCTGTGGGCAGGTGGCACCGGCCGCGAAGGCAGCCGCGAGGACAGCGGGCAGGAAACCGCCCGAAACGCCAGCGGTATGGGCGGCGAGGACCAGGGCCAGCACGGCCACTGTGTTGAGTACGGCCGCCAGCAACAGGACCGGCCGCTGTCCCCGCCTGTCCGCAAGGGATCCCAGCACGGGAGCCCCCAACGCGGACCCGATACCAACGGCGCCTGCTGCGGCTCCACCGGCCGCAAAGGAGCCGCTGGCGGATGTGGCCAGGGTGAGCGTGCCCATGGCCAGCATGGCCAAGGGAAGCCGCGCAAAGAGGCCCAGGGGAATGAAACCCCTGCCGGCCAGTTGGGGAAGGCGGGAAAAGCGTCCCCGCGCTGCCGCTTCCGCCATGTCCGGGTCAAGGGTTTCCCGGGATGGAGATGCCTGGACAGGGGCGGTGCCGGTGGATGAGGGGGTCGTTTGTGGTGTCACGTCGGGGCTCGTTCAGTACGTGCGCATCGTCCCTCCTCCCGATGCGCGCAACCCGGTAACACCGATCAGTATATCGGCCCCCGTCAGGGGTTGGTCAGAGGAGGGCGTCGAGGCTTTCGGAGATCCGCAGGGTTGAGCCGTTCCGGTTCTTGACCACCTGCAGCTGGGTGCCGATCCGCTGTTTCATTTCGGCCACGTGGCTGACCAGTCCCACGACCCTCCCGCCGTCGCGGAGTCCTTCGAGGGCATCCATGACCTGCTCCAGGGACTGGTCGTCCAGGCTCCCGAAGCCCTCGTCAACGAACAGGGTTTCGATTTCCACGCCCCCGGATTCCTGCTGGACCACGTCCGCGAGGCCCAGGGCCAGCGAGAGGGAGGCCATGAAGGATTCGCCTCCGGACAGCGTGGAGGTGTCCCGGCGGAATCCCGTCCACTGGTCCACTACTTCCAGGCCCAGCCCTGACTTTGCTCCGCGGGCTGCCTTGGCGTCAGTGTGCTGGAGAAGGTAGCGGCCGTCGCTCATGGCCACCAGGCGTTCGGAGGCCGCGAGGGCCACCTGCTCCAGCCGCGCGGCCAGGACATAGCTGGTCAGGCTCATCCGGTAGGTGTTTTCGCCCCGGCCAGCGGCGGCATCGGCCAACCCGGCAAGCATCTGCGCACGTTCCGCCGGCTCGCGCGAGGAGCCTGCCAGCGCTGCATATTCGGCGGCGATGGACTTCAACGACGCCAGGCAGCGGGCAGCCATGCCGGCAGCCAGATCGGCTTCCCGCGCCTCATTCCTGGCTGTCGCCGCGTCCAGGCGCAGCGCCGCCAGCCGCTCCTCATCCGCTGTGAAGCCGCCGGCGGCTTCGTCCAGGGCGAGCACTATGTCCTCCGACTCAAACAGCCCTGCCACGCGGGCTGCCTCGTCCTGGGCTGCACGGATGGCGGACTCGAGGGCTGCCAGTTCAGCGGGCCCGAGGAGCTGGCTGCGGGCATCGTCGGCGCTTGCGAAGCCGGCATCTGGCAGGGCCAGTTCCAGGTGTTCCTGCGCTTCGGCGGCCTGCAGCCTGGCCCCATCCAGCCGCGCCTGCGCTTCGACGGCTTTGTCCAGTACAGCCACGGCCTCCTCAAGTGCCCGCAGCCGGCGTTCCAGGCTGCGGTGGCCGCCCCGGAGGCCGGTAAGCGCCGTGTCCAGCGACGCAATCTGTTCGGCCAGGTCGGCAAGGGACGCCGCCGTCCGGGACAGCTCCACTTCCGTTTCGGACAGCGTGGCCCGCGCCTGGGTAAGGCCGGCGTCCAGGGCGTCCAGCCGCTGCCGCCTGTCCTGCAGTTCCTCCGCAGCCTGCTCGGCGTCCGCCGCCGCAGCAAGGGCGTCCTCCGCGCCGGAGCGGGCTTCCTGCACGGGCGTAGTCCCGCCTTGACCGGCGAGGACCGCCACTGCCTGCTCTGCCTCGGCAAGGTCTGCGGCGACCAGGGCATGGGCTGCCTCGGCGGCTTCGTACAGACCGTGGGCCCGTTCCTCATCCTGGGCCAGGGCCGGGCCTCCGGTTCCCGCATCCGCCGGGCCGGGATGATGTCCGCTTCCGCAGACGGGGCAGGGTTCCCCGGCAACCAGCCCCGCTGCCAGTTCCGACGCAGCGTTGGCCAGCCGTTCCTCCCGCAGGTCCAGCCAGCGGCGTTTGGCCTCGAGGAGGTTCTCCCGCGAGTCGCCGTGGCGGCTCTTGACCCGGTCCCTGCGTTCGATGGCTGTCCCGTGCCGCCGGACGACGTCCAGCAGCTCCGCCGCCGCAGCAGCTTCCTTGCGCCGCAGCGCAGCTTCCACCGAACGGGCCTCCAGCTGGTCCATGCCGTTGGCCAGCTGTTCGCGTTCCGCCACCAGGCGCTCGGTGCGCCGGCCCAGTGTCTCCACGGCGAGCTCCAGCTCACCCAGCCTGCCGGTGAGGCCTTGGTGCCGCTTCCGCAGCTCCTGGAGCCTGTCCTCGTCGGGCAGCCGTGCCTCGACGACGGCCAGCAGCGATCGCAGGCGGCCCAGTTCCTCCGAAGCCCCCGGCATGCTCCCCCAAGCGTCTTTTGCGGTTCCGGGGCTGGCATCGGCACTCTCTGCCGGTCCACTGCCGAGCTGGGCCAGTTCGCCGCCGTCCCCGGCGGCCAGGCGGAGCAACGTCATGGCTGATTCGGCGGCCGCGGCGGCGGCACGGACTTTGGCAGCTGCAGCGTCCACAGCCTGCAGTTGCCCGTGAAGAACCTCTGCCTGGCGGTGCCGCCCAAGCCGGGCGCTGGTTTGTTCCCGCTGCGCCGCCCCTGCCTCGACGGCCTTTTGCCGTGCTGTCGCGGCTGCGAGTTTGCGGTGCCGTTCATGGCGGGCAGCCTCCTGCTCAGCCTCTGTGCGGCGCGCCTGGTTCAGAGCCTCAGCGGCGGCGGCCTGCTCCGTGAGTTCCGCCAGGCGCACGGCAGCAGACGCCTGCAGCCAATCAAGGCGGCGGGGAATATCGTCCGCCGGCGGCGCCTCCTCCTCGGGAAGCTGGAGCGGGGCGGCCTCGGTTTCGGCACGCGCGGCCAGGATGCCGAGTTGGCCGGACAGCACGGCCACGTCCTCCCGCGCGGCGGCGGCCTGCCGGGACAGTTCCTGTTCCAGGGCTTCAAACCTCTGGGTACCGAAAAGCTTCTGCAGCAGGTCCAGCCGGTCAGCAGCCTTGGAGCGAAGGAAGGCAGCGAAATCACCCTGCGGCAGCATCACCACCCTGGTGAACTGTTCGCGGTCCATGCCCAACAAGGCCATGATCTCCGCGCCCGCTTCATCATTGCGGGCAGACTTCTCCACCCAGGCCCCGCCCACCCGTTCGCGGAGCAGCGTCTTGGCCTGCTGGCCCGTGAAGCCGTTCTTCCCGCGGGTGCTGGGCTTCTCCCACGCCGGGGACCGGGTCACTTCGAAGCGGCGGCCCTGGGCGGAAAATTCACAGGTGACGGCGGGTTCCTGCCCGGGCTCGGCATGGTCGCTGCGCAGCCGCTTGCCGTCCTGCCGTGCCCCCGGAACGGAGCCGTAGAGCGCAAAGCAGATGGCATCAAGCACGCTGGTTTTGCCGGCGCCGGTGGGCCCGTTCAGCAGGAACAGTCCGTGTGCGCTGAGCCGGTCAAAATCGATGTCCTCGGTTCCGGCAAAGGGCCCGAACGCCGAAATGCGCAGATGGTGGATCCTCACCGCGACACCTCCAGGAGCCTGACGTTCTCCAGCGCGGCCGCGAGCGCGGTCTTTTCCGCCGGGTCGGCGCTCCTTCCCCGCACGTGGTCCAGGAATCCGCAGCAGACGGCGAGGTCGTCCGGGGCGCCTGCAAGCCTGCTGCTGTAGCTGGCCTCCGTGGCGGCAGTGGCGCCCTGGGGATCAAAGGCAAGGACCAGCGTGTCAGGGAACCTGGCGCGCAGCCGTTCCATGGCACGGGTGGGGCGCTGGGAATCGGTAAGGGTGACCTGGCAATAGGCGGTTTCAGCCCATGCATATGCCGGATTCCCCAGGAGATCCTCCAGCGGTCCGCGGAGAACGGCCAGCGAACGCGGCGCCTCCCAGAGGACTTCCGCCACCGACGCGACGCCCTCCGGACCGATCTCCACCAGCCAGGCGCCCTTCTGGTGCGTGGACTCCGAAAAGGAATAGGCCAGCGGCGACCCCGAATACCTGACGGAACCGGACAGCTTCTGCCGGCCATGCAGGTGGCCCAGCGCGGTATAGCTGAACCCGTCGAAGAGGTCCAACGGAACAGCTCCCACGCCGCCAATGCTGAGGTCCCGCTCGCTGTCTGAACTGATGCCTCCGCTGGCGAAGGTATGGGCCAGGACCACTGAGTGGACGGTGCCAGACGCGGCGCGCCGGGCGATGTCTTCCCGGATCAGCGCGGTTGCGGCGCGGGTGACCTCGAAATGGCTTGCCGTTTCCACCCCCAGCTGTTCGGCGACCATCCTGGGCTCAAGCCACGGGATGCCGTAGAGCGCCAGCGTCGCCTCCTTCCCGGCCGCATCCGTTCCCAGCGGCAGCAGCAGGGGCTGGTCCAGGTCCTCCACCCTGGTGCGCAGGTGCACTCCCCCGCGTTCCAGCAGCCGGGAGGCGAACCCCAGGCGGATGGCGGAGTCGTGGTTGCCGCTGGTGAGGACCACTTTCGCGCCTGCGGCAGTGAGCCGGACCAGGGCGTCGTCAAGAAGGTGGACCACGTCCACGCCCGGGAGCGCCCGGTCATAGACGTCGCCGGCGATCAGGACGACGTCGACGCTGTCCCGTTCAACCGCCGCCACCAACTGGTCAACGAAGGCCCGCTGGGCATCCAGCATTCCGACGCCGTGGAAGGAACGGCCCAGGTGCCAGTCCGAGGTGTGAAGTAACCGCATGTTCCTAAGCTATCGGCAGCCACTGACAGTGCAGAAAAACGCCGCGGCAAACAGCGCTCAGGACCTTTTGCCGTCAAAGAACTCCTGTGCCTCGCTGACACCGCGGGCTTTCTCCTGGCGGGCAGCCGCCGCAGCGGCAGGCTCATTCACGGCAACAGCGTCGGCGTCATCATCGGCGTCATCGTCAGCGCCGGTGTCATGCCCGGCAGCCTCCACGTCGGCAACGGGTGCAGGGGAACCGGTCACCTCGCCGATCCGGAACACCAGCCCCGCGATGGCAGCGCCGGCCAGCGGCGCCACCAGGAAGACCCACAGCTGCTCCACGGCCCAGCCGGAGCTGAAGACGGCGGACGCAACGGCACGTGCGGGGTTGAACGGCAGGTTTCCCACCGACTGGCCCACCTGCAGCAGGGCGGCAAATGACAGGCCGACGGCGACGGGCGCCACCGTGCGGGCGCCTCCGTCACGGCCGGAGGCTCCCAGGAAGACAGCCACGATGATGACGGCACCCAGCAGTTCCAGGAGGACGACGGCGGCGAGGGGCGCCTGGATGATGGAGTGCTCACCGAAGCCCGCGGCCACGGTATCGAAGGCGGTGCGGCTGTCCGGGATGCTGGGCAGCGTGCGCAGGATGCCGAACAGGGCCAGGGCGCCCATCAGGGCCCCGACGAGCTGGGCGGCAGCGTAGGCGGCGGCCGCGCCGGCCCGGATCCGCCCGGCCAGGAGGTGCCCCAGGGTGATGGCAGGGTTGAAGTGGCCGCCGGAGATATGTCCGAAGGCCAGCATGGCGGCGGTAACGGCCAGGCCGGCAGCCAGTGCGGAGGGGACCGGGCTGGACTGCGGAATACTGAACAGAGGCACGCCCAGGCCAGCCACCGCCAGGAAAAGGCTGCCAAAGGCCTCGGCCGCCAGGCGGGGCAGCAGGCCGGTGGGTGCGGCAGGCGTGCCGCCGGGCTGCAGTGCGTCGCGGGCTGGGACAGGGGTGCTCATGATGGGACCTTTGCTTGTGGGGGTCTGGGGTTCGGGCTGCCGGGGTGGCTCGGGCGCCGCGGCCGTCCAGCGACGTGCTGCTTCCCGTCGATGGTGGCGCCGGGCAACCCGAGCAGTATGCCAGTCCCGGCTGTGCGTTTGCTGGACGGCAGCTGTCTGTCGGGTTGCCGGACCCCGGTATGCAGCGCGGGCCTCCGGGCTGCGGACGGTAAATTTACTCCATGAGCTTCGACCACGGCATCCCCGCGCCCACCCTCAAGTCCCGCATCCACGGCTCCCTGCTGGGCGGGGCACTGGGCGACGCCCTGGGCTACGCCGTGGAATCCGATTCCATCGCGGCGATCCGGCAGCGCTTCGGGGCGCAGGGCCTGGCTGGCTTTGAGGACCTGCAGGGCCCGTGCCATTTTTCCGACGACACCCAGCTGACCTTGTACACGGTGGATGGGCTGGTGGAGGCGCTGGAATGGGCCAACTCCGGCGTGGGCGCGGACGTGAACGCCTGCCTTTGGCTGGCGTACCTGCGCTGGCTGGCCACCCAGGGTGAGGAGGCCGGGCCGTCCGCACCGGCACCCCAGCCCCGCTGGATCGACGGCAACGAGGTGCTCCGGCAGCGCAGGCGCCCCGAGGAGGAATGCATTTCCGGGCTTGCCAGCGGTGAAATGGGAACCATCAGCCGCCCGGTGAACCCCGGAGCCAGGGGCGCCGGCACGGTGATGCGTTCGGCACCGTTTGGGCTGGTGCCGCACATCACGCCCGACGCCGTCTATAAGCTAAGTGCCGACGCCGCCGCCCTGACGCACGGGCACCCTTCAGCCCGGCAGAGTGCGGGCATCTTCAGCCTCCTGATCCACCGGCTGGTGTCCGGTGTGGGGCTGCGGGACGCCGCCGCCGGGGTTACGGCGCACGCCGGCGACCTTGTGGACGTCGCCCCGGAGCTGCCGGAACGCCTTGAGGCGGCCCTCCGGCTCGCGGACAAGGCGCTTGTCGGGCCCGAAGAACTGCTCCAGGTGCTGGGCGGGGGCCGGACAGCGGAGGAAGCCCTCGCCGTCGCGCTTTATGCCGTCATGGCCACAGCCCCGGCCGACGGGGCGGACACACAGCCCGTTGACCATTTCCGTCGTGCCATGGCCGTTGCCGTGAACCACAGCGGCCCCAGCGATACCGCGGGTTCGCTGGCAGGAAACATTCTGGGAGCCTTGTACGGTGAGGACTGCCTCCCGGCGCAGTGGCTCGGGGCCCTGGAAGCGCCGGAGGTGGTCCGCGGCATGGCCGATCAGCTGGTGAAGGTTACGACCGGCGAAGGCTGATGTTGTTGCAGGCTTCGCAGACGTCCTCCGGGATCACTCCGCGGCGCTGCAGGAACCCGAAGATGGTGCAGCCAAGGCAGAAACCCGCGAAGGCTTCCAGCGAGGCAGCAATCACCAGGATGCCCAGCAGCGTCCAGGCTGCCGGCGCCGCGCCGGCGGCGAAGAGGAGCAGCGCGCCGGTGGACACTGCCGCACCGATTCCCTGGGCGAAACGCTTGGGCGGCCCGGAAACCAGCTTCACCTTTCCCAGCCGCGGGGTGATCACCTTGACCGACAGCAGCGCCAGGGGCGAAATCCGGGGGCCGAAGAGCAGCCGCAGCCAGAATCCGGCGGCGATCGCTGCCAGCCCCCAGCCTGAATTTGCCACCGCGGTGACGACGGCGAGCAGCACCACGAGCGCTGCCGTGGTGCGGGCGGCGTATTCATTGACGGGGTTGGGGAAAGTGAACAGGGAGGCCATCCCGCCAGGGTAGGAGCCACCCGCCGGAGCGGCCAAGCTTTATTGCGCCGGATGACTGTGCGCAGCCCCCGCCCGGGGATCAGGCGCTGACGGCGGGTGCGCGGGCGCCGGCCCAGGCTTCCCCGGGACCATCGAGCGGCCCCCGGGCATCCGCGCCGCCCACCATCTGCAGGAACTCCCCCTCGGACAGCACTTCGATGGCCTGCCCCCGGTCGTGAAGCTCCAGGACCCGGCGCGCCTTGCCGGTGAGCCTGCCCGAGCGAAGGTCCGAGGCAACAAACCCGTCCCCCACCACCAGGACGGTGGTCCGCGCGGTGACCCGGCTCTCGGTCCGCGCCCCGCACCGGGCCGACCGCAGTTTGGCATCCGGACGGTTGATGGAGAGCTGCCCGGTGAACACCACCGTCTGGGCGTACAACGGGTGCCCGGGCTCGGCGTCAAGGTTGGGCTCCGGGTTCAGTCCTTCCTCCGGCCAGCCGGACTGGAACCGGCGGACCAGGGTGGCCCCGTTGCCGGAGTTGCCTGCCAGCGCCGCGAGGCTGGCTTTGGACAGGTCGTCCGTGGCGGGGTCGAAGGCCTGCTGCCGTGGCATGGCCAGCCCCAGGGACAGGTAGAGTTCGGCGATGCTGTTGGCACCGTTGCGGCCGGCAATGTCGACGAGGATGCCGGCGCAGGCGCGGGCATCCTCCGCGGCGTCGTGGTGGTTGACCAGCGGGACGCCCGCTTCCTCGGCGGCGAAAGGCAGGGAATTGGACACCAGCGAATAGCAGCGACGGGACAGCATGACGGTGCAGACGTAGTCATAGGCCGGGCCGGGCAGGCCGGAGACTTCCAGCGCCGAGCGGATCACGCCGAGGTCGAAGGCGGCGTTGTGCGCGGCCAGCACGTCGTCGCCGATAAATGCGCCGATTTCGGGGAACAGGTCGCCAAAGCGGGGCGCGCCGGCGACGTCAGCGGCAGTGATGCCGTGGATCCTGACGTTGTTGTGGTCGAAGGAGTCGTATCCCGCCGGCGGACGCATCAGCCAGGAGGCCTCCTCAACGATCCGGCCTCCCCTCACCTTGGTCAGCCCCACCGAGCACGGGGAGCCACGGAAGCCGTTGGCCGTTTCGAAGTCGATCGCCGTAAAGTCCAAACCCACGGCCCCTACCTTACCGCCGCGGACCCCCGGCCCCGGGGAGCACAGGCCCGTCAAGTACCCTTGAGGGGTGAACTTTCCTGTGATGAATGACCTCGCTGTGTCCATGCTGGGCGGTGCGGGACCGGTCCAGCCGAAAATGGCTTCCTTCCTGCCCGATTGGCTGAACCCCCAGGTCTTCCTGGCCGATCCCGCGCTGGCCCCCTGGGTGGTCCTGCTGGTGTGCGGCATCATCTTCGCCGAGACCGGCCTGCTCATCGGTTTCTTCCTGCCGGGCGATTCCATGCTGTTCACGGCGGGCCTGCTGGTGGCCACGGGCACCATCAAGTTCAACATCTTCGCGTTCGCCGCGTTGATCGTGGTGTCCGCGATCATTGGCAACCAGGCCGGCTACCTGATCGGATCCAAGGCCGGCCCCGCCATCTTCAACAGGCCCAACTCCAAGCTGTTCAAACGCGAAAATGTCGAGAGCGCCCACGCATTCTTCGAAAAGCACGGCGGCAAGGCACTGATCCTGGCCCGCTTCGTGCCTATCATCCGTACCTTCGTGCCCGTGATCGTCGGCGTGGCGCAAATGAGCAAGCGAAAGTTCTTCATCTACAACGTCATCGGCGCCGTGCTGTGGGGCGGCGGCGTCACGCTCCTCGGCTACCTGCTGGGCGACAAGGTCCCGTGGGTCCGCGACAACCTTGACATTATCTTCATCGTCATCGTGCTGGTCTCGGTGGTCCCCATCGGCATCGAGCTCCTGCGCGGGCTGTCCGCACGGCGCCAGGCCGGTGCCTACGGCACCGACGCCGTTGACGAATACATCGAGGAACACGAACCGGAAGAGGAGCAGAAGACTCCCCGGAACATCCATCGCGGCCGGCCGGAGTAGCAGTCCTCCGCCCGCTCCCGACACCCAAAAAGGTGCGCACCCCGCCGGGGTGCGCACCTTTTTTGCTGGGTCCGATTTGCGGGTTCCCGCGGCCCGGCGCCTTGTCCTAGCCTGCGGCTTCCAGTGCCGCCACGATGGAGGGCAGCAGCGCCCGGAAGGCCTTGCCGCGGTGGCTGATGGCGTTCTTTTCCTCGGCGGACAGCTCGGCGCAGCTGCGTTCCTCGCCCGCCGGCTGCAGCACGGGGTCATAGCCGAAACCACCGGCACCGCGCGGTTCACGCAGGAGGATGCCCTCCAGCTGCCCGTACTCCACCACCTCGCGCCCGGGGCCCTGCGCGTCCGCGGGCATGGCCAGGGCGGCGGCGCACACAAACGCGGCACCGCGGTGCTCGTCGGGAACATCGGACAGCTGGTTCAGCAGGAGTTCCAGGTTGGCGGCATCGTCACCGTGCCGCCCCGCCCAGCGGGCGGAGAAGATGCCCGGGGCCCCGCCCATGACGTCCACGGCAAGGCCGGAGTCGTCGGCGATGGCCACCAGGCCGGTGGCCCCGGCCACCGCACGCGCCTTCAGCAGGGAGTTCTCGGCGAACGTCACGCCGGTCTCGACGACGTCCGGCGCACCCGCCGCAGCGGCGTCCACCACCTGGGTGTCGACGTCGAGCCCTGGCACCTGTCCGCGCAGCAGCTCACGGAGTTCGCTGAGTTTGCCTTTGTTGTGCGTGGCGAGCACCAGCCGGGGAGCCACACCGGTCACAGGGTGTCCGCGAGGGTCTCGCGCTGGATGGCGGCCAGCTGGGCCGTGCCCAGCAGCGCGAGGTCCAGGAGCTGGTTCAGCTCGTCCCGGTCGAAGGGCGCACCCTCCGCAGTGCCCTGCACTTCGACGAACTTGCCGGAGCCGGTGACCACCACGTTCATGTCGGTCTCCGCCCGGACGTCCTCCACGTAGGGCAGGTCAAGCATGGGGACGCCATCGATGATTCCCACCGATACCGCCGCGATGGTGTCGATGAGCGGCTGGGCATTCCTGGCGATGAGCTTGGTGTCGCGGGCAAACCGGATGGCGTCGGCAAGCGCTACGTAGGCGCCGGTGATGGCTGCGGTGCGGGTGCCGCCGTCGGCCTGCAGGACGTCGCAGTCCAGGACGATGGTGTTCTCGCCCAGTGCCTTGGTGTCGATGATGGAGCGCAGCGAACGCCCGATCAGGCGGGAGATCTCGTGCGTGCGGCCGCCGATCTTTCCCTTGACGGATTCGCGGTCCGAACGCGTGTTGGTGGCGCGCGGCAGCATGGCGTACTCGGCCGTGACCCAGCCGCGGCCCTCGCCCTTGAGCCAGCGCGGGACCCCGGCGGTCAGTGATGCCGTGCACAGGACCCTGGTGTTGCCGAATTCGATCAGCGCCGATCCCTCAGCCTGGTTGGACCATCCGCGGGTGATGCTGATGGGCCGGAGCTGGTCGGCTGCGCGGCCGTCGGCGCGCACAATGGGTACTGCTGTTGCTTCAGATGTCATGCCTTTAGCTTATCGAGTGCCGGTGCGGCAGGCAGGCGCCGGGATACGCGCGGCTAGATCGTGTAGTGCACGCCCGCCACGGCAACCGCAACGTCGCCGGGAAACACCGGGCGGGCTTCGGCCATCACGGTGGTCTGGGACGTCCACACCGGGATGTGGGTCAGCAGGAGCCGCCGCGCGCCCGCTGCCGCTGCGGCCTCCCCGGCCCGCTTGCCCGTCAGGTGCACGTCGTTGATGCCGTCATCACGGCCCTCTTCGAAGGCTGCCTCGCACAGGAAGAGGTCCGCGTCCTTGGCGGCTTCCTCGAGCCCGGCGCAGGAATCGGTGTCCCCGGAATAGGTCAGGACGCGGGACACCGGGCTGCCGTCCTTGCCGGGTTCCACCACTTCCACCCGGAGAGCGTAGGCCTCCTCGATGGGGTGGTTGACGGCGAACGGGGTGATGGTGAACGGCCCCACGGTCACGGGCTCGCGTTCGGTCCAGTTGGTGAAGTCGAATTCTTCGTGCATGCCCGGGTCCAGGGGAAGGCCGTAGGCGGTGGCCATCCGGTCTGCCGTGGCGGCGGGCCCCCACACGGGGATCCGGCCACGGCCCCAGCCGCCCGGCTTCCAGCGGATGGCAACGTGCAGCCCGCACAGGTCCATGCAGTGGTCAGGGTGCAAGTGGGTGAGGAAGATCGCGTCGATGTCCTCCAGGTCCGTGTAGCGCTGGATGGCCCCCAGTGCCCCGCTGCCGAGGTCCATCACCACCTTCCAGGTCCGCTCGCCGTCGGTGGCGGTCAGGAGGTAGCACGACGCCGGGGAGCCGGGTCCGGGGAATGAGCCCGTGCATCCCACGATGGTCAGCTTCACTGGGCGGACCTTCCGCCGCGGCGCGCCCCGGCTAGACCGCCGCCCACGAAGTTGGAGATCCGGGGACGGTTACGCGCGCTTTGGGCGGCGGCGATCATCTCAGGGGTTATCCGGGCCAGGCTGCCGGTGGGGTACTGCGCGGCCACATGGTCCACGTGCCGGACTGACAAGACTTCCGGTCCCAGGAACCGCCGGGCGAGCGCCTCGAACTGCCCGGCGTCACCGGTGGCGACGAAGTGGTGCTCGGGCGGCGCCTCCGAGGTGCGCTGCAGGTTGTGGGTGGCCAGGGCGCGGTAGACGTCCTTGGCGGTCTCCTCCGCGCTGGAAACCAGCGTGACGTCGGCGCCCATGACGTAGGAGATGACGCCCGTCAGCAGCGGGTAGTGGGTGCAGCCCAGGACCACGGTGTCCACCCCGGCGGCCTTCAGCGGTGCCAGGTATTCCTCGGCGACGGCGAGCAGCGCCGGGCCCGTGGTGATGCCGGCTTCCACGTAGCTGACGAACTCCGGGCACGCCACCGACGTGATGTCCAGGTCAGGCGCCGCGGCGAAGGTGTCCTCGTACGCGCGGGACCCCACGGTTGCGGACGTGCCGATCACGCCCACCTTTCCGGTGCGGGTGGCGGCAACGGCACGCCGGACGGCAGGCTGGATGACCTCGATGACCGGGATGCCGTACTTGGCGGTGTAGCGCTCCCGGGCGTCCCGGAGGACAGCGGCCGACGCCGAGTTGCAGGCGATGGTGAGCAGCTTGACGCCGGAGTCCACCAGTTCGTCCATCACACCCAGGGCGTTGGCCCGCACTTCGGCGATGGGAAGCGGGCCGTACGGCCCGTGGGCGGTGTCCCCCACATAGAGGATGGACTCATTGGGAAGCTGGTCAATGATGGAGCGGGCCACGGTGAGGCCGCCGACACCGGAATCGAAGACGCCGATGGGGCGGGCTTCCGGGGCAGCGGCCGGCAGCTCGCCTTCGCCGGAGTCAGGCTGCGTTTCTGCCGGTGGTTCCATGCTCGGGGCTGTTGTCATGATTATTCGAGGATAGGGGGTCCCGGAACCGTCAGCCATCATCTTGTGTCCGGTAACTCATGTCTGGTGTGTCACAGCGCACGGCCTCCCCCGGGCCGCCGGAGCTCACCGCCGGGGTTCCATGGACTGCAGCATGGCCTGGACCAGTGACTCCTGCAGCCAGGTGGTGAAGTTGTACACCAGCGCCAGGTAGCTCTCCACATCCTCGGCCTGGGACCAGTCCTGCATGCGGTGGACGTGCTCGGCGTCTGCCTCATCGCGGATGTCCAGCCGCTCCGCCAGGACCAGCCGCACGTCGTTCAACGCCATCGACCAGTGCCGGGCCCCCTCGGGGGTCAACACGATCTCGTCCTTGTCCAGGTCCAAAGCAGCCGCGCGGAGGGCGCCGATCTTTGTTTCCCGCAGTGAACGCTCGGTGAGCTGGCGGAACTCAAGGGACGCGGCGCCGTCGTCCTTCACCACTTTGGGGAGCAGCCGCTTAACCGCACGGTCCGTGGGTTCGGCCACATCCATGTCCAGGCCAATGAGGGCCGCCAGCGGGTCCTGACCCGTGCGGTCCTCGGGCTGGAGCATGGAGATGACGTCATCGATGAGGCTGCGGAGCAGGTCCCGTTCAGCAGGTTCCAGGTAGCCCGTGATGCCTTTGAGCCCGTATTTGAATGCCTTAGCCACGCTTCCCCTTACCTTGGCCCGGCCCGCCGGACTTGCCTGAACTGCCGCCGGTGCCGCCGCTGGCTTTTTCCACCGTGGCCCAGAGCCCAAACCCGTGCATGGCCACGGCGTGGCGCTCCACTTGTTCCTTGCTGCCCGAAGCAACGATGGAACGGCCCTTCTTGTGGACTTCCATCATGAGCTTGTTCGCTTTGCTTTCCGGGTAGCCGAAGTAGCTTTGGAAAACGTAGCTGACGTAACTCATCAGGTTGACGGGATCGTTCCAGATCACCAGGTTCCAGGGGATGTCCGGGGCGGTCAGGGAGTCGGTGGACTCTGCTGTGCCGGTCCGGATGCCCTCCTGTGTATCAGGGCCGGGCGCAACGCTTATGGTCATCTGTCCATTCTATGTTGGGGTTGGGCCCACGCCGGCGAGGGCCCCACGGGGAAGCGAAGCGAGACGAGGGAGCCGGTGGGGACTAGAGTGATTTTCGTGAGCACCTCAGCCGGCTGGGACCATCCCCGCACGTCCTTTTATACCGACCACTACGAGCTGACCATGCTGCAGGCGTCCCTTCATTCGGGGGCGGCACACCGCAGGTCCGTGTTCGAGGCGTTTGCACGGCGCCTGCCCGACGGCCGGCGCTACGGCATTGTTGCGGGCACTGGACGCCTCCTGGAAGGCATTGCGAATTTCCGCTTCGGCGAGGCGGAACTGGATTTCCTGGAACGCACCCAGGTGGTCAACCAGGAAACGCTGGAGTACCTGGCCAACTACAAATTCTCCGGCGACATCTGGGGCTACGCCGAGGGGGAAGCGTATTTTCCCAACTCCCCCATCCTGGTGGTGGAGGCCTCGTTCGCCGAAGCCTGCATGCTGGAGACCTACCTGCTGTCCGTGCTCAACCACGACACCGCCATCGCCTCCGCCGCGTCCCGGATGGTCAGCGCGGCGGGCGGCCGTCCCTGCATCGAAATGGGATCCCGGCGCACCCACGAGGAGGCTGCCACCGCATCGGCGCGGGCGGCGATCATTGCCGGCTTTGACAGCACGTCCAACCTTGAGGCGGGCATCCGCTACGGCGTGAAAACCGTGGGGACTGCAGCCCACTCGTTCACCCTTCTGCACGACACCGAGCGGGAGGCCTTTGAGGCCCAGATTGCCTCGCTCGGCGCGGGCACCTCCCTGCTGGTGGACACGTACGACGTCGAAAAGGCCGTCCGCACGGCCGTCGAGCTGGCAGGGCCGCAGCTGGGCGCCGTCCGGCTGGACTCGGGCGACCTGGTGGCCCAGGCCCAGTGGGTACGCCGCCTCCTGGACGACCTCGGGAACGAGCACACGAAGATCGTGGTGACCTCGGACCTGGACGAGTACGCCATCGCAGCCCTGCAGTCGGCCCCTGTGGACTCCTACGGGGTGGGCACCTCGCTGGTGACCGGGTCAGGGGCCCCGACGGCGAGCATGGTCTACAAACTCGTCAGCCGCACCGACGACGACGGCAACTTCGTCTCCGTTGCCAAGGCGGCCAAGAACAAGGCCAGCGTGGGCGGCCGCAAGTACGCACTGCGGAAGCTGGACGAACGCGGTACCGCCACCGCCGAGGTAGTGGGAGTGGGCCACCGGCCCGAGGACGACGGCAACGACCGTGCGTTGCTGCAGCAGTTCATGAAGAACGGCGAACTGCTGCCGGGCTGGACCGGGCACGAAGGCGTTCTGCGCGCACGGCAGCGCCACGCAGATTCCATGGCTGAGCTGCCGCCGGTGGTCAACCGCCTGCAGCGCGGCGAGGCCGCGATCCCCACCATCTACGAGGAGCACTGATGTCGCGCGCTTTGATCATCGTGGACGTGCAGAACGACTTCTGCGAGGGCGGCTCGCTCGCCGTTCCCGGCGGAGCCGCCGTTGCGGGCGCCATCAGCGAGTACCTGGACGCCCACCACAGCGAATTCGACCATGTGGTGGCCACCCAGGACTGGCACATCGACCCCGGCAGCCACTTTTCCGATACGCCCGATTACAAGGAGAGCTGGCCCCGGCACTGCGTGGCAGGCACCCGCGGAGCCGAACTCCATCCGGACCTGGACACGGAGTACGTCGATGCGTACTTCCGGAAAGGCCAGTTCGCCGCCGCCTACTCAGGCTTCGAGGGCCTGCTGGCCCCTGAGGACGCCGTCCCCACCGGGGAACGGCAGCCCGGCGGCCTGCCCGGCGCCCAGGCACAGCTGGAAGCCGACGAGGACGCCATCGGCCTCGACGACTGGCTGCAGAGCCATGACGTGGAGGACGTGGTGGTGGTTGGCATCGCCACCGACTACTGCGTGAAGGCCACAGCCCTGGACGCCATCCAGGCCGGCTACGGCGTCACCGTGGTGCGGTCGCTGACCGCCGGTATCGCCGAGGACCTGGAAGACGCCGTTGCCGAGATGGAACTCGGCGGGGCGGACATCGCCTAGGTGTACTCAGTCAGTAGGTTGGTTGCACCTGCTGATAGGTGGTTTGCCTCCGAGGCTGCCGTGTGGCCGGTGGTTGTTGTAGAAGTTTAG
>NZ_JBFBKW010000012.1:0-152975 GCF_040702325.1 Pseudarthrobacter sp. 902506025
CCCGGCACACCGGCCTTCATCCCCCCACCCCACATCGACCCCACCCAAACACCCCAACAAAACCACTACTTCAAACCACCCCCGCCACCCCACCCACCACGCGAAGAGTGTCCAAAGACAGTCCGTTAGGCTTCACCCATGACCGAAAACAGCAGCGCAAAAGCCTCCGAACTTCTCCGCCTCCACCAGGCCCCTGAGATCCTCCAGGTGGTCAACGTCTGGGATGCCATCACAGCCAAAGTCATCACGGACATCCCGGGAACCACTGCCCTGGCAACGGCAAGCCACTCGATCGCCGCGACGCTGGGCTACGAGGACGGCGAGAACATTCCCGTCGACGAGATGGTCAGCTTTGTGGGCCGCATCGCCGCCGCCACCCACCTGCCGGTCAGCGCTGACCTTGAGTCCGGCTACGGGAACCCTGGGGAGACAACCCGGAAGGCCATCGGAGTCGGAATCGTTGGCGCCAATATCGAGGACCAGATGCGCCCGCTCGAGGACGCGGTGAACCAGATGGCAGCCGTTGTGCATGCCGGCGCTGCAGAGGGAATCGACTTCGTCCTGAACGCGCGGACCGACGCCTTCCTCAAGGGCAAGGACCGGGACCCCGAAGACGTTCTTGCGGATGCCATCGCGCGGGGCAAGGCCTTCCTGGACGTCGGTGCCACCACGGTCTTCGTCCCCGGCCTTTTGGACGAGCCCACGGTGACTGCCCTGGTGGAAGGCATCGGCTGGAACAAGGTCTCGGTCATCAACGTTCCTGGGTCCCTGCCGCCGGCGACGCTGCAGGAACTGGGCGTGGCCCGCATTTCGTATGGTCCCTGGACGCAGAGGGTGGCGCTGACTGCCCTGGCTGACACGGCTGCGAAGCTTCTCGCCGGTGGCCAGCTTCCCGAAGACACACGCCCGCTGAACTGAGAGCTGCGGGGCGGAAACCAGGAGCTTCGTCATCCAAACCGAGCGAAGGAGTGGGAGGACCTTGACCGGGAACCTGTATGCCGCGGGAGTGTGGCCGCGGCCGCCGGCACTTCCAAGGCCGGTACTTTCCGACCAGCGGTGGCTTGATGCCGTCTTCCTTCACTGGCGCATTCCGGAGGCCACTGCCGCGGCGTTCATGCCGGACGGGGTTCAACCCGATGTGTTCGACGGCAGTTCCTGGGTTGGCCTGATCGGCTTTCGCATGGAGCAGGCAGCGCTTGGGCGAGGCCCCGGCATCCCGTATCTGGGGAGCTTCAACGAGGTGAACGTCCGGCTTTACTCCCGCGAGCCGGACGGCACCCGCGGAGTGGTGTTCCTGAGCCTGGACGCAGACCGGCTGCCCGTTGTCCTGGCGACCCGCGCTGCCGGGATTCCCTACATGTGGTCGCGCATCCGGCAATGGCCTCCCTTTCCGGGGTACGGCGGTGGACGGCAGCACGCCACCGGCGCGGCCGGAACACCCGGCGGCCAGACTGGATCTGCCGTTGGTTACTCCGTACGCCGGCTGGGCGCCACTGCCGCCCGCAGCAGCTTTGGGGTCATCCCCCAGCTGCACGCCGCGGCAGCCGACCCTTTGTCGATCTTCCTGACGGCCAGATACGGCATGCATGGCCGCTTCTACGGCAGAACCATCTACGTTCCAAACACGCACCACGAGTGGCCGCTCTTCGGCGCTGAGGTCCACCAGCTCAGCGATGGGTTGGTAGGAGCCGCCGGGATCGGTGTCAGCGGTCCGCCAGAGTCTGTCCTTTACTCCCCGGGAGTCCGGACAAGGTTCGGCAGGCCGCGCGTGCTGGAAACTACCGGCTAGAAACCTCGGTACCGCCAAAAGACCCGGTGGACTACTTGCCCAGGCCGGCCTTCCGAAGTGCCTCGGCCATGGCCGTGTTGACGGGTTGGGGTGCGGGGCTGGACCTGGCACCCCCACCGGACGCGCCTGATCCCTGCTTCCCCTGCTGTTGGCGATCCGGACGCCCGGCACGCTCGGTCTTTCGGCTCCCGGAATCGCGCCGGCCGGAACCTGAATCGCGCCGGCCTGGACTTGCCCCGCCGCCGGCGGGTTCGTCGTCGAGCCTCAACGTGAGCGAAATCCGCTTCCGCTCCGGGTCGGCCTCCAGTACCTTCACCCGGACCACCTGGCCGGACTTCACCACCTCGCGCGGATCGGACACAAAGCGGTTGGACAGGGCGGAAACGTGGACCAGGCCGTCCTGGTGGACTCCAACATCCACGAACGCCCCAAAGGCCGCGACGTTGGTTACCGTTCCTTCGAGAATCATGCCCGGCACCAGGTCCGAGATCTTCTCGACGCCTTCCGAGAACGTGGCGGCGGCAAAGGCGGGCCGGGGGTCACGCCCGGGTTTGTCCAGTTCAGCGAGGATGTCCTTGACGGTGGGCAGGCCGAACGTGCCGTCGACGAACTTTTGCGGGTCCAGGGAGGAGGCCGGGGCGGAACCGGCAGCCACGAGGATCTTCCTCGCCACGGCGTAGGACTCCGGGTGCACGCTTGATGCGTCCAGCGGCTCGGCTCCGCCGGTGATCCGGAGGAATCCTGCGCACTGCTCGAACGCCTTGGCGCCCAACCGCGGCACTTTCTTGAGGTCGGTCCGCTTGTTGAAGGGTCCGTGCTCGTTCCGGTACGCCACGATGTTTTCGCTCAGCAGGGGCCCAACGCCGGCAACCCGGCTCAGCAGCGCAGGCGAGGCAGTGTTGACGTCAACACCGACGGCGTTCACGCAGTCCTCCACCACCGCGTCCAGGCTCCGGTCCAGTTTCGACGCGGTCACATCATGCTGATACTGGCCTACACCGATGGACTTGGGATCGATCTTGACGAGTTCGGCGAGGGGATCCTGCAGGCGGCGGGCAATGGACACGGCACCGCGAAGCGAAACGTCCATTCCCGGCAGTTCAGCGGCGGCGAGCGCCGAGGCGGAATAGACCGACGCGCCGGCCTCGGACACCACGATTTTCTGGGGTTTCCGGTCCAACTCGGGAAGCAGCTTGATCAGTTCGGCAGCGAGTTTGTCCGTTTCGCGTGAGGCGGTCCCGTTGCCGATGGCCACAAGTTCGACGGCGTGCTGCCGCGCCAAACGCACCAAAGTGGCCAGCGCTTCGTCCCATTTCCGCGCCGGAGCGTGCGGGTAAACGGTATCGGTGGCCACTACCTTCCCGGTGCCGTCCACCACGGCGACTTTCACCCCGGTCCGCAGTCCCGGGTCGAGGCCCAGCGTGGCACGGTTTCCGGCGGGGGCGGCCAGCAGGACGTCCCTGAGGTTAGCGGCGAACACCCGGACCGCTTCGTCCTCCGCTGCGGCGAACAACCTGCCGCGGAGGTCGGAAGTGAGCCGTGCCAGCACGCGTGAACGCCAGGCCACCTGGGCTGTCTGCATCAGCCATGCGTCGGCGGGACGGCCACGGTCGGCGACCCCGAGGAACCTGGCAACTGCGGACTCGTAACGGGCGCGGGCGGCGGTCAGGGCGGCGTCGTCCGATGGGTCGGCTTCGGCGAGGTCCAGCTCAAGGACGCCGTCCTTCTCCCCGCGGAACAGCGCGAGCACACGGTGGGACGGCATCCGGTCCGGTGCCTGCGCGAACTCGAAGTAATCGGCGAACTTCTGGCCTTCGGCTTCCTTGCCCTTTTTGACGCGGGAGACCATCCGGCCCTGCGTCCACATCCTGTCCCGCAGGTTTGCGGCGAGGTCAGGGTCCTGCGCCACGCGCTCCACAAGGATGGCCCGGGCACCGGCGAGCGCGGCGGCGGGGTCACCGATGGCGTGGTCACTGTTGAGGTACTTCCCCGCCTCGTGTTCGGGGTCCAGGTCCGGCCGCTTCAGCAGCGCATCGGCGAGCGGCTCCAGCCCGGCCTCCCGGGCAATCTGGGCCTTGGTCCGGCGCTTGGACTTGAACGGGAGGTAGATGTCTTCTAGCCGCGATTTGGTGTCCGCGGCCAGGATCGCCTTGCGCAGTTCAGGCGTCAACTGGCCCTGCGCTTCGACCGCTTCGAGGACTGCGCGACGGTGGTCTGCCAGTTCGCGGAGGTAGCGCAGGCGTTCGTCGAGGTCACGGAGCTGGGTGTCGTCCAGCGTGCCGGTGGCTTCCTTGCGGTACCGGGCGATGAACGGAACCGTTGCCCCGCCGTCGAGCAAACCAACCGCGGCCTTTACCTGCCAGGCCTTGACCCCCAATTCGGCAGCGATCTGGGCGAAGATCGCATCGTCCTCCGATGCGCGGGAGGGGGCGGAGACAGCGGAAGGTGCAGGCAGTTGAGTCACCAGAACATCTTGCCTTACCGCGCTGCGGGGCTCCACCGGGCGCCGTGCGGATGGGGATTCAGCAGGGGACGGGAGGGTATTCCGCTGGGCCCGGCAAAGTGCTGTAGTGGACATGCCGTTACTGGCGCCCATGCTCGAGGAAGAGGCCATCATGCGGGAACTGCTTGTGGTGTTTCAGGAGGGATTCGATGAGGCTAACGTCACCGTGACCGTCAACGGCAAGGAGGTGCGGCGGGACCTTGGGATCTCGACCAATCCGCTGCTCGGCATCGCATCCGAGGTGTCCGTGGAGTTGCCGGCAAAGGGCGCACAGGTGGGAGTTGAGGTCACGAATCGGGGGTTGAAAGCCATTACCAAGGTCAGCGGGAAACCCAAGAGCGTGCTGGTTTCGATCGAGGATGGGCGCCTGCTGATGAAGGAAGGCACAGGCCGCGAGGCCGTTCTGTAGCTAACTTCCCAGGTGGCAAAACTGGCTCTGGTAAGAGTCCATTCGATGGAGTAGCATCTGATCACCGCCGGCTTCCAGTGGAGTCCGGCGGGCCACACAAGTCTTCAGCCGGGGGTCGTCGGATGGCCTCCGGCGCCGCTGTCCGGGACCAGCACCCCTGACAGCCAACGACGGCGGCACCCATGATGGGTGCCGCCGTCGTTGTTTCATCCGGGTTGGCCGGTGGGCCGCCACTTAGCCCTGGTACATCGGGTAATCCGTGTAACCGGTGGCGCCCTCCGCGTAGAACGTGGAGGCGTCGGGCTCGTTGAGCGGGAGGCTTTCCTTCCAGCGCCGGGCAAGGTCCGGGTTGGCGATGGCGGGGCGTCCCACCACAACGGCGTCTGCGTGGCCTTCCGCCACCAGGTTCACGGCTTCTTCGCGCGTGGTGATCACGCCGAAGCCGGTGTTCACCAGGAAGGTTCCGCCGAAGCGTGCACGAAGGTCCTGGACAAGTTCACCGGTGGGCTCGTGGTGCAGGATGCTCAGGTATGCCAGGTTGAGCGGTGCGATGCTGTCCACGAGGACCTCGTAGGTGGCACGAACGTCAGCTGCGTCCGTCTCGGCGATGCCCTGCACGTTGTGCTCGGGGGAAATGCGCACACCCACGCGGTTCGCGCCAAGGGCTGCCACCACGGCGTTGATGGTTTCGATGACGAAGCGGGCGCGGTTTTCCGGTGATCCGCCGTAGCTGTCCGTCCGGACGTTGGAGTTCGG
The DNA here is from genome assembly GCF_040702325.1 of Pseudarthrobacter sp. 902506025. Lineage (NCBI taxonomy): Bacteria > Bacillati > Actinomycetota > Actinomycetes > Micrococcales > Micrococcaceae > Pseudarthrobacter > Pseudarthrobacter sp. 902506025. The sequence goes on from NZ_JBFBKW010000012.1 coordinate 5,458, forward strand.
CGCCAGGAACTCGTGCAGGAGGTAGCCGTTGGCCGCGTGCAGTTCCACGCCGTCGAACCCTGCCTCGATGGCGTTCAGCGAAGCGTTGACGAATTCCTGGATGACCATGGGGAGTTCGTCCGTGGTGAGGGCGTGCGGCACGGGGTACGGCTGCTTGCCGGCCGGTGTCCGGACCACGCCGTCGATGGCTACGGCGCTGGGAGCGACGATAGGCAGCCCACCGGTGATGTCGGAGTGGGAAACGCGGCCGCCATGCATGATCTGCGCGAACATGCGTCCGCCTTCGGCGTGGACGGCATCGGTGACCGTCTTCCACCCGGCAACCTGTTCTTCGGTGACGATACCGGGCTGGCCCGGGTAGGCCTGGCCAGCCGGGGTGGGGTACGTACCCTCGCTGACGATCAGGCCCAGGGAGGCGCGCTGGCGGTAGTGCTCGGCCAGGAGCGGCCCGGGGATGCCTTTCTCACCCGCGCGGAGGCGGGTGAGGGGTGCCATCACCAGGCGGTTGGGAAGTTCAAGTTCGCCGAGGGTGAGTGGGGAAAACAGCATGCGCAGTTCCTTTCGAAGGCTTAAGACGTACTGTCTTTGCCAACTGTGGGGCGCGTGCAACTATTCCGGACTTCCCCCGGTGCGACGGGGATCACAAGCTTCCTTCGGTCCCCGCGCTATCCCCCGACACCGGGGCAGCCCTGGCCCTGCGGATTTGCGTTGCAGTCGTCGGCATAGTTGCGGGTGAGCGAACGCCACACACTGATGCTTTGCGGCGGGGCGTTGAACTGGCCTTGACCGGGGATCGGCAGCGGCGGCCCGGAGTTCACCGAGTACGTGCCCTGGAACGAGGTGGTCAGGACAACCTGGAAATCGCCCGTGGAGGCATACGGCTGGTGCGGGTCTTTTCGCCCCACCGGTCCTGCGGCAACGGGCCGCCCATGGAAGGCTGCGGGCCGAAGACTGTGCCATCTCCGTAGTTCCACGTGTACTGCACAGGCGTGGCCACCACGTGGACTTTCTGGCCGAACATGGTGATGTCGAACTGCTGTTCAGCCGCTTCCGCGTAGAAATTCGTCTCGGCGCCCCGGAGGGTGTTGGGGCTGGGCTGGGCCACGACCGCCCCGGCATTGACAGGGAGGTTCTGGAACTGCCGCTGGATATCCGCGGCGATCCTGGGCAGGAGGTCCTCGGGCTTCGGATCGTAAAGGCAGGTGGGGCCCGAGTGATGCGCCCAAACAGCCCCTGGCACACCCCGGGGCCGCGACAGCCACATGACCGGAATGCCCTTGGCGCCGTCCTCACGGTCTTTGCAGTCGAGCTGGCGGGCTAGGCAGGGCGTATCGAAGTCGCCTCCGCCAAGATGGCACTGAAGTTCGTACTTGTATTCGTTGGGGTCGGTACTCACAGTGCCGGGAGGGACCGGAACAACAGATCCGGTCGAGGGATCTGACATCAGGTCGTCAGCACCAGCCTGGAGCCCAGTGTCCACGAAGCCAACGTCTACGGGAGGCTTGGGCTTGGAGTGGTCTTCGCCGAACGCAGGGCCGCCAAGGAGTAGAAGCGATAGCACGGACAAACAGAGCGCAAGAATCCCCCTATGTTCGGCGCGCATAGCTAGCGGATCAGGCTCAATTTGTTAATCGTCCAGCCCGCACTCCCGAATGAAGCGGTAGCCCGGCTTCCGGAGTTTGTGGCTGCTGTTGGTTCCTGATAGGGACTTCCATCTGCGTCCCGAATTACCAGTTCCTTTTGGATCACCTGCAAGGTGACATACGTCGATCCACCGGCAGGAGCATCGGCCGTAACTGCCGGAGTTTCTATTTGGCCGCCCGATATCCACTTCCCGTCGCTCCAGGCTGTTTCGATATTGTCGACCAGTCCTTTGCAGAAGAGGCAATCCGGCCCAGATAACGCAGACAAACGTTCGGTATCACCGGTTTCGTATCCATAGCTGAGGAGCTGGAACCAGTACTTAGCGAACGCTTCTGCACCTTCCTTCGTCTCCGTCTTAGCTACCTCGGGCAGCACGGGCACGGGAACGTTCTGGGCGGGTCCGGAGGCGTCGGCGGGCTTGTAGACGGCGCTCGGCGTTGGGGTGGGAGCGGCCGTGGCGCTGGCAGTAGGCTTTTCCTCCGCTACCTGGGACGAAGTGCCGCCCGGGCCCGGCGACCCTCCGGAGTTACAGCCGGACAAAGCGAGCGCCAAACCGACAACAAGGGCTGCTGCTCCCGACGGCACAGCGCGGGACGTAAAGGAGTTCTGTGATGTCATGGGCCGCTATTCCCCCAGTAGTTTCAAGACGGCTTGCTCCGAACAGTGCCTTAAGGGTAGCCCACGTCACAATTTGGCGATCAAACTTATCCACAGGCACCGCCCACAGTTCTACCACCGGGTCCGCCCGGCAAAAAGTCATAAAAGGAGCCGGTGCATAAAGTGCACCGGCTCCCCCGTCAATAAAGAATCAAGAAAACAAAACCCTACTTCTGTGCGGGCAGGACCAACTCCCCCGTCTTGTCCGTGGACAAGGCGAGCGACGAAACATACTGCGGGCCGCCGTCGGACGCGTCCTGTGCGGACCGCACCATGTCCGGCCGTTCGAACTCCAATCCCGTCACGTGGCACAGGAGCTTGGCGTCGCTGGGGTTCCCGTCGGCGTCGAACATGGGCAGGTCGATCCCGTCGTCGGTCCGGCGGAGGTAGTAGCGGCCGCGGGTCAGGACCGCGAGCGCCGGTGGCAGGACCAGCGCCAGCCCCACCGCGAAGATGGGCGAGTACGGCTGGATCGCAGTTCCAAATGCCCCGAAGAACACGGCAATCGAAACCCCTGCGGAGACCAGCATGGACACGAAGCCAACAGGGTTCACGGCGTACAGCATGCCGCGGCGGAACTCAGGCACCTTGGGGGAAATCTTGAGCAGGTACTTGTTGATGGCAATATCGGACGCCACGGTGACCACCCACGCCATGGCGCAGTTGGCATAGAACCCGAGGATGGTGTTGAGGAAATCGAACATGTTCGCTTCCATCAGGACCAGGGCGATCAGCAGGTTCACCACCACGAACACCATCCGGCCCGGGTAGGTCTTGGTGATGCGTGTGAAGGAGTTGGTCCAGGCCAGCGAGCCGGAGTAGGCGTTGGTGACGTTGATCTTGATCTGCGAGATGACCACCAGCACCACGGCCAGCGTCATGGCCAGCCACGCGGGCATCATCTCCTGGTACACGCCCAGGAACTGGTGCACGGGCTCATTGGCCGTGGCGGACGCGGCGGGATCCAGCGTGGCGATCAGGTAGATGGCGATGAACAGGCCCACGATCTGCTTGATGGCCCCGAAGATCACCCAGCCCGGGCCGGCCAGGATCACTGCGCGCCACCAGGCGCTCCGGTTGGCCTCGGTGCGCGGCGGCATGAACCGGAGGTAGTCGATCTGCTCGGCAATCTGCGCCATCAAGGACAGGCACACGCCGGCGGCGAGCATCACGGACGCAAGGTTGGGACCGCCGTCGCCCGTTGCTCCGGTGTAGGCGAAGAAGCTGTCGATGCTCTCCGGGTGCGAGACCAGCAGGTATCCCACAGGCACCACCATGAGGAGCAGCCAGAGCGGGGTGGTCCACACCTGGAGTTTGGCCAGCGTGTTCATGCCGTAGATGACCAGCGGGATGATGATCACCGTGGACGCGGCGTATCCCATCCACTGCGGAATGCCGAGCCCCAGCTCCAGCCCCTGCGCCATGATGGAGCCCTCCAGCGCAAAAAAGATGAAAGTGAACGTGGCAAAGACGACGTTGGTGACCACCGACCCGTAGTATCCAAAGCCCGAACCCCGGGTGATCAGGTCCAGGTCGATGTTGTAGCGCGCGGCGTAGTACGCCAAGGGAAAGCCGGTGGCGAAGATGACCACGGCCGCCACCAGGATTCCCAGGATCGCGTTGACCGTCCCGTAGGAGATGCCGATGTTCGCCCCGATCGAGAAGTCCGCCAGGTAGGCGATGCCGCCCAGCGCACTCGTGGCCACCACGCCCGCACTCCACTTGCGGTAGGACCGCGGCGCGAACCGCAGCGTGTAATCCTCCAGGCTTTCCTTGGTGGCGTTGAGGGCGGCAGTGTTGCCCGCCGTAGGGATTGCCGGAGAACGTCCGACGACGGCGGCACCAGCGGGTGCCGCCGGTTCCAGCAGTTGCGTTGTGTCTGTGTCGTTGCCCATTGGGTGCGTCGCTTTCGTTTGCCTTCAGCCGTCATGGCCCTGCGTGCGACGCTATCCAGCGGGAAATACAGCCCGGTCACAGACCTGTTTCCGAACTGTTAAGCCTTGACTGTGCTGTCATAAAGCGGAGGAAATGGGGCACAAAGCCTCTGGCGCATTTCTACTCCACGTAGAAGAATGGCCGCATGATGTTTGAACACGCGGACGGCAATCCTGTCCTGGAACTCGAAGATGAGCAGTCGTGGCGGCTTCTGGCGGCGACGCAGCACGGCCGGCTGGTGGTCTCCGTCGCAGGGGAACCGGACATCTTCCCGGTGAATTACGTGACCTCCAACCGGAAGCTCTACCTGCGCACAGCACCTGGAAACAAACTGGCGCAACTCACAATCAACGCCAAGGTGCTGTTCGAAACCGACGGCATCCTGTCGCAGGAGGCCTGGTCCGTTGTCCTCCGGGGGACGGCAAGGGTCCTCAGCAACTCGGACGAGCTCGCTGCCATCGAAGAACTGGGCCTGAAGACCTGGGTCCCCACGCTCAAGGACTTCTACGTGGAGATCGACCCAACCTCCGTCAGCGGCCGGCACTTCGTGTTCGGCGAACAGCCGGAACGGGAGATCTAGGCCCTCCTAGACTGGAAGGATGCCGGACGACTCCAGCGCTGCCAAGCCCACTGCAGACAAACTCACTCCTGCGCAGCGCAGCTGGAACATGTCCCGGATCCGTGGGAAGAACACCAAACCCGAGCTGCTGGTGCGGCAGCTGCTGCACGCCAGGGGCTACCGGTACCGGCTGCACGGCAGGTCCGGCAGCACCAGGCTGCCAGGCAATCCTGACCTCGTCTTCGCCTCCCGGCACAAGGTGATCTTCGTCAACGGCTGCTTCTGGCATTTCCACGACTGCAGGGTGGGTCTGCACGCTCCAAAAGCCAACGCCGAGTTCTGGGCAGCGAAACGGAGCCGGACCCGGGAACGCGACGCCGGCCAGCGCCGGAAGCTGGAAGACGCCGGCTGGGAAGTGCTGACGGTCTGGGAGTGCGAACTGAAGGATCGATCAGCACTCGAAGCCCAGTTGGTGCATTTCCTCGAAGCCGGCGCATGAAGGCTTGTAAACAGCCAATCTTGAGGAAATCTTTCGCTGCTCCGGCCACTGTCCTTGATCCTGGCGCGGCAGGATAAACGGGTTGCCGGCGATCAGGCAGCCGCCACTGACAGTTTCGGAGCAGCTATCCCCTATCCCCTAGCTTCTTCGAGCCAAAAGGGCGGACTTGAACGCCGACGCCGACGAGTCACTGCTGTTGATGCGCCAGTCTGTTTCCTTTTGCATATGGAACCAGACAAAGCCCATCACGTCCGGCTGGGCGGCAAGGTAGGACACCAGGTCCGTATTCCAGGTCGCTTTGGAACCTCCCAGTTCGCTGGACGCCGTTTCCGCGACCAGCACGGGTTTCCCGGGGGCCAGGGTGCGGAGCTGGGAGATGCCGGGGCCGAGGAGGTCCACGGGGGAAACCCAGCTGCTCCAGGTTTGCGAGGTGCCCCAGTTGTAGCCGTCCAAGGCCACGATGTCCGCGTAGCCCGGGCCCGGGTACAGGCCTGCCAGGTCAGTGGAGCCCCAGTACGGCACGTTGGGCGACCAGACCCACTGGACGTTCGCGGCGCCCGTGCCGGCAACGACGTCGTGCACGTGCCGCCAGGCGGCTACGTAATCTCCGGCCTGGTTACCGTTCACGCCTTCGGCCCAGGGATACCAGTTGCCGTTCATCTCGTGGGCGAAGCGCAGCATGACCGGTTTGCCCCATGCCGCGAGGGACTGGCCCCACTGGCTGATGTACCCGTCGAAGTCCCCGGCAGTAATCCGGGCCAGCGAAAACGCCGGCTGGTTGACGCCACCTCCCCAAGCCCACGGCTCCCAGGTAACCAGGGGCGTGGCTCCGCGGGAGCGGACAGCGTCCAGCTCAGTGATGGGCGGGGGCTGCAGGAAATCCTTGTAACTCATCACGATGGAAGGGATTTCCCCGGACACGGTGGCAACCTCGTCCAGTTCCGAACTGGCCAGGGGTCCCCCCGGCGTTGCCGCTCCAAAGCGCAGGGCGGCGGAACTGATGGCCGGTGCCGGTGCGGGCGCCGGAGCCGGCGCCGCCTGGACCACGAATGTGGCGGATGCCTTGATGGACGACGTCTTGGCGGTGATGGTGAGGTTCCCGGTGGCCGCCGCCGGAATGGTGATGCCTGTGCTGAATGCACCCGTCGAGGTTGTTTGGAACGCGAACGTGGTGGACCCGACGATCACGGTGCCTGTGGTGGAGGCCCTGAACCCGGTTCCGGCGATCGTCACGGCGGAACCGGCCGGTCCGGAGGTGGGATTGAGCGAAACTTGCGGTGACGTGGCTGCTGCGCTGGCCGGCTGGATGACGGAAACCGCCAATCCAACCCCGATTATGAGCGCGACAAATAAGGACCTAAGCATTCGGAACACGGCAATCTATCCCCAGATTGAGAGGCGGCCGCGGCCGCCGGTGGCGTCAATGCAGAAAGCACTGGCCTTGATTTTATGGGCAAAAATCCGCACTCCCATCAAGAAAACCACAATTCTTGCCGAGTCTTCTGCGAGGTCCTGGGAACAGTCCTAACCTGAAAAAGAGCAAGCGTTCCGGGCTCAGCGCCCAGATTCCCGAGTCTACAAAACCAGCAGAAAGGAGTGTCATGAGCACATCAGATGATGCCCCCAGGCCGCTGGTAGACCAGTCCGTCCTGGACCGGCTGCGGGACGAACTCGAGGAGGAGGAAGGCTACAGCCGCGTCTTCGTGGGGAACTTCATCGAGTACCTGCCCCAGCGGCTGGGCCGGTTGCGGCTGGCCCTGACCACGGGGGACCTGGAGGGCTCCATGGACGCGGTCCTCAGCCTGAAGACGTCAAGCCAGATGGTGGGAGCAGAGCGCCTGGCCGGACTGGCTTTGGAGCTGGAGAACGAGATCCGGGCCGAGGCGCGCCACGCAGACATGGCGGTGGCGCTGCCCAGGCTGGCCGCCACCTATCTGCGGCCCATCACCCAGTGCAGCAGGCAGACCATGCACCGGCTGCAGGCTCAGTGCTGCCCCGGGGCCAAACGGTAGCCCACCCCGCGAACGGTTTGCAGCCACCGTGGCTGCTGCGGTGAGTCGCCCAGCTTTTTGCGCAGGTTCCCCATGTGGACCTCCACGGAACGTTCGTCTGCTTCGCTGATGTAGCTGCCGACGTCGTAATCCTCGTCGCGAAGCCGCCGCACCAGGTCGGACTTGGTCCTGACCGTCCGTCCTGCTTCCAGGAGCGCGTAAAGGAGTTCGAACTCCGTACGGGTCAGGTTCATCTCTATGCCGTCAACGGTGACGGTGCGGGAGGCGTAGCTGAGCTCCAGGCCGTTGTGGGTGAAGTTTCCGCGCTCCGGATGGGCCGCGCTGTCCGCGGAGGCATCCACCGAAACTTCGTGCGGGTCAGGAACGGACCGCGGCCGGCGCATCATGGCCGCAACCCGGGCGCGGAGCTCCCGCGGGCGGAACGGCTTGGTGAGGTAGTCATCGGCCCCCGATTCGAGCCCGATCAGGGTGTCCAGTTCCTCGGTGCGCGCCGTCAGCATCACGATGTACGCATCCGAGAACTCGCGGATCTGCCGGGAGACTTCAAAGCCGTCGATGTCCGGCAACCCCAGGTCCAGGGTAATGACATCGGGATTAAGGCTCTTGGCCATCAGGACGCCCTCGGCGCCGCCGCTGGCGACGGTTACCTCAAATCCAGCCTGGGTCAGCACAGTGCGAACCAGTTCCCGAATGTCGTGGTCATCTTCGATGACCAGACCCACACGTGCCTCACTCATAGAGCCCCCTCAGTGCCAACGTCTGAAGTATAGCTGGCTGCGGATATCCTGCTGGTATGGTCCCGCACACCCCCACATCCGCGTCCCCCGCGCCATGAGCGACCCCACTGCCTGGTCCTCGGGCCGGCTGCGGTTTTTCAAGCGGCCCTTCCATGAGTACCGGCTGACGGACCGGGTGGCCTTGAGCCAGATGCCGTTGTTCGTGACCACGCTCCTCACGGCTTTCCTGGTGTGGGCGTTCTTCCCGGACACCATGGGCAATCCCCTCTTTGTTACGTTCCTTGTTTCGCAGCTGGCCATCATGGCGCTCTGCTATGTGATCCCCTGGGACCGGCTGCCCTACACCAGCTTCCTCGCCATCCCGCTGCTGGACTTCATCTCCATCGGCGCAGGCCGCGAAGGTGGCCAGGAAAGCCTGACGGGAATCAGCCTGCTGGCCGTGTTTCCCGTCATTTGGCTTTGCGCGTCCGGCTACTATCCGAGAGCCGCGTTGTGGTTCTCCTTCCTTGGACCGCTGGCCATCATCTGGGTGCCGCTGCTCCTGAAGGGCAACTTCACGCCGCAGGACTTCGCGCGCTCACTGCTGCTGCCCGTCATGATGCTGGGCATCGGCGTGTCCGTGAGCGTCCTGACCTTGAGCATGATGCGCCAGCAGAAGCAGCTGGAAGAAAAGGACGAGCAGCTGCGGGCCAACCTGCGGACCAGCAAGCGCCAGGAATCGCTGCTGAACACTGTGCTGGATACCGTGCATCTGGGCGTGCTGGCTATTGATGCCGACGGCCATGACATCCTGATGAACCGGAAGCAGCGGGCCAACCATGAACTGGCCCGGCCAAAGAACATTGCGGACCCCAACGAATCGCAGCTGCTGGTCTACGGCCCGGACCGGAAAACCCTGATCCCCGTCCAGGAGCGTCCCGTGCGCCGCGCCGTCCTGGGCGAAACCTTCACCGATTACCTGGTCTGGCTGGGTGACGGGAAGGACCAGCGGGCACTCGTGACCACGGCCCGGGCCATGAAGGACTCCGACGGCAACTTCACCGGCTCGGTGATTGTCTTCAGCGACGTCACGGACCTGGTGAATGCACTCACCGCCAAGGACGACTTCGTCTCCAGCGTCTCCCACGAATTCCGGACCCCGCTGACGTCCATCCTGGGCTACGTTGAGATCCTGCTGGCCGATGATCCGGACGAGCCTGAACGGGAGATGCTGGAGATCATCCGCCGGAATTCCGAGCGCCTCCTGACCCTGGTGTCGGACCTGCTGGCCAGCCGGAACGGCCAGCTGATCGTCTCGCCCGACGCCGTGGATGTTGCCGAACTGGTGCGCAGCAGCGTGTCCTCGGCGTTGCCCCGCGCAGCCGCAGCCGGCGTGGAACTGCGGGCGGAAACCCCGGAACGGCTGGAGGCCCGCGTGGACAGCGCCAGGATCTCCCAGGTACTGGACAACCTGGTGTCCAACGCCATCAAATACTCCCCTGACGGCGGCGAGGTGGTGGTGTCGCTGGCGCGGGAAAACGGCCATTTGGCCTGCCGGGTCAAGGACACGGGGATGGGCATGAGCCCGGAGGACACCTCCGAGGTGTTCGCCAAGTTCTTCCGGACCAGCAACGTCCGGCGCACCGCCATCCCGGGCGTCGGCCTGGGCCTGCCCATCAGCAAGGCGATCGTGGAAGCCCACGGCGGGACCATCGACGTCGAGAGCACGCTGGGCGAGGGAACGACGTTTACGTTCCGGGTTCCGGTGCAGCGGTCCTGAGCACCTCGCCCCAGGATTGGGAGGCAAGGTCCCGTAAGGATTCCAGGATGGCCGACGGCGGCTGGCTGAGATCCAGCGGGAACTCCACGATGTCGATGTCGGTGTTCAGGATGCGGCGGAGCTTCATCTCGCCTTTGCCCGCATAGACCAGCCAGGCGGTGGGCACGGCGAGCGCGGTGCAGTGGGCCAGCATTTGGTAGTGGTCGGCAGTCAGCGACGCGCCGGCATCCGAGGCCGCCCGGTACTTGGCGTTGTAGGCAACCACCGGGCGTCCGCCGAGCATGTGGACGGCATCCGGGCGCACGGACAGCCGGTCGGAATCGCGCACCGCCTCGCTGAGGAGGGCGTTGTACCGCAGCCGCAGCTCCCCCGGATATGACGCCATCGCACTGCGCAGTGCCGTTCCCACGAAGTCTTCGAAAACCTGGGCCATGTCCACCACGAACGACGCTGTCTGTTGCCTGCCCTCCCCCGCCTCGGCGGACGCGTTGCGCAGGACCAGCTCCGCGAGGCGCAGCACTGCGTGGTAGCGCAGGTTCATCCTGGTGGGCGTCCACGACGGCACCGGGGCGCCTGCTGGAAGGCGGGTGACGGCGTCGAGCTTTCCCTTCAGCTGGCGCAGCCGCCCCAGCACCTCGGGCCGGACGCCGGGCACCTGCCCCATCCGTTCCAGGGCGGCGCGCAGGATCCGGTTCTCGGCGATGTCCTCGGTGAACTCGTCGTAGGAGACCTCCAGCGGGACCAGCATGCCGGGGCGGCGGGATATCTGGTCCGAGATCCGGATCCGGCCCTTGACCGTGCGCAGGGATTCATCCACGGTGAGGTAGCCCTGCAGGACCCCGCGGCCCAGGGCACGCTCGGCCAGCTGCGCCAGGGACTCCGCCAGCGCACTCCACAGCTCCCGGTCCTCGTCCGCCGCCACCAGCTCCGGGCGGAACCCCTGCTCCCCCGCGTAGCTGAGCAAAAACAGGAGCCGGCTGAGCCCCAGCCGGTCCTTGGGCCGGACGTCCAGCTGGAGCGTGGGGGTGCGCACCGAGCCCACCTTGCCTACCGGCTCGATCCGGTACAGCCCCATGCCCATGGGCGAGGCCTTGGCCAGGCCACTGGAATTCAGGAAGGAAGCGCTTGGCGCATCCAGCCGCTCAACCAGCCCGGTGGACAGCTCGTCCAGGACCAGGTGCCGCACGGACGCCCTGGGGTCAGCGCGCTGCAACGCGTCCCAGCAGCTGGTCCAGCCCGAACCGCTCCTCCAGCTGCGCCCGCGTCAGCTGGCCGTGGTAATGCTCCTCCAGCAGCGGCATGAGCTCGTACTTCCAGATCCGGCGCAGACCTGCAGGGGTTTGGGCTGCCGGCTTCATGAAGTAGGACGGGCCGATCATCAGGTCCCGGTCCCACTCGTCAATCGCCCCGTTGAGCGCGTCCAGCAGCAGTGCCGGGGTGGTATCCAGTTGGCGGGCCTCCAGGAACCGGAGCAGGGAGCCCTTGACCGGCTCCGTCTGCGGGTGCAGCTCGATGAAGGAGAAGCGCCGGCGGATAGCCGCGTCCATCATCGCGATCGACCGGTCAGCGGTGTTCATGGTGCCGATGATGTAGAGGTTGTCCGGCAGCGTGAACGGCTCGTTGGGGCTGTACTGCAGGTAGATCCGGTCATCGCGGTACTCCAGCAGGAAGTACAGCTCGCCGAACACCTTGGCCAGGTTGGCGCGGTTCATCTCATCGATGATCAGGAAGTACGGCTTTTTCTCGTTGCCGGGCTTGGCGGCTTCCTCGGCGAGGCGGCGCAGCGGACCGGCCACCAGCTTGAAGGACACCTGGCCTTCATCCGTCTTGTCCGGCCGGTAGCCCTCGAAGAAGTCCTCGTAGGCGTAGGACGGGTGGAACTGGACCAGCTTGACGCGTTCGTCCGTGGTGTCGTCCGCCAGTTCCGCGGCGAGGTGCTTGGCCAGGTAGGTCTTGCCCGTGCCGGGAGGGCCGTAGAGGACCAGCTGGCGGTTTTCCTCCAGCAGGTCGGCGATCTCCTGGAGGGGCTCCAGTTCCATGTGCAGCGAGGCTGCGAATTCCTGCGTCAGAGGGCGGAAGCCCTCCTGGACAGGGGGGACGACGGCGGCGCCGTCAGTATCGCCGTCGGGCTCGGTTTCCGCCTCCGCCGGAAGCAGCGCCTGCAGCGCCTGGACCACGCGGGTCACGTCCACCACGATGCCGGGGGTGGCGAGCTGTCGCTGGACGTGCCGGGGAAGGCTGGTGGCGGTATGGCCGTCGTCGAACCAGCGCACCTTGCGGCGCAGGCGCCGGTTGTCGTCGTTGTATTGGGGCTCCCCCAGCACGCCGCCCAGCCGTACGGTTCCGGCGTGCTGGTACAGCACCAGGTCCCCGGGCTTCATGACGGTCAGGAAGGCAAAGACCGCGGTTTTGGTGTCTTCGCGTTTCACGTAGCCGAGGTGCTTGTAGTCCTCGTCCACGGCGTGCTGCACCAGGCCGGCGGTGACGCCGGGGTCCAGCGTGCGGAGATGCTCGACGTCGAGGGTCACCTTCTCCTCGCCGTGCCAGGCGGTGAGCAGCTCGGCATGGTCGCTGTGGGTCCGGAGCAGCCAGGCACGCCGGCCGGGGTCACCCACCTTGCGCCACTGGCTGACCAGCTGGCGGGAGTACCAGTCGATCCGCTGGCCGGCCTGCTCGTCCAGGTACAGCCGGATGCGGTGGATGTCCGCGGTGATGTCCTCTTCCCCGTCGCCCTTCGCGCCGCCCACCAGGGAGGCGAAGGCGTCGCGGATCTCCTGCCGCTCCACGTCCGCCACGACTGGCTCGAAGTAGCTGGGCCACGCCAGGAATTCGATGCTCCGGCGGATGGCGGGCTGGTCGTCGGGGGTGGATGCGGCGAGGCGGTGGAACTGGAGGGGGTCCTTGATGGCCGCCTGCACCACGGCAGCCGGCCGCTGGGCAACGTTCCGCACGAACCGGCACAGCCACTTCAGGTGGTCCCAGATGGTCCAGTTGAATTCGGCGGTCCGGTCCCGGATTACGCCGTGGTCGGTCATCCCGGCGTACAGCTCCTCTGGCAGTTCCAGCGGCGGTTCCAGCCAGCCGGCGGCTTCGGCCACGCGGGCGCGCTTGACCTTGAGGGACTTCACTTCGTGGGCCAGCGGAAGGGACTGGAGGAAGAGCAGCTCCACGGCCAGCTGTTTTGCTCCGCGGGTGGCACCCTCCAGGTTTTCGCGGAGGTTCGTCATCATCGGGGCTTTGGGGTCAGCGATGCCGCGGTCCAGCCGGTCGAGCAGCTCCGCGGCCGCCGGAACGGACCATGTCCTGGTGCGGCCGTCCAGGGGCGAGGCCTTGCCTTGGAGGCCGGGACCCAACACGAACCATGCCGCGTCCTCGATCTCCCTGGAGATGCCGAGGGCGCGGGTCATGGCAACAGTGGCAGTGGGGGTCATGCCCTCAAATTTACAGGGTCAAGCTGGGCGGCCGCTCCACGGGTGCCGGCCGCCCTCCTGCCAGCGGGGACTACTTGCCCGTGGCGGAGTGCTTCCGGCCGAAGATGAAGTAACCCATGGGGCCGATGAAATTGACGAAGGACGCCGCCCGCCACGCGGCCTTGGGCCCGTTGATGAGTTCTGCCGGCCGCCGGGAGATGTCGCGCTGGGCGGCAACCAGCAGGGACACCTGAACCAGGCCCGTCGCAATGGTGCCCATCTTGGCACCCGGTGACATTTCCTTCCAGGTCTTCTTTTTCCGGGCGGTGCGGTTCTTGTTGCCGGCCATGAGCGCTTCCTTTCGGTGTACAACGTGGTTCCAGTCCAGTAGGTCCGGTGCAGGCTGTCCAGAGTCTTAGTGCCTGTAGGGGGCCATCCGGTCTTTCTGTTCCTGGCTGAGCCTTTGTACCCGGCCCGTGGCTTCATCCACGAACGCCAGATGGCTGCTCGCCTTCACGCAGTCCTCCCGGGTAACGGGGTCCTGGAGCAGGTAGTGGATGTCGAAGCTGGCGCCCTTGACGGCACCGATCCATACCTGGACCACCGCAGGAACGTTGCGGTACTCCAGTGTCCGGACGTAACGGATCTTGTGGTCCACCACCAGGGCAAGAGTCCCGGCCGGGACGTCGTTGAACAGCGACACCGGGGGCTCAATGCCCGGAAGGCCCGCGCCCCGGGGCGGTCCGAAGGCTGCGATGCGGGCTTCCTCCAGCATCCGCACGATCTGGACGTTGTTGATGTGGCCATAGGCGTCCATGTCGCCCCAGCGCATCGGCACCAGCACCTCGATCCGCTGGCCGCCGTGCGCGCTCAGCTGCGCACCGCCGTCGAATCGTCAACCGGGAAGTCCCCGGCGTCCGCCCCGGCAAACTGCGACATGTAGAGGCGGTGGTAGGCCCCGCCGGCAGCGAGCAGCACCTGATGGTTGCCCTGTTCCACGATTCGTCCGTTCTCCATAACCAGGATCGTATCCGCATCACGGATGGTGGAGAGACGGTGCGCGATGACGAAGCTGGTCCGGTCTGAGCGCAGCGCCGCCATGGCCTTCTGCACCAGGAGCTCGGTGCGGGTGTCCACGGAACTGGTGGCCTCGTCCAGGATCAGCAGCGACGGGTTGGCCACAAATGCGCGGGCAATGGTGATCAGCTGTTTCTCGCCGGCACTGACGTTGTTGCCCTCTTCGTCGATCACGGTGTTGTAGCCCTCGGGGAGCGCCCGGACGAACCGGTCCACAAAGGTGGCCTTGGCGGCCGCCATGACCTGCTCCTCTGTGGCGTCGAGGTTGCCGTAGCGGATGTTGTCGTAGATGGATCCGCCGAACAGCCAGGCGTCCTGCAGCACCATGCCCACCTTGGAGCGCAGTTCGGAGCGGCTGAGGTGGGTGACGTCCACACCATCCAGCATGATGGAGCCCGAGTTGAGCTCGTAAAAGCGCATCACCAGGTTCACCAGGGTGGTCTTGCCGGCTCCCGTGGGCCCGACGATGGCCACGGTGTTGCCAGGCTCCGCCGTGAAGGACAGGTTCTCGATGAGCGGCTTGTCCGGGGTGTAGCTGAAGGTGACGCCCCTGAAGTCCACGTGCCCGTCGGTTTTGGCCGGCAGGTGTTCGGTGGCGGTTTCGGCATCCTGTTCGTCGGCGTCCAGGAATTCGAAAACGCGTTCCGAGGACGCTACGCCGGACTGGAGCATGTTGGCCATTCCGGCCATCTGGCCCAACGGCTGGGTGAACTCGCGGGAGTACTGGATAAACGCGGTGGCATCGCCCAGGGACATGGCGCCGGAGGCCACCCGGAGTCCGCCCACCACGGCGATGCCCACGTAGCTCAGGTAGGACACGAACTGCATGACGGGGAAGATGATCCCGGAGACGAACTGCGCCCCGAAGCTTGCCTTGTACAGGGCCTCGTTGCGTTCCTCGAACCGGGCCAGCATGTCAGCGTCCCGGCCGAAAACGCGGACCAGGTCGTGGCCGGAAAAGGATTCCTCGATCTGGCCATTCAGCGACCCGGTGTTTTTCCACTGGGCTGCGAACAGCTTCTGGCTCCGGGCCCCGATCACCCCGGCCGCCACCCCGGACAGCGGGAGCGCCACCAGGGCGATCAGCGCCAGTTGCCAGGAGACGATGAACATCATGATCACAATGCCCACCACGGTCAGCACGGAGTTCACCAGCTGCGCGAACGCCTGCTGGAGCGCCTGTTGGATGTTGTCGACGTCGTTGGTCACGCGGGACAGCACGTCGCCGCGCTGCCGGGTGTCGAAGTAGTTCAGCGGCAGGCGGTTCAGCTTGCTTTCGGTATCGTCGCGGAGCCGCCGGATCACTTTCATGACGATGCGGTTCAGCACGTACCCCTGCAGCCACATGAAGATGTTGGCCACGAAGTACATGAGCAGGACGATGGCGATGAGCATGCTGAGCCTGCTGAAGTTGATGCCGGTGCCCGGTACCAGTTCCATCCTGGAAACCATGTCCGCGAAGTTGTCCTGGCCCTGCTGGCGCAGGCCTGCCACGAACTGCTCCTTGCTGGCGCCGGCCGGCAGCTGCCTGCCGACTACCCCGGCGAAGATGACGTCCATGGCCTGGCCCAGGATCTTGGGAGCTATGACGTTCAGGACCACGGAGATGACCACCAGGCCCACCACCGCGTAGATGCCCATGGCCTCGGGCTTCAGGAGGCCCATGAGGCGTTTCGCGGAAGGCCAGAAGTGCTGGGCCTTCTTGGCGGGCATGCCACCGAACATGTCCCCGTCCGCCTCGGAGGGCGTGAATTCCTCTTCGAAGTAGTCGTCGTCCTGCGGCGGGGCGGGCTGTGTGGCCTGTTCCACGGAATCGGCATCCTTCCTGCGGGGACTCATGCCACTTCCTCCACGCTCAGCTGGGATTCAACAATTTCCTGGTAGGTGGGCGAGGTTTCCAGGAGTTCCTCGTGCGTGCCGCGGTCCACGATCCGCCCGTTGTCCAGCACCAGGATCTGGTCGGCCTCGGTGATGGTGGAGATCCGTTGGGCCACGATGATCACGGTGGCGTCCGACGTGGTGCGCTTGAGGGCTGCGCGGAGCCGGGCGTCAGTGGCGACGTCAAGGGCGGAGAAGGAGTCGTCGAACAGGTAGACCCGCGGCTCGGTCACCAGGGCGCGTGCGATGCAGAGGCGCTGGCGCTGTCCGCCGGAGACGTTGGTGCCGCCCTGGGAGATCCGGGAGTCCAGGCCGTGCTTCTTCTCGCGGACGAACGACTCGCCCTGTGCGACCAGGAGGGCGTCCCACAGTTCCTGGTCTGTGGCCTCGGTCTTGCCGAACCGGAGATTGTGCCCGATGGTGCCGGAGAACAGGTAGGGGCGCTGCGGTACCAGGGCCACGCGCCGAGTGATCTCTGCACGGTCCAGCCTGTCCACGGGGACCCCGTCCAGCAGCACCTGGCCTTCCGCGGGGTCATACAGCCGCGGCAGGAGGGACAGGAGGGAGGTCTTGCCGGCGCCTGTGGAGCCGATGATGGCGATGGTCTGGCCGGGCCGGGCGGTGAAGCTGATGTTGCTCAGTACGGGCGACTCGGCTCCGGGGTAGGCGAAGGTCACGTTGCGGTACTCCACCACCCCGGCAAGGGCGGCCGGGGCCTCGGGGTTTAGGGGGTCGTGGATGGAGGGCTCGACGTCGAGCACCTCGCCGATGCGGTCGGCGCAGACGGAGGCGCGCGGGATCATCATGGCCATGAAGGTTCCCATCATGACGGCCATCAGGATCTGCAGCAGGTACTGCAGGAACGCGGTCAAAGACCCCACTTGCATGGCACCGGCGTCCACGCGCTGGCCGCCAAACCAGAGCACGGCGGCGGTGGACAGGTGCAGGATCATGCTGATGGCCGGGAACATGAGGACGAACAGGGCACCGATGCGGAGCGAGACGTCCGTGAGTTCCTTGTTGGCGCCGCCAAAGCGGTCCGTCTCATAAGGTTCCCGCACGAAGGCCCGGACCACCCGGATGCCGATGATCTGTTCGCGCAGCACGGCGTTGATCCGGTCGATTTTCCGTTGCATGGAGCGGAACAGCGGCATGAGCCGGACCACCAGGTATCCCACCACCACGGCCAGCAGCGGGACGGACACCCAGACCAGCCAGGACAGGTTCAGGTCCTCGCGCAGCGCCATGATGATGCCGCCAATGCACATGATGGGCGTGGCCACCATGAAGTTCAGCCCCATCAGGAGGAGCATCTGCACCTGCTGGACATCATTGGTGCCCCGGGTGATCAGCGTGGGCGCGCCGAACGCATTGACGTCCTTGGCGGAGAAGCTGGTGACCTTGCCGAACACGGCGCGGCGCAGGTCCCGGCCAACGGCCATGGCTGTCCTGGAGCCGAAATAGACGCCGGCGATGGCCGCAGCCACCTGGGCGAAAGCCACAAGGAGCATCAGCGCACCGGTTCGCCAGATGAAATCGGTGTCTCCGCGCGCCACGCCCTGGTCGATGATCTGGGCGTTCAGGCTGGGCAGGTAGAGCGCGGCGATGGTGGCGGCAAGCTGGAAAATGACCACGGCGGCGATATACGGCAAATACGGTTTGGAGTAGCGCCGTATGAGGGTGAGGAGCATGGACTCAACTCTAATAACGCCCACCGACATTTGGGCTCCGGCGGAGCATCTTTTCCCGCGCCCACCCGCTGGTGACGGCGGGGGCCCGGCACACCGCCCCGGGCCGGCATGATGCAGGAAAGCCGCAGCCCCCACCCGGAGGGTTTTCCGGGTGCGGGCTGCGGCTTTGTTGCTATCCGTCGGGGGCTTGGCCGGCCCCGGCAGGGACGGCTTACTGCTGGCTTGCAGGCCGGCTACAGTCCCTGGTTCGGCTCCGAAGAACCATCGGCGGACGGAGTGGCAGTCGGGGCTGCGGCACTGTGCCGGCCGTGACCGGCCAGGTACAGCGCGGCTGCTGCCTGGATCTTGCGTTCCTTCAGCAGCTTGCGCTGCAGCCGGCTGAGCTCTGCCGCCGTGGCGGCCTGCCTGGCAGCCACCTCCTGCTGGGAGCGCAGCTGTTCCTGGATGTCCAGCACCATGGTTCCCAGTTCGGCCTGCTGGCGGGCCAGCAGGTGCTGGGTGTCCTGCAGCTTCTGCAGGGTGTCAGCGGCGCTGGCAATCGCGTTGGCGGCCTTGTCCACGTTGTCCGCGGACCGCAGGTCCAGCTCTTCCGAGCGGAAGCTGCGTGCAAAGACGTCCTCGAAGTCTTCCGTGGCAACCCTGCCGGACGCTGCTGCCGCAGCGGCAGCACCGGCGTCGTACATTTTTGCGGGAGCCGCGGCAGTCCGCACGGCGCTCCGGGGGGTGATGTCCCCGGCGGGGGCGCCCCTGTCCGGCGCGGCAGCGGAGACCATGGGCAGCTGGCCGGTCATGGCCGTCATGCCCGCTTCACCGGCCGCGTTGGCCTGCAGCGTGGCCTCGGGGGTGATGTCGACCGTCTTGCGCAGCGGCACTTCGTTGATGAAAATCACGGCGATGAGGGCAACGGCGCTCACCACGGCGGAGATCATGAAGATGCCGGCCGTGGCATCACCGTAGGCGGCGCGCATGACGTCCGCGATCGGTGCAGGCAGGTCCTTGAGGTCCAGCGTGGCACCGCTGTTTCCGCCGGCCGGGATGCCCAGCTTGGCGAGCCCGTCGGTGGCCAGGTCCTTGACGTGGTTTGCCATGACGGCGCCCAGGACGGACACGCCGATGGCACCACCGACGGAGCGGAAGAAGGCAACGGAGGCGCTGGCGGAGCCAATGTCCTTGGCCTGGACGGTGTTCTGGACGGCGAGGACCAGGTTCTGCATGAGCATGCCCAGGCCGATGCCGAAGATGCCGGTGTAAAGGCCGGTCAGCCAGAGTTCGGTGGTGTGGTCCATGGTGCCGGCGAGGGCCAGGCCGCCGATCAGCAGGATGGTGCCGCCGATCAGGAAGCGCTTCCACTTGCCGTAGCGGCTGATGAGCTGGCCGGAGACCACCGAGCCGACGAGGTTGCCGGCGATCATGGGCAGGGTGAGCAGGCCGGCCTCGGTGGGCGTTGCACCGCGGGCCACCTGGTAGTACTGGCCCAGGAAGGTGGAGGAACCGAACATGGCAACGCCGACGGCCACGGAAGCCACGATGGCCAGCGCCGTGGTGCGCTCGGAGATGATCTTCAGCGGGATGATCGGTGCGGACACCTTGGACTCAACCAGGACCAGCAGTGCGAGCAGCAGGACGCCGCCGCCCACCATGACGGCCGACTGCCAGGACCACCAGTCGTAGTAGTCGGCCTTCCCGGCGAAGGAAACCCAGATCAGGAGCAGGCTGACGCCGGAGGTCAACAGGATGGCGCCGAACCAGTCGATCTTGGCAGGACGGCGGACGTGCGGGATCTTCAGCGTGACCTGGAGCAGGATCAGGGCGACGACGGCGAGCGGCACGCAGACGAAAAAGGTCCAGCGCCAGCCGAGTGAGCTGTCTACGATGAAACCGCCCAGCAGAGGGCCGCCGGCGGTACCGACGGCCATGACGGCGCCCATGTAGCCGGAGTACTTACCGCGTTCGCGGGGCGGGATGATGGAGCCAATGATCGCCTGGGCCAGGGCGGTGAGGCCGCCCATGGCGATGCCCTGGATCACGCGGGCGGTGAGCAGGAACGGGATGTTTTCGGAGAAGCCTGCCATGACCGAACCGGCCACGAAGATCACGATGCTGAGCTGGACCAGGACCTTCTTGTCGAAGAGGTCTGCCAGTTTGCCCCAGATGGGGGTGGTGGCCGCGTTGGCCAGCAGTGCCGCCGTGATGACCCACGCGAAGTCCGTTTGCGTGCCCTTGAGCTCGGACATGATGGTGGGCAGCGCGTTGGCAACGATGGTGCTGCTGAGGATGGCGGTGAAGAAGGCAGCGAGGAGGCCGGTCAGGGCCTCCATGATCTGCCGGTGGTTCATGGGCGCGCCCGGTTCGTGGCGCTTGGATTGCCGCGATTCCTGTCTGGCGGTGCGTTCGCGCTGGCGCTCCTGCTCCTGGTCCGCGGCGGCGGCGGTGACGTTAGCCATTAATGGACTCCTGCGTCTTTCTGTTCGGTGGTTGTTCCGGCCGCCCTTGCCCGGATGGAATTCTTCAGGGATGCCGTGAGCTTGTTCAGCATCGCGGCTGTTGCAACGGCATCGTCCTCATTCCAGTCCGACAGGTACGCCTGGAGCGTTTCCGCCCGGTGCCGCACCAGCTCCGCCAGCTTCTCCTTGCCCCGCGGGGAAAGTGCCAGCAGCTGGGCCCGGCCATCGTCCGGATCCGGCATGCGAAGCACCAGGCCTGCGTCAGCCAGTTCGGCCACGTGCCGGCTGAGCACCGGCGCGCTGACCCCCAGGCGCTCGGCCAGGTGCGCTGCGCGGGTCTCCCCTTCGCCGATGAACTTGAGTACGCCCTGGAGGGCGATCCCGGTGTCCTGGCCTTTGACGTTGATCATGGTCACGCAGCGCAATGCACGCTGGAGGTCATAGATGTGGCTGACGAGGTCGGCTGCGGTGGCCGGTGCGACAGACATGATGCTCCCTAAGACTTAGTTGCTGCAAGCAACTGTATCAGGAAAAGGTTGCTTAGGGAAACGAAGTTAGTGGCATTGCCGGCTTAAACGCCAAGCTCCCCCACTTCAGCCGGAGGTGATCCGGTAAGCGGGGGAGCTTGCAGGGGCGTTGAGTCAGGGTGCCAGGTGGGTGGGGCCGAACATCTTCAGGAGGGTTTCGACCACGACGACGTTGGGGCCGTCCGCAGCGAATCCGGCCCTGAGCGCGTCCCCCACATCTTCCGGGGCAACCCGCGTTGCAGGCACACCAAAGGATTCGGCGAGCTTCACGAAGTCGGGCCGGGCCAGTTCGGTGGCGGTGGCCTTGCCGAACGCACCCACCATGTATTCGCGCAGGATGCCGTAGCCGCCGTCGTCCACAATCAGCCAGGTGACCGGCACGTTGTGCTGCTTCGCGGTGGCCAGTTCGGCAATGGAGTACATGGACGAGCCATCGCCGGAGACAGCGAGGACGCGGGCAGAACCAGCCGGCCTGCCCAGCGTCTCCAGCCCCACGGCAGCACCGATGGCCCCGGGAAACGCGTAGCCCAGGCCGCCGGCGCCCTGGGCGGAGTGGAACTGGCCTTCACGGGCGTCCCAGCAGGACCAGCCCCAGTACGCGGCGATGGTCATGTCCCAGAAGGTCTGCATGTCCGCCGGCACGGCCTCGCGGATATCCGCCATGAACTTCAGTTCCTTGGCCAGGTCCTGCGATTCCAGCCGGGCGCGGACCTTGGCAAGTGACTCTTTGACCAGCTCTTCCGGGGTGCTGCCGTGCCAGTCCGGCGTGGTTGTCCTGCCCGGCTCGAGGGCCGCGTCAAGAGCCTCGTCCAGCGCCGCGAGCGCCTGGCCGGCGTCGGCGCGGATGCCCAGGCCTGGCCGGTTGGACTCCAGGACGCGGGGTTCGGCGTCGATCTGGATGATCCTGCCGCGCGGCTCGAAGGTGAAGTAGTTGGAGGTGACCTCGCCCAGGGATGACCCGATGACCACCAGGACGTCGGCGTCCTCGAGGAGGTCGGTCATGTACCGGTCCTCGATCCAGGACTGCAGGGACAGCTCGTGGTTCCACGGGAACGCGCCGTTGCCGCCCGGGGTGCAGATGACTGGAGCCCGCAGCTTCTCCGCAATGGAGAGCAGCGACTTCTCGGCCCGGCCGCGGCGCGTGCCGCCGCCGGCGATGATGGCCGGGCGCTGTGCTGATTCCAGCCACTTCACGGCCTCGCGGACCAGCTCGATACGCGGCGGGTTGTCAGCCGCCTCTGCCAGGGCATCCTCCACCGGCGGGACCATAATCGGGTCCAGCAGCACGTTCTGCGGGATCTCCAGCCATACCGGGCCCTGCGGGGAGGAGATGGCCTCTGTCCAGGCGTCCTGAATGGCCGAGGGGATGCCTGAGGCGTGCTGGATCAACCGCTGGCTCTTGGTGACGTTGGCCGCGGAGGCCTTCTGGTCATCGAGCTGGTGCAGCATCCCTTTGCGGCGTGCACCCAGCCCCTCCAACGGGATCTGGCTGGCCACCACCACCATCGGAACGCCGGTGGCGTAGGCCTCCTGGAGTCCCGCCAGCGACGTCAGCGCGCCGGGGCCGGTGGAGAGGAACAGGACGCCCACTTCGCCGGTGGCGCGGGAGTATCCGTCCGCGGCGAAGGCGGAATTGTTCTCCACCCGTGAGGACACGAAGTGCAGGTTTCCGCGGCCCATGGCGTCAAAGAGGCCCAGGGCGTGCTGGCCCGGGATGCCGAACACAGTCTTGGCTCCCAGCGCTTCCAGGGTTTCGACGACGAGGTCCCCGCCATTACGGGCACCGCTCCCGTGCGCCGGGACAGGTGCGGCACCGGATTCCGTCATGGCCCTACTCCTTGCCGGCGGCCGCGAAGCCGGCGGGGCGGCGGGCCTCCTGGCCGAGCGCCTGGGCCTGGTACCCGGTCTCTGCCCCGAACCGGCTGCCGGGCACTGCGTTGTCCGCCATAAGGGTCACCAGTTCGTAGGCGACGTGGCTGGCAGCCACGCCGGTGATCTCGGCGTGGTCATAGGCGGGCGCGACTTCGACGACGTCGGCGCCCACCAGGTTCATGCCGCGGAAGCCGCGGATGATTTCGAGCAGTTCGCGGCTGGTAATGCCGCCGGCTTCCGGGGTGCCGGTGCCGGGTGCGTGGGCGGGGTCGAGGACGTCGATGTCCACCGAGATGTAGAGCGGGCGGTTGCCGATGCGGTCCCGGACCTTGGCCACGGTCTCCAGGACACCCTGGTAGTAGACGTCCGCGGAGGTGACGATGCCGAACCCAAAGCGGTGGTCGTCGTCGAGGTCCTTCTTCCCGTACAGGGGGCCGCGGGTGCCGATATGGCTGATGGCTTCGGTGTCCAGGATGCCCTCTTCCACTGCGCGGCGGAAGGGCGTGCCGTGGGTATATTCGGCGCCAAAGTAGGTGTCCCAGGTATCCAGGTGGGCGTCGAAGTGGAGCATGGCGATGGGTCCGCCGGCACGCTCGGCGGCGGCACGCAGCAGCGGCAGGGCGATGGTGTGGTCGCCACCCAGGGTCAGCAGCCTGCTCCCGGCGGCCGTAAGGTCCAGTGCGTTCTGCTGGATGGTCTCAATGGCTTCGTTGATGTTGAACGGGTTCACCGCCATGTCCCCGGCGTCAGCCACCTGGATGTTCTCGAACGGGCTGACGTCCCACGCGGGGTTGTAAGGGCGCAGCAGGCGGCTGGCCTCGCGGACGTGGTTCGCGCCGAAGCGGGCGCCGGGGCGGTAGGAAACTCCCGAGTCGAAAGGCACTCCCACTACTGTCACATCAGCCTTGGCCACCTGGTCCAGCCGCGGAAGGCGGGCATACGTGGCAGCTCCGGCATAGCGGGGGATCCGGGATGAATCGATGGGGCCAAGGTTGCCGTTGGCTTCAATGCGCAGCTCTTCCAATGGAGGCCTCTCCTTCGAGGAGTTGAGGGGACTGTGTGACTGCCATCATACACCGCGGTTTTCTAATGAGCATCAGATGTTTACAAGAAGGTCCCCGGGCGCACAACTGGGTAGCAGCAGGTGTCGTTATGGAGGTCCATAACGACACCTGCTGCTACCCAGTTGGGAAGGTCAGCGGCTCGCGGCGGGCACCAGGACCCAGAGCACCTCGACCGGCTTGTCCGTGGGGTTGACCCAGGTGTGGGGTTCCCGTCCCGGGAAGGTCACGGTGTCGCCCGTCTCGAGGTCGTATTCCTCGTTGGTGAGGATGAGCTTGATGGACCCCTTGATGACGTGCAGGACATCCACGTCGCAGTCCACGGCGTAAAGCTCGGACTCACCGCGGCCGTGCGGCTCGATCACCGCCTGGATGATTTGCACCCGCCGCTCCGAGCGGGCCGTCAGGAGCCGCTCCACGATGCCCTGGCCGCCAAGCGAGATCCGGGGACCGTCGTTGCGTTTGGTCAGGTGGGTTTCGGGTGCCACGAAAAGGTCGCCGATGGAGATGGAGAGCACCTGGCACAGCGTCACCAGGGAGGCAACGGACGGTGATGTCAGGTCCCGCTCCACCCGGCTGAGGAAACCTTTGGTCAGCCCGGTGGCATCCGCGACCTGCTCGATGGTGAGCCGCTGGGACTGCCTGGCGGCCCGGATCCTGGAGCCGATGGCAACAGGGACATTGCTCGGCTCAACTGGCAGTGCCTTCATCTACGAACCTTTCACGGCCGGCAGTCCGGCTCCACTCTCGAGCCATACTAATCGGCACCGCTTTTGTGACGCGCGCATGCCACACCCGCGCGGCTGCAGGCGCGGCCTCCTTGACTGTCACTCACGTCACACCCTAGTCTTTGGAAACTCCTGTTGCCTATAAGGCAATTGCAGGACCCTCTCCGTATTCGTCCGCGGCGGTTCCGGGCGTGCCTGCCCAAGGTCCCACACCCGGCCCCAACAGCTCCAAGGAGCCATTTATGGATGCAAGTGCCATCAACATCGCCATTGTGGTGGTGTATCTTCTCGCGATGCTGGCCTTCGGCTGGTGGGGCAAGTCCCGCACCAGGAACAACAGCGACTTCCTGGTGGCCGGACGCCGCCTGGGCCCGTTCCTGTACACCGGAACCATGGCCGCAGTCGTCCTGGGCGGAGCGTCCACCGTGGGCGGCGTAGGGCTTGGCTACAAGTTCGGCATCTCCGGGATGTGGCTGGTGGTGGCCATCGGTGCGGGCGTCCTGCTCCTGAGCCTGCTCTTTGCCGGAACCATCCAGAAGCTGAAGATCTACACGGTGTCCCAGATGCTCACGCTCCGCTACGGAAGCAGGGCCACCGAGGCGTCCGGCATCGTCATGCTCGCCTACACACTGATGCTCTGCGCCACCTCCACGGGCGCCTACGCCACCATCTTCGTCGTTCTTTTCGGCCTTGACCGGGCACTGGCCATTGCCATCGGCGGCGCCATCGTGCTGGTGTACTCCACCATCGGCGGCATGTGGTCCATCACGCTGGCGGACCAGGTCCAGTTCGTCATCAAGACCGTGGGCATCTTCTTCCTGATGCTGCCCTTCACGCTGAACGCCGCCGGCGGCCTGGACGGGATCCGCAGCCGGGTGGACGCCAGCTTCTTCCAGATCGACGGCATCGGCATCCAGACGATCATCACCTACTTCGTGGTCTACACCCTGGGCCTGCTGATCGGGCAGGACATCTGGCAGCGCGTGTTCACCGCCAAGACCCCCAAGGTGGCCCGCTGGGGCGGCGCCACTGCAGGGATCTACTGCATCCTCTACGGTGTTGCCGGCTCCCTGATCGGCATGGCCGCCAACGTTGCACTATCCAACGTCAAGATCGCCGCGAAGGACGACGTCTACGCCGAGGTTGCCCAGAACATCCTGCCCATCGGCATCGGCGGCCTGGTCCTGGCGGCTGCCGTGGCGGCCATGATGTCCACCGCCTCCGGCGCCCTGATCGCCGCCGCCACCGTTGCCCGCGCCGACGTCCTGCCGTTCGTGGCCGGCTGGTTCGGCAAGACGGTCAACACCGGAGACACCGAAAACCCAGAACACGACGTCAAGGCCAACCGGATCTGGGTCCTGGCGCTGGGCATCGTGGCCATTGTCATCGCCATCGTTACCAAGGACGTTGTCGCGGCCCTGACCATTGCGTACGACATCCTGGTGGGCGGCCTCCTCGTGGCCATCCTCGGCGGGCTGGTGTGGAAGCGCGGCACCGGCCCGGCGGCCGCGGCATCCATGGCGGTCGGCTCCGTGGTGACCCTGGGGACCATGATCATCCTTGAGATCAATGCCGAGGTTCCGCTGGACGGCATCTACGCCAACGAACCCATCTACTACGGCCTGCTCAGCTCAGCCGTTGTGTACGTTGCCGCCTCGCTGCTCACGCGCCCCACCGATCCCGCGGTCATGCGCGCCTGGCAGCGCCGCGTTGCCGGGCTGGAGCAGGAAGGCACTCCGGAGGAAGTCCTCGCCGGCCGCTGACCTGCAGGGACTGAACGCACGACGACGGCACCTCCTTTCGCCCTGCAGCGAAAGGAGGTGCCGTCGTCGTAAGTCCTACTCCCCCGTGTCGCGCTCCTCGTCATCCAGCGGGACCTCGCGGTCCTCGGCGTCGATGACTACCGGGGCCGGCTGGACCACCGGCTCTTCCTCGTCGATGAACTCGTCCTCCGCGTCCCAGTCCGCGTCGTCTACCGGTGCATCCTCGGCGTAGTCGTAGGCGGGGTCCGCTTCGACGGCGTCCAGGTGCGGCATGTCCGGGTGCTGTCCGGTGGTGCTCATGATTCAACCTCCGTATATTCGCCTGACGTGCTCTTTCAGGTAGGGCGCAGCCTGCGCCACACCTTCATCAGAGCACCGGCCGGGCGGACGGGTCAATAGCCGCAGCGGACCCGGAGAAGAGCCTGCAACCCGGGCGCGGGCACCGCCGGTTTTAAGGTAAACCGAAACTTCCCAGCGAGGTTTGCCAGCCAAAAAACCGCGGAAATCCGCAGTAGGCTGGCAGGGCAAAGGCGCGAGTTCATGCCCTTTCCAGCCCAGGAGTTACAGTGTCGCAGCACGCCCAGCCCGAATCCCACGCCACGCCCCCGGAGGCCGCCAACCCAACCCAGCCCTCGCCGTCGAACATCAAGCGGTGGCGCCAGTACCTGGCCGATGAGCGCGCCGAAGCCGCCGTCTACCGGGACCTGGCCCAGAACCGCGAAGGCGAGGAACGGTCCATCCTCCTGGCCCTGGCCGAGGCCGAAGGCCGGCACGAGGCCCACTGGCTCGCACTGCTGGGCGAGCACGCCGGCAAGCCGAAGAGGGCCTCCGCCCGCAGCCGGTTCCTCGGCTTCCTGGCCCGCCACTTCGGTTCCGTGTTTGTCCTGGCCCTGGCCCAGCGCGCCGAGGGCCGCTCCCCCTACGCCAAGGACCCCAACGCCACCGCTGCGATGGCCGCCGATGAACAGATCCATGAGGAAGTAGTGCGGGGCCTGGCCACCCGCGGCCGCAACCGTCTGGCCGGCACCTTCCGCGCCGCGGTCTTTGGCGCGAACGATGGCCTGGTCAGCAACCTCTCCCTGGTGATGGGCATGGCCGCGTCCGGCGTGGCCAGCAGCGTGGTGCTGCTCAGCGGCATCGCCGGGCTCCTGGCCGGTGCCATGTCCATGGGCGCGGGTGAATTCATTTCCGTCCGCTCCCAGCGGGAACTGCTGGCGGCCACCCGGCCCACGCAGGTCACGCTGGCGGCCGCGCCGCAGCTTGACCTCGAGCACAACGAGCTGCTCCTGGTGTACCTGGCCCGCGGCATGTCCCGGGAAGCGGCCGAACACCGGGTGGCCGAGCGCATGGGCCTGCTGCCCTGCGACTGCGATCCCAGCCTGTCCCTGCAGCCGGACCTGCCGGAGGAAGAGGACCAGCATGAAGCAGTGGGCACAGCCTGGGGTGCGGCGCTGTCCAGCTTCTGCTTCTTCGCCTCCGGCGCCATCGTTCCCATCCTGCCGTTCCTGTTCGGCCTCACCGGTGTCGCTGCCCTCGTAGTGGCGGGCGCCCTGGTGGGCATCGCGCTCCTGGCGACCGGTGCCGCCGTCGGCCTGCTGTCCGGCACGTCCCCGCTGACCCGCGGCCTGCGGCAGCTTGCCATCGGCCTGGGCGCGGCAGCCATCACGTACCTGCTGGGCCTGCTGTTCGGCACGGCCGTCGGCTAGCACCAGGCGGAAGGGCACTTCGTGGAGGTCCTCCGGCAGCGTTCAGCGCTGCCGGAGGACCTCCACTGCGTCATCCACCGTGTCCACCAGGTGGATGTAGTCCGCCATGGCCCTGCCTGCGGCCAGGCGGCGGAGCATGGGCCAAGCCGGAAACTCCTGCTCCCAGTGCCTGCGCCCCACCAGCACCATGGGTGCCACCTTCTCGCGGGCACCGTAATAGTTCTCGCAGGCGTCCTGGAAGATCTCCTGGACGGTGCCGGCCGCTCCCGGCAGGAAGACGATTCCGCCATGGCACAGTTCCAGCAGGATGGCCTCGCGGATGGCATTGGCGAAGTACTTGGCGATGTGCGTGGCGAAGTAGTTGGGCGGTTCGTGTCCATAGAACCAGGTGGGGATCCCGAGGGACGGCGTCCCGTCCGGATGGCGTTCGACGACGGCTGCCGCCGCACGTGCCCACGCCGACACCGAGGGACGGAAGCCGGGAACAGCGGCGAGCGTGGCAAGCGCGGCCTGCACGTCGCCGTCGGAGGCCCGGCTGAGGTACGCCCCGAGGTTCGCCGCCTCCATGGCCCCGGGGCCGCCGCCCGTTGCCACCGAGTGGCCGTCGAGGGCCAGGAGCCTGCCCAGCCGGGCAGCGTCCGCAAATTCCCGGCTGCCGCGGGGCGCTGCGTGGCCGCCCATCACGCCGACGATTGAGCGGCGGGGCCACGCTGCAGACCGGGTCAGCTCATCCAGCGCATCACCGATGGCGTGGTCATGCAGGGCCGAGGCCAGCGTTGAGTCCACACGGTGGCGCTGGCCGGGCTGGATGCTCCAGTGATAGATCCGGGCATCCGGCAGCTCCTCGTAGGGCGAGCTTTCCAGGCCGGCGTACAGTTCGGCCGGGGAATACAGCGACGCGCGGTAGGGGTCGAAGGGGACGCCCTCCAGGCGCGGGAAGATCAGGGCGCCGCGGCTGCGGAGGTTGGCTTCCATGCCGTCGTCGAAGAGGCAGCCCAGGAACATCGCGCCCTCGACGCTGACGTTTTTGAGTGCCGCCGACCGGCCCCGCAGGTCCAGCGACTGCGCGTGCCAGCCGTGCAGGTTGACGGCACCGCCGGCCACCAGGCTGTCGAAGCTGGCCAGGTCCTGGACTTCGAGGTTGCGGGGGCGGGGACCAAGGCTTCCGGCGAAATTCATGGTTGCTGCCCCGCGCTCCACATCATGGAGCCAGCCTAGGCCACCCCACGCAAAAAGCGGGGCCGGACCTTGCCCGTCCGGTTGATACCGGACGGCCTGGGTCCAACCCCGCCGTGAACCGCGCGATGCCGCGGTAGGGCGTCGCTAAGCGGAGACCTTTGCCGGAACCTCACCATCGCGGAAGTGCGCTTCGAGGTCCTCAAGGGAGTGGCCCTTGGTTTCGGGCACGAACTTGATGACGAACGCCAGGGAGGCCAGGTTGACCAGGACGAAGAGTCCGAAGGTACCGGTGGATCCCAGGGCGTTGACCACGATCGGGAACAGGAAGGAGATGGCCGCGTTCACGGTCCACAGTGCGAAGACCGCAATGCCCATGGCGAAGCCGCGGATGGCCAGCGGGAACATTTCGGAGAGCAGGAGCCAGACGCAGGTGCCGATGAAGCACTGGACGAAGGCAACGAACAGCATCATCGCGGCCAGGATGGTGTAGCTGGCAAGGTCGGACTGCGGGAGGAGGAAGACGATGGCCAGCAGGGCCTGGGAGCCGACCACACCGGAGAATCCGATGACCAGCATCCGGCGGCGCCCAACAAAGCCGAGCAGCCAGATGCCCAGGATGGTCATGAGGACTGAGGTGACGCCGACGCCGATGGTGGCCACAAGCGAGGCACTGACGCCAAGCCCGCTCTTTTCCAGGATGGTGGGGGCGTAGTAGTTCACGGTGTTGATGCCTGTTGCCTGCTGGACGGTGGCCAGGCCAATGCCGATCCAGAGCAGCCGGCGCATCCAGGGGTTGTTGCGGAGGTCGCGGAGGGCGTGGCCGCGTTCTTCCTTGGCGGTGCGTGCTGCGAGGGCAATTTCCTCGAATTCAGCGGCTGCCTCTTCCGGGCTGCGGCTCAGGTTCAGGACGCGGCGGCTGTCTTCCAGGCGGCCGCGGATGGCGTACCAGCGCGGGGATTCTGGAAGCAACAGCATGCCGGCGAGCAGTGCGAGTGCAGGGATGGACGCGATGCCCAGCATGCTGCGCCAGACCTCATTGTCGTGGATCAGGGCGTCGAGAAGGGCGTTGATGGCAAAGGCGAGCATCTGGCCGGTGACGATCATGAGTTCGTTGATGGTGACCATCCGGCCTCGAAGATGGGCGGGAGCCATCTCGGCCAGGTACAGCGGGCATGTCACGGCGGCGGCACCAACCCCGAGGCCCAGCACGATGCGGGCGGCAATCATGAAGGTCACGGTGGGCGCAAGGGCGCAGCCCATGGCACCGAGCAGGAAGAGCAGTGCGCAGACCAGCAGCGAGCCGCGGCGGCCCAGCTTGTCGGCCATGCGGCCGCCGGTGAGGGCGCCGACGGCGGCACCCGGGAACAGCAGCGCGCTCACCACGGTTGCTTCCTCGACGGCGCTCATGTTGAGGGAGTCGTTCATGTACAGCAGGGCGCCGGAGATCACGCCGGTGTCGTACCCAAAGAGCAGGCCGCCCAGGGTGGAGATGACAGTGAGCCGGGCGAGGTACCCGCGGCGCTTGCTGCCGGTGGCGCCCATGGTGTGTTTCTGCAACAGCATTGTTGCCTCTCAAATTCTCTCGGGGACCGGAAGACCCGGTCAGGAATGTGATGCGTGCCACTAACGTTAGAGCGCTCTAATTGTTCCCGTCAAGAGAAAGTCTTAATGTCAGTACAATTTAATTTCGCGGTCCCTCCCTCTCCCTGGCTGACACCCCTCTTGACCCACCTGACCCGCCTGCTACGATCAAGGAAGAAAGTATGTCCTATCAAGCGAACATATAGCGGCAAAGTGTCCGCTGGCGCAGCCTCCCACGAGGGGAATGCGCAGACACCGAAGACAAGGGAACGCACCGTGGCGAACAACCTGGGACTCAACATCGACCGCTCCTCCCCCGTACCCCTGTACCACCAGGTGGTCCAGGGCATTGAGGCGGCGATTTACAGCGGGGTGCTGGAGCCAGGCAGCAGGCTGGACAACGAGATCGACCTTGCCGCCCAGCTCAACCTGTCCCGGCCCACCATGCGCAAGGCCATGGATGAACTGGTCCGGTCCGGCCTGCTGGTCCGCAAGCGGGGCGTGGGAACTCAGGTGGTGTCCAGCCAGGTCCGCCGGCCGTTGGAGCTGTCCAGCCTCTACGACGACCTGACCAACAACGGCAAGAAGCCCACCACCGAGGTGCTGAGCTTCTCGCATCTGGAGGCGGACGACGCCACGATCACCACGCTGCAGCTTCCCGCGGGCTCGAAGGTGTACCACTTCACCCGGCTGCGGAGGGTGGGCGGCAAACCCCTGGCCCTCATGGAGAACTGGGTGCGTGATGACATCGCGGAGATGGATGAGGCCATGCTCAAGGCTGAAGGCCTCTATTCGATCCTTCGCCGCGGCGGCGTGAACTTCCGGCTTGCCACCCAGCGCATCGGTGCCATGACCGCCAATGACTACCAGGCATCCATGCTGGACACCCCGGAGGGCTCGGCGCTGGTCACCATGGAACGCACCGCCGTGGACGATACCGGCCGCCGGGTTGAAACCGGCCACCACGTGTACCGCGCCGATTCCTACAGCTTTGAAATGACACTCGTACAGCGCTAACCAAGGAGCCAACTCCATGACCAATTGGGTCTATCCCCTGGGCACCGCCGCCGACGGCGCCTGGGACGTGTCCATCGGAACCTCCGATTCCTCCCTTGCCGTGGACGGCTGGGCGCACACCGGACTGAAGGTGGCCACCCTGCCGGCGGGCGCCGCCGTCGAACTTCCCGCCGCGGATGAGGAACGGATCGTGGTGCCCCTCAACGGGTCCTTCACGGTGACCGTGGACGGCACGGACTACCCGTTGGCGGGGCGCCGCTCGGTGTTCGCCGGCCCGACGGATGTGCTGTACTGCGGCACCGGCCGCGCCGTCAGCATCAGCTCGGCCGACGGCGGCAGGGTGGCGGTTGCCACCGCGCCGGCCCAGGCGTCCCACCCCACCCGCCTGGTGTCCGCGGCGGAAACGCCGGTGGAGCTGCGCGGGGCGGGCAACTGCTCGCGCCAGGTCCACAACTTCGGCACCCCCGCCGCACTGGAAGCCGACCGTTTCATCGTGTGCGAGGTCCTCACCCCGGCCGGCAACTGGTCCTCCTACCCTCCGCACAAGCATGACGAGGAGAAGGACGGCGAGACCTCCCTTGAGGAGATCTACTATTTCGAAACCCAGGTGGGAGCTGGATCCGGCGCACCTGCCGACGCCGACGCCATCGGCTACCAGCGCGTCTACGCCTCCGATGAGCGCCCCATCGACGTTTCCGCCGAAGTACGGACCGGGGATGTTGTCCTGGTCCCCTACGGCTGGCACGGCCCGGCCATGGCCGCACCCGGCTACGACCTCTATTACCTCAACGTCATGGCCGGCCCTGGGCCGGTACGGGAGTGGCTGATTAGCGACGACCCACACCACGGCTGGGTCCGGCAGACGTGGGAGAGCCAGAACATCGACCCCCGGTTGCCGTTCGGGGCGTAGGCAGCCCGGCAGGCTGCCAGCGACTGGCATAGTGGAGTTCTGTGAAACAGATTTCCCCTTCGCCGCGGTCGGTGACCATGGAGGACGTGGCACGCGACGCCGGGGTGAGCCGCGCCTTGGTGTCCCTGGTGATGCGCGATTCCCCCAAGGTTTCGCCCGCAAAGCGGACGGCGGTGCTGGAAAGCGCCGCCGCCCTGGGCTACTCCCCCAACAGGCTGGCCAGCCGCCTGGCGAGCCACCGCACCAACACGCTGGGCGTCCTGTTCCTGGACCTGCACAACTCCGTCTTCGCCGATATTTATGACGGCATCACCGACGGGCTGGCGGGCAGCGGCAACCAGGTGATGGTCGCCGTCGGCTCCGCTGATCCCGGAACGGAACTGGAGGCCGTCCGTTCCTTCGTGGACCTTCGCGTGGACGGCGTGCTGCTGGCCGGTTACACCGGCAGCTCGGAGGAGCTGGCCGGGGCCCTGCGCGGGACGCCCGCCGTCGTCATCACCCGGGAGCTGGAGGCCGACGGCGTGGATTCCGTCCTGACCGACGACTTCCGTTCCGGGTCGCTCGCCGTGGAGCACCTGTACCACCTGGGGCACCGGCGGATTGCCCACGTGGACATCTCTGACTGGCTCCCCTACACGGCCCGGCGGGAGGGCTACCTGCACGCCATGAAGCAATTCGGACTGGAGCCGCAACTGGTCCACAGCGACATGACCGAACGCGGCGGCCGGGCCGTAATGGAGCAGTTTCTCGATTCGGGTGCCACGCCTCCCACGGCAGTCTTTGCGCACAATGACCTCACCGCCATTGGCATCATGGAGGCCCTGGCGTCCCGGGGACTGTCCGTCCCAGGCGACATGGCGATCGTTGGCTGCGACAACATCGAAGTGGGCGCCTCACCGCTGATTGGCCTGACGTCCATCGACCAGCATGCCGGGCAGCTGGGCCGGCTGGCGGCGCAGGCCATGCTGGAGCGGATTGCCGGGACGGCCGGACCAGCCGTGACCCGGAAGCTTGAACCCGCCCTGATGGTGCGCCGCTCGTCCGACCCCTCCGCCTAGCGGCTGACCAGCTCCTCCGCGGCCTGGACCCTGCCGCGGCCACCGCGGCGCTGTTCGCTCCGCCTGGCGCCTGCCGCGGCGAACGCCATGACGGCAACGCCCGCAAGGGTGATGAGGGCGCCGGCCCAGATGGGCGACGTGTAGCCGAACCCGGCGGTGATGGTGACGCCGCCCAGCCAGGCGCCCAGGGCGTTACCCACATTGAAGGCACCGATATTGGCGCCGGAGGCGAGGGTGGGAGCACCGGAGGCGTACTTCATGACCCGCATCTGCAGACCCGGTACGGTGGCAAACCCGAAGCCGCCCATCAGGACCAGCGAGATGACCGTCAGGACGGGATTGGCGGCCGTCAAGGCAAAGGCCACCATGACCATGGTCAGCGCGGCGAGCACCACGAGCAGCGTCCGGTCCACGTTGCGGTCGGCAGCTTTACCGCCCAGGGTATTGCCCGCAAAGAGGCCCACGCCGAAGACGATCAGCAGCCACGGCACCGTGGCTGCAGCGAATCCTGATACCTCCGTGAGGGTGTAGGCGATGTAGGTGAACGCTCCAAACATGCCGCCGAAGCCCAGGACGGTGACCACGATGGAGAGCCATACCTGCCCGGAGCGGAAGGCTCGGAGTTCGGAGCGGAGGCTGCCTGCCTCGTCGGATGCACCAGCCGACGCGGGGACGAGTGCAAGAATGCCGGCGAGCGCGGCTACGCCAATGACGGTGATGGCCCAGAAAGTGGCACGCCACCCGGCGGCCTGGCCCAGCAGGGTTCCGAACGGTACTCCCAGGACATTGGCCGCCGTCAGCCCGGTGAACATCAGTGCTATGGCCCCTGCCTTCTTGCTGGGCGGAACCATACCGGCCGCCACCACGGCCCCGATTCCAAAGAAGGCGCCATGCGAAAGGGCTGCGATGATGCGCCCCAGCATCATGGCCCAGTAACCGTCCGCGGTGGCGGAAAGCAGGTTGCCGGCAATGAACAGGACCAGCAGGGCAGCCAGCACGGGTTTGCGCGGGAAGCGGGTCACGGCCGCGGTCAGGCCCAGCGCTCCTACCACCACGGAGAGTGCGTAGCCGGAGATGAACCAGCCTGCGGACGCTTCACTGACTGCAAAGTCCGCGGCTACCTGCGGGAGGAGGCCGGCGATGACGAATTCGGTGAGTCCAATGCCAAACCCGCCCAGGGCGAGTGCTATCAGGCCAACAGGCATGAGAATGCTCCTTTGAGCTGTACGTGGTTGTTCCCGAGGCGGGAAGGCGCCTAAGATAGTTGCAGACGCGGTATTTATTGTTGCACATGCAAATATGCCGCGCAAGCAACTATCTATGACCGGAGCAATGGATGGCATCCTCTGCCATCTTCGAAGGAGCAACCATGGGCATCAAGGACGACGCCGTTGAGGTCCGCGCCCAGGGCTGGCGCACCCTCGCGGCGCTGCACGGGCTGATCGAAAACGAACTGGAACGCAGCCTCCAGGCGGAGTCGCAGCTTTCCGTGGTGGAGTACACGGTCCTGGATGCCCTCAGCCGGCAGGACGGGTGGCACATGCGGATGCAGCAGCTTGCGCGCGCCACGGCGCTGAGCCCCAGCGCCACCACCCGGCTGGTCAACCGGCTGGAAGACCGTGGCCTGCTGACCAGGATCCTGTGCGACGACGACCGCCGCGGCATCTACACCGAGCTCACCGCCAGTGGAAGCAGCCTGCTCGCGGAAGCGCGGCCGGTCCACGACGCCACGCTGGAGCGTGCCCTGGACGGGGCCCTTGCCATTCCGGAACTGGCACCGCTGGTGGATGCGCTGCCGCGGCTGCACGCACGCACCTAGGACCCGGCCACTCAAGGCACCAGCAACGCCCCCGCGAGGATCCTCATGGGGGCGTTGCTGTGGGGAACCGGGCGTGCTGGTCCGGTCAGGAAACCTGTGCGGCGGACACCTCAGCTTTGCCGCCGGCTACGTTCTTGAAGTAGTGCTCCAGGTCCTCCAGGCTCTTGTCCTTGGTCTCGGGAACGTATTTCGCGGCGAAGGCAATGGCCCCCACGCCTAGGACTGCGAAGACGAAGAACGTGTTGGAGATGCCGATGGCGGCCAGCAGCTGCGGGAACCCGAACCCGATCAGGAAGTTCACGATCCACAGCAGGAAGGCCGAGGCTCCCATGCCCAGGCCGCGGATCTTCAGCGGGAAGATTTCCGAGAGCATCAGCCACGTCACCGGGGAAATGGCACCCTGCTGGAACGCCAGGAACGTTACGGTCAGGGCCAGGATAACGAAGCCCCGGGCGGAGCCTTCGGGCAGGATCAGCGAGAAGAAGCCGATGAGCAGCAGTGCCGTGGTGGTTCCCACCTGGCCGGTGATCAGCATCCTGCGCCGCCCCACCTTGCCCAGCAGCCAGATCCCGACAAACGTGGCCAGTACCGAGATGACCCCGTTGGCGATGTTGGCCGTCAAGGCAGCTTCCCGGCCGAAACCGGACTGCGAGAGGATCTGGGTGCCGTAGTACATGATCGAGTTCACGCCCGTGATCTGCTGGATCACCGCGAGGCCCAGGCCCACCACGAAGATCCTGCGGAGCCACGGGATGCCCAGGTCCTTCCATGAACCCATTTTGGACTTGTAGTCCTCCACGGCCATGGCCTTGACTTCCTCGAACTCCTTACGGGCCTCCTCCTGCGACCGGATCCGCTGCAGCACGCTGAGCGTCTCACCGAAGCTGCCGATGGAAGCCAGCCAGCGGGGACTCTCGGGCATGAAGTTCATCCCGATCCACAGCGCGATGGCCGGCAGGGTGGCAATGACCAGCATCCAGCGCCAAATGCCGTGCGATTCACCGAAGGAGTTGCCCAGGTAGGCGTTGAAGATGAACGCAAGCAGCTGCCCGGTGACGATCATGAGCTCGTTCTGGGTGACGATCCGGCCGCGCCGGTGGCTCGGCGAGACCTCCGCCAGGTACACGGGAACCGTCACCGATGCGCCGCCCACGGCGAGTCCCAGGACGAAGCGGGCGGCGATCATTACCTCGGTATTGGGCGAGAACGTGCAGCCGATGGTGCCCGCGAGGAAGATGACCGCCAGCACCATGATCATTTTGCGACGGCCGTTGCGGTCGGCCAGGCGTCCGCCGAACAGGGCGCCGAAGGCGGCGCCGAACAGCAGGGATGACGTGACCAGCCCCTCGGTGAGCGGGGTCAGGCCCAGGTCCTCCTGCATATACGGCAGGGCGCCGTTGATCACGCCGGTGTCGTAGCCGAACAGCAGGCCGCCGAAGGTGGAGATGATGGTGACGGTCCGCAGGGCCCGCTGATGGTTGCCGGGCTGCTTGACCGCTGCCTTCCCGGAAACAGGCGAACTCATAGGCTTACCTTTTGGACGTACTGCTTCATGGTCTCCAGCTGGTAGCGGGACACTTCTTCGGCGTTCTCGTCCTCAGCGAAGACGCTGGACACCATCACCGTGTTCTCCCGGTCGAGGAAGCCGATTTCCTTCAGGCCGCCGAAGAATTCGTCCCAATTGACGTCGCCGTCGCCGATCTTCAGGTGCTGGTGGACGCGGACCGGGTTGCCCGGCGGGTTGGTGATGTACCGCAGCCCGTGCGAGGCGTGGTGGTCCATGGTGTCGGACACGTGGACCAGGCGCAGCTTGTCCCCCGCGGCCCGCATGATGTCCGGCGGAGAGTTCTTCATGTGGAAGCTGTGCGAGGCCACGTAGACCATGCCCACGTTCTTCGAGTTCACGCCCCGGATCACGCGGATGGCGGCCAGGCCTTCCTCCACGAAGTCGTCCGGGTGCGGGTCGATGAGCAGGTCGATGCCTTCACGCTCGATGATCGGCAGCAGTTCCTCCATGGACCGGTAGAACGCCCGCTCGGACTCCTCGGCCTTCTCGGGCCGGCCGCTGAACTCGGTGTTCATGGTCCTGACGCCCAGGTCCACGGCGATCTGGATGGCGCGCCGCCAGTAGCGGACGGCGGCTTCGCGGGCGTCCTCGTCGGGCCCGGACCAGCGGAGCACGGGGAGGATGGAGGCGATTTCAATCCCGGCGTCCCTGCAGGCCTTGCCCAGCCGGCCCACCAGTTCGTCGTCCGCTTTGGGGTGGTTGTAGAACGGGATGAAGTCCGCGTGCGGGGTCATCTGCATGTACTTGTAGCCGAGGTCGGCCACCACCTTGGGGAACTCCAGCAGGCTGTGCGAGTGATGGAACGGGGTGGGGTCAAGTGCGATTTTCACGTAAACACTCCATTGTGGATCAGGAAGGGTGGAGACACGAAAGGGGACGGATGGCTCCGCCCCCTTTCCGGTCCTGGTTACTTGTAAAGGTCGGGTTTCGGAGCCAGCTTCACGGCGACCTTTTCGCCGTTCTTCTGCGCTTCGACGCCTGCCTCGCAGCAGGCGGCGGTGGCGTACCCGTCCCAGGCGGAGGGGCCGCCGATTCCGCCCTTAAGTGCCGCGTCCACCCAGGACTGGATTTCGACGTCGTACGCCGCTCCGAAGCGCTCCTCGAAGCCGGGGGTGACGTTGCCGCCCCAGCGGCCGGAGCTGCGGGTGTAGGGGCCCTTGTCGCCGCCGATGCTGACGATGCCGTCTTCGAAGGAGGCCTGGGTAGCCACCTCATAGCCAAACTTGGCGTTGACGTAGATTTCGACGTCGGCCAGGACGCCTGATTCGGTCTCCAGCAAGACGTGCTGGGGGTCGTGCTGGCCGGACGGCGCGTTCTTGGTGGCCTTGCCCAGGCGGACCTGGACGCTGGTGATTTCCTCGCCGGTGAAGAAGCGGATGGCGTCGAACTCGTGGACCACGGAGTCGTTGATGAGCATCTCGTTGGTGAAGCCCTCAGGGGTGCTCGGGTTGCGGTGCTGGTGGTGCAGCATCAGCAGCTCGCCGAGTTCGTGGTTGCGGATGATCGAACCCAGCGTGGCGTATTCGGCGTCGAAGCGGCGCATGAAGCCCACCTGGATCCGCTGGCGGCCCAGCGCCACCTCGGCTTCGACGATCTTCCAGGACGATGCGGCGTCGGGCGTGAGCGGCTTTTCGCAGAGGATCGGGATGTCCCTGGCGAGGGCCTTGAGCAGGATGTCCTCGTGCAGGAATCCGGGGGTGGCGATCAGGACGGCGTTGACGTCGCCGTTGTTCAGGGCCTCGTCAGCGTCCGCCAGGGCCACGGCGCCCGGGATGCCTTCAATAGCGGCCTGGGCGCGGGCAAGGTCCACGTCCACGACGGCGGCAACTTCGGCTCCGTGGATGCGCTTGCTGATGCGCTGGATGTGGTCGGCGCCCATGCGGCCTGCGCCGATGACGGCAACGCGGAGGGTTTCAGTCATTGTTCTGTCCTTTGTGGTGTCTGTGGGGCGGGTTAGCTGACGGCAGTGCGGGAACCGCAGGACAGCAGGTAGTTGCGGGTGCGCTTGGCGATGGGCATCGGTACATCGAAGGCCACGGGGTACATGTCCTGTTCCACGATGCCGAAGATGGGCCGGTTGAGCGCTTCCACGGCTTCGATGACCGCGCGCAGGTCAGGGAGTCCGTTGGGCGGTTCGGTCATGACGCCGGCCAGGTTGGCAGCTGCCCAGGTCATGTTCTCCTCGTTGACCTTCCTGAGGATGTCCGGGTTGATCTGCTTCAGGTGCAGGTAGCCGATCCGGTCCGGGTAGTTCTTGATCAGTTCCAGGCTGGAGGCGCCGCAGTACTCGGCGTGGCCGGTGTCCAGGCAGAGGTTCAGGTACTGGGGATCGGTGGCGGCCAGCAGCGTTTCGATGTCCGTCTGCGCGCCAACGTGGGAGTCGGCGTGGGAGTGGAACTGCTGCTTCAGGCCGAAGTCTTCCAGCAGGGTCTTGCCCAGGCGGTTGTGGCCGGCGAACAGGTCGTCCCAGGCCTTTTCACTCAGCGTGCCGCTCTCCACGGCTTCGCCGGTGACGTCGTCCCGCCACATGGCCGGGATGACCACGATGTGGCCGCCGCCCATGGCCGCGGTGAGCTCGGCAACCTTGCGGGCCGGTTCCCAGGCGGTTTCCCACTGGTCCAGGCCGCGGTGGAAGGCGGTGAAGACGGTGCCGGCGGAGATCTGCAGGTCGCGCTGCTTCAGTTCTTCCGCCAGGCGGGTGGGGTCGGTGGGCAGGTAGCCGTACGGGCCCAGTTCGATCCACTTGTAGCCGGACTCGGCCACCTCGTCGAGGAAGCGTTCCCATGGGGTCTGCTTGGGATCGTCCGCGAACCAGACGCCCCAGGAGTCCGGCGCCGTGCCGATGATCAGCTTGTTCTCAGTCATTGTCTTTTCCTTTGCATCGGCTGCTCCGTAATTGTCGTTTTGGACGCTCAAAACGACAATTACGGAGCAATCGACGGGTAGGGCCCACGCCGCCAGGGTTCCCTGGCCGAGCTTGCGAGGCGAGGGCGGCGGTGGGGACTAGTTGGAGGGGAAGTTGTAGGAGGCGCCGGAGGCGTGGTGGGTTTCGGGCCAGCGGGAAGTGACTACCTTGCCGCGGGTGTAGAAGCTGACGCCTTCGGGTCCGTAGATGTGCTTATCGCCAAAGAGGGAGGCTTTCCAGCCGCCGAAGGAGTGGTAGGCCACCGGCACCGGGAGGGGGACGTTGATGCCGATCATGCCCACCGTCACGGAGCGCTGGAACTTGCGGGCGGCCGCGCCGGAGGAGGTGAAGATGGCGGTGCCGTTGCCGTAGGGGTTGGCGTTGATCAGCGTGATGCCGTCCTCAAGGGTGTCGACGCGGACCACCACCAGGACGGGTCCGAAGATTTCCTCCCGGTAGGCGCTCATTTCGGTTTTGACGTGGTCCAGGACGGTGGGGCCAACCCAGAAGCCGTTTTCGTGGCCGGGGACCACCAGGTCGCGGCCGTCCACCACCATGGCGGCGCCCGCGGTTTCAGCTTCGGTGACGATCTTGACGATGCGTTCCTTGGAGGCGGGGGTGATGACCGGGCCCATTTCGGCGCCGGGTTCGGTGCCGTTGTTGACCTTGACGGCTTCGGCGCGTTCCTGGACCTTGGCGACCAGGGCATCGGCGGCGTCTCCGACGGCGACCGCGACGGAGATGGCCATGCAGCGTTCCCCGGCGGAGCCGAACGCGGCGGCGGCCAGGTGGTCGGCGGCGTTGTCCAGGTCGGCGTCGGGCAGGATGATCGCGTGGTTCTTCGCACCGCCCAGGGCCTGGACGCGCTTGCCGTGCTTGGTGGCGGTTTCGTGAACGTACTGCGCGATCGGGGTGGACCCAACAAAACTAATGCCGTCCACGTCCGGGTGGGTCAGCAGCCCGTCAACAGTTTCCTTGTCGCCGTGCAGGACCTGGAACACACCGTCCGGCAGCCCGGCTTCCTTCCACAGCTTGGCCAGCAGCAGCGAGGCGGAGGGGTCGCGTTCGGAGGGCTTGAGGATGAAGGCGTTGCCGGTGGCGATGGCCATCGGGGCCATCCACAGCGGCACCATCACGGGGAAGTTGAACGGCGTGATGCCGGCGACCACGCCGAGGGGTTCGCGGAAGGAGAAGACGTCGATGCCGGTGGAGACCTGGTCGGAGTAGTCGCCCTTGAGCAGGGTGGGGATCCCGCAGGCGTACTCGACCACTTCCAGGCCGCGGCCGATCTCGCCCTTGGCGTCGGAGAGGACCTTGCCGTGCTCGGCGGTGACCAGCTGGGCGAGTTCGTCCACGTGGGCGGCGACGAGTTCGCGGAACTTGAACAGCACCGCGGTGCGCTTAGCCAGGGAAATGTCACCCCAGGTGTCGGCGGCCTTGCGGGCGGCGGCGACGGCGGTGTCCAGGTCAGCGCGGTTGGCCAAGCGCAGTTCGCCGGTCACGGCGCCGGTGGCCGGGTTGTACACGTTCGTGGTGCGGTCGCCTTCGCCGGCGGTCTCGGCGCCGTTGATGAAGTGGTTGATGACCGTTGTTTCGGTGGTGGTGGCAGTCATGGGACTCTTCCTTGAGTAGTGAAAAAGCGTGGTTAGCCGAGCAGTTTGCGCTGGCGTGACTTGTGGTCGACGTAGGTCTGGAAGGCCTGTTTGGTGGAGTCCAGTTCGGAGACCTGGGAGACAGGGACGTCCCACCAGGATTCGGAGGACGGTGCGTCCAGGAGGGGGTCGGATTCGACGTGGATCAGGATCGGGCCACTGTTCTCGGGGGCGGCCTTCGCATCCCGGATGGCCTGTTCGAGTTCGGCGATGACCTTTTCCCCCGGTTCGATCCGGATGACCTTCACGCCCAGGGACTCGGCGTTCAGGGCCAGGTCCACGGGCAGGGTCTCGCCCTCGTCGAAGCTGTGCTGTTCCTCGTTCAGCGCCCGGTACTGGGTGCCGAACCGCTGTGAACCGAGGGATTCGGACAAGGAGCCGATGGAGGCGTAGCCGTGGTTCTGGATCAGGACCACGATCAGCTTGATGCGTTCGGCGACGGCGGTGACCAGTTCGGTGTGCATCATCAGGTAGGAGCCGTCCCCCACCATCACGACGACGTCCCGCACCTGGGCCGCTTCCCCACCAACGCCGCCTGCCGCCGTCGTGCCGGCCGCTTCGGCGATTGCTGCACGCTTGACGCCCAAGCCGCCGGGGATCTCGTAGCCCATGCAGGAGTAGGCATATTCGACGTGGTAGCCGAACGGGTCCCGCACGCGCCACATTTTGTGGAGGTCCCCGGGCAGGGACCCGGCGGCGCAGATGACCACGTCGCGGGCGTCCATGGCCCGGTTGGTGGCGCCGATGATCTCGTTCTGTGCCGGCAGCGGAGTGTAGCGGGTGTCGAAGGCTTCGTCCACCGTGGCGTTCCAGCGCTTCTTCTCCGCGGCGACCTTTTGTTCCAGGTCCGCCCCGACCCGGTAGCCGCCCAGGGCGGCGTTGAGCTTGACCAGGGCCTTGCGGGCGTCGGCGACGATCGGCAGCGTGGTGCCGTGCTTGTACGCGTCGATGGGTGCGACGTTGATGTTCACGAAGCGCACGTCCGGGTTCTGGAACGCGGTCCGGGACGCGGTGGTGAAGTCCTCGTAGCGGGTGCCGATGCCGATGATCAGGTCCGCCTCGGCAGCGATGGCGTTGGCCGCCGTCGTGCCGGTGGAGCCAATGGCACCGAGGGAGAACTGGTGGTCCCACGGCAGGACGCCGACGCCTGCCTGGGTGTTGCCCACCGGGATCCCGGTCAGTTCGGCGAACTTCGCCAGTTCGTCGTTGGCGTAGGCGTAGAGGA
Source organism: Pseudarthrobacter sp. 902506025 (assembly GCF_040702325.1). Lineage (NCBI taxonomy): Bacteria > Bacillati > Actinomycetota > Actinomycetes > Micrococcales > Micrococcaceae > Pseudarthrobacter > Pseudarthrobacter sp. 902506025. Next base: position 48,330 of record NZ_JBFBKW010000012.1, read on the forward strand.
CGCCGCCGCCGGCGATGATGAGCGGGCGCTTCGCGGCCCGGATGGCTGCGGCGGCGCGGGCGATGTCCTCGTCGTCGGCGTCGGGGCGGCGGATCCGCCACTCACGCTCGGCCAGGAACTCGGCCGGGACGTCGAAGGCCTCGGCCTGGACGTCCTGCGGCAGGGAAATGGTCACCGCGCCGGTCTCGGCCGGGTCCGTGAGGACGCGCAGGCCGTGGTGGAACGCCGAGAACAGCTGCTCCGGCCGGTTCACCCGGTCGAAGAACTTGGACAGCGGCCGGAACGCGTCATTGACCGTGATGTCGTAGGCGTACGGCTGCTCGAGCTGTTGCAGGACAGGGTCCGCGGCGCGGGTGGCGAACGTGTCCGACGGCAGCAGCAGCACCGGGAGCCGGTTGGTGGTGGCCAGCGCGGCACCGGTGAGCAGGTTGGAGGAACCCGGGCCGATGGAGGTGCTGATGGCGTAGGTCTGGCGGCGGCGGGTGTGCCGGGCGTAGCCCACGGCCTGGTGGACCTGGGCCTGCTCGTTGCGGCCCTGGTAGTACGGCATCAGTGCCGGGTCCAGCTGCTGGTACTGCTTCAGCGCCTGGCCCACGCCGGCCACGTTGCCGTGCCCGAAGATCCCGAACGTGCCCGGGATGAGCCGCTCACGGTAGTCAACGCCGCCCACCGTGTCCACGGTGTACTGCCGGGAAAGGTATTCGACGACGGCCTGCGCCACCGTCATTCTGCGCGTTCCTGTTGGTGTGCCCATGGCTAGTTCTCCGGAAGTTCTGTGGTGTGGTGCAGGAGCGAGGCTGCCGCGGCAACGGCGCCGGCGACGTCCCCGTCCGCGGGGTAGAGCAGCGTCCGGCCGACCGTCAGGCCCTGGACACCGGGGAGGGCCAGCGCGGCACCCCAGGTGGCGAAGACCTCGTCCTGGGACCCGTCCGGGTCACCGCCCAGCAGGACCGTGGGCATGGTGGTGGCGGCCATGACGCGTTCCATCTCCGCCACCACGGGAAGCTTCATCCAGGTGTAGGCGCTGGTGGATCCCAGGCCCTCGGCGATGGCGATGGACTTGATGACGGCGTTGGGCGAGAGATCGTTGCGGACCCGGCCGTTCTCGCGGACCGACAGGAACGGCTCCACCATGGCGATCAGCCTCCGCTCCGCCAGCGAGTCGATGGCCTTGGCGGTCGCTTCCAGGGTCACCACGGTGTCCGGGTCGCCCAGGCAGATACGGGTCAGCATCTTGCCGCCGTCCGCACCCAGGGCCGCCAAAGCGGCGGCGGTGTGGCCGGTGAAGCGGTCATCGAACTCGTTGACCAGGCCGGACAGCCCGCCGCGGTTCATCGATCCGAACACCAGCTTCCCGTCCAGGGCGCCCAGCAGCAGCAGGTCGTCCATGATGTCCGGGGAGGCCAGGACACCGTCCACGGCCGGGTTGGCCAGGGCGATCTGCAGCCGGTCCAGCAGCTGCCGGCGGTCCGCCATGGCCAGCGGATCGCTGCCGACAGCCAGGGCGCCGCGGGCGGGGTGGTCGGCGGCGACGATGAAGTTCTGGCGGCCGGCCTTAACACCGGGGTGGCGGCGGCGTGCCTTCGCGGCACGGGCCACGGCGTCCGGGTCTTCGAGGCGGATGGTGCTCAGGTGCTCATAGCGGCGGGGATCATCATCCACGGCGTGGTTCGAGGCGAGGGGTGTGAGGGTCACAGTGCTGCTCCTTCGGGAATGGAAGCGCCGGAGACCGTACCCGGCACGGTACGTCCGCGTTCGGCCAGCAGCGAGGTGACCTCGTCCGGCGTCGGCATCGCATCGGCGCAGGACAGGCGGGAGGCCACAATGGCGCCGGCGGCGTTGGCGTAGTCCAGTACCTGTTGCAGCGGCCAGCCGGACAGCAGTCCGTGGCAGAACGCGCCGCCGAAGGAATCGCCGGCGCCGAGGCCGTTAAAGGTTTCAACCGGGACGGGGGCGGAGACCACGCGCTCGGTGCGCGTCTTGGCCATCACGCCTTCAGCACCAAGCTTGACGACGGCGATTTCCACGCCGGCGGCCAGCAGCCGGTCCGCCTGCTCGTCAGGGGTTCCCTCCCCTACGGCGACGGCGCATTCCTTGTCATTGCCGATGGCGACGGTGACGTGCGGGAGGACCCTGGCCACCTCTGCGCGGGCTTCCTCTTCGGACGCCCAGAACATGGGACGGTAGTCCAGGTCCAGGACAGTGAACTGCCCTTCGGCCAGTTCGGTGCGGGGACGGGCCTGGTGCGCGGCGATGTGCGCGGACCGGGAAGGCTCCTGGCACAGGCCGGTCACGGTGGACCAGAAGATACCGGCCCCGCGGATGGCCTCCAGGTCCAGTTCTTCAGCCTTGATCTGCAGGTCCGGAGCGGTGGGGAAACGGCCGTAGAAGTACAGCGGGAACTCGTCCGTGGCGGGCTTGATCGCGCAGAATGTCACCGGTGTCTGCAGGCCGGCGACCGGCGTAACGAAGGTGTCGTCGACGTTGAACTTGTGCAGTTCCCGGTGGAGGTAGGTGCCGAACGCATCGTCCCCGGTGCGGGTGATGACGCCGGTCCGGCGGCCGTGCCGGGCAGCGGCAACGGCGACGTTGGACGGCGAACCGCCAAGGTATTTGCCGAAGGAGTTGACGTCCTCCAGGCCAACCCCGATGTCGTTCGGGTAAATATCAACGCTGATGCGCCCGATCGTAAGAAGCTCGTGGGTCACGGGAATCGTGGACCTTTCTGGTGTGGAACTCGGATCCTTTGAGGAGCAGGAGTTCCGGGACTGGCAGGCCGTGGCGTGGGCCACAGGAACTACTTTGCCCTAGATCGAATGTCCTGTCAAAGGTTTGTACTGACATACTTACAACAAGCGTTGGATCGCTCCCATCCCGCCACGGATGGGAACGTTGGCACTACTTCCGGGGAACGGCCAACTCGCCGGTCATGTACTGGGCACGGCCAAACCCGAAGGACCAGTCGCCGGCAGTGTTTTCGACATAGCCAATGAAGACGTCCTCGCCGGCGACCCCCACTTCCGCAAGCTTTTCAGCCACCGCGGCAAAGAGCCGCTGCTTGGCCTCCTGGGACCGGCCACCCTGGGTAAAGATCTGGATCATCACCACTCCCCCGGTGCGCTCGAAGCCCAGGCCGGCGTCCTGGGCGAAGATCTGGCCCTGCGGGTGTTCGGTGAGGATGTGGAAGTAGTCCCGCTCCGGGATGCCGTACTCCGCAAGGATGGCATCGTGGATGCCGCGGCTCAGCTGCTGCAGCTCATCGGCAGTGCGGCCTTCGTTGACGTCAATGCGAACCAGTGGCATGAAGCTTCTCCTCTAATAGTTTGTACTGACATACTAACAAACTTAACTTTGACACCGCAAGATCCCCTTGCGCAGGTAAACGGAGCGGGCGTAGTCTTAATCAATCAAAAGGTTGATAAAGCTCTAGGTTGATTAGAAGAAAGGCGGGAATGGTGGCGGATGACGACGCGGCTTTGGACGTTGCTTTCCTTGCCCTGGCCGACCCCGTTCGTCGACGCATCGTTGCCCGGCTAAGCCGGGGCCCGGCCACCGTTAACGAGCTGGCCGAGCCGTTCGAGATTTCCAAGCAGGCAGTCTCGAAGCACATCCAGGTACTCGAGCAGGCGAATCTGGTCACCCGCAGCAGGGACGCCCAGCGCAGGCCCGTCCACCTGAACCCCGCACGGCTGGAGGCGCTCACTGCCTGGATCGACCAGTACAGGCTGGTCCGGGAAGGGCAGTTCCGCAGCCTCGATGCGGTGCTTGAATCCAGCGCCGGGCAAACGGCGCCTAAGGCAAAGGACAGGAAATGACCAACCAACTGAAGATCACGGCCCCCGAGGGACTCCCCTACATCGACTTCGAGCGGGAGTTCGACTTTCCGGTGGCGGACGTGTTCCGGGCTCACAAGGACCCGGAACTGGTGGCCCAATGGCTGGGTCCGCGGGGCATGAAGATGGAAATGGACCACTACGACTTCCGTACCGGCGGGAGCTACCGGTACATTCACACGGGTCCGGAGGGGGTGCCGTACGAGTTCCGTGGCATCTTCCACACGGTGCGCGAGAACGAGTTCGCCCTGCAGACCTTCGAGTTCGGCGGCTATCCGGACTCGGTCAGCCTGGAGTCCATGACATTTGAGGAGCTCGACGGCGGCCGGTGCAGGCTGAGGGGCCACGCCATGTACCAGAGCATGGAGGCGCGGGACGGCATGCTGCACTCAGGCATGGAGGGCGGCATGTCCGAAGGCTATGAGCGGCTGGACGAACTGTTGGCGGGCGCGTCGGTCTGACGCAGGAGGAGGGCTTCGTCCAGCACGCGGCCAAGGTTGGCGGCATCGTGGGCGAAGCGGCCCAGGAAGAGTCCGTCCGCGGCCGGCAGCCGGGGAAGCAGCCCGGGCCCGGCGCTGCCGCCGTAGATCAGCGGGCAGGCAGGGCCAAGGGCTGCGCGGATCTGCGCCAGAACGGCGTTGACGTGACGCGGCGCGGCGGGCTCCTGCGCACCGATGGCCCAGACCGGTTCGTAGGCCAGGACCAGGCGGTTCAGCAGGGCCGGGTCGCCGTCCGTGGCGGCGCGGACCTGCTGCACGCAAAAGGCGGCGGCAGCTCCGGCGTCGAGCCTGTCCGGCTCGCCGATGCAGAGCAGCGGGGTGAGGGAATGGCCGACGGCGGCACGCACCTTGCGTGCCACCACGGCGTCGTCCTCGCCAAACAGCCGGCGGCGTTCGGCATGGCCGATCTCGACGAGTGAGACGCCGAGTTCGGCCAGCATGCCGGGGCTGACTTCACCGGTCAGCGGCCCGTCGCCCCAGGCGCAGTTCTGGGCGCCGAGGAGTACGGGCGAACCTGCCAGGATCCGCGCGGCGGGCTCCAGGACAGGGAAGGACGGGATGGCGAAGACCCGGACCGGGGACTCCTTGGCGGAATCCATGCCCAGTCCGGGTCTGTCATCAACGATGGAACGCACCTCCGACAGCCACCGCAGGCTTGCCTGGTAGCCCAGGTACATCTTGGTGCTGACACCGATGTAGAGGGGGCCCGTGCCTGTGCTGCTGCCGGAGGTGCTCATCGTTTTCCTTGCGTGGGTGGTGGTGTGCTCAGTCGAGCAGGTCGTCGGCCTTGTTCTTGAACCGCCTGGTGGCGAACATCATCGCTGCCGCCACGAACGGCAGGACACCCAGGGCATAGACGCCCATGGACCCCGTTGGTGATTGCGTGGCTTCGTTGACTGCGGTCCGCAGGATGGGTGCCACGAAGCCGCCCAGGTTGCCCAGCGAGTTGATCAGCCCAATGCCTGCCGCGGCAGCGGAACCGGCGAGGAACGCGGTGGGATAGGACCACACCACGGGGCCGACGGCCAGGAAGCTGCAGACTGCCAGGGTTATGAAGATCATTCCCAGGACCGGCTGGTGGTTGGTTCCCGCCCAGGCCGAGCCGAAGATGCACAGGCCGGTGGAGATGAACAGGATGGTGCCGAATTTGCGTCGCTTGGCCACGGTGTTGGCCGCCTTGCCGATGAAGTAGCAGGCAAAGATGCCGAAGAACCACGGGACGGCGATGAGGAGGCCGACGGCGAGTCCCACCTTCTGCCCGGTCAGGGAGGACACCTGCTGCGGCAGGAAGAACGTCACACCGTAGACGGCGATCTGCAGGCAGAAGTAGATGACGGTGAAGTACCAGACGCGGCCGTTGCGCATGGCGGCGAGGATGCCGCGGGGGCCGTGCTCGTCCTTGATGTTGTCTTCAAGTGCCATGACCTCCTTCAGCGCGTACTTTTCCTCGCGGCTGAGGAACTTGGCCTTCTCCGGTCCGTTGATCAGGAAGAAGAACGCCGCAATGCCTGCCAGGACGGCGAGCATGCCTTCGACGAAGAACATGACCTGCCAGCCGCGCAGGCCCGGCACCTGGTCACCAATGTTGATCAGCCAGCCGGACAGCGGGTTGCCGATCATCTGGGAGAACGGCTGGGCCAGGTAGAAGATGGCGAACATCTGGACGCGCACCTTGTTGGGGAACCATTCGGCGAGGTACATGATGACGCCGGGGAACAGCCCGGCCTCGGTGACGCCCAGGAGGAAACGCAGGATCACGAACGAGGTCTCGCCCTGCACGAACGCGAAGCACGCGGAGACGATGCCCCAGGTGATGGCGATGCGCGCCAGCCAGATCTTGGCACCGACCTTCTTGAGCAGCAGGTTGCTGGGGATCTCGAAGATGGCGTAGCCAATGAAGAAGATACCGGCGCCCAGGGCGAAGGCCGCGGCGGACACCCCCTTGTCCGCCCCCAGTGCCGCCTCGGCGAAGCCGACGTTGGTGCGGTCCAGGAACGAAACGACGTAGAGGATGACCAGCATCGGCATGAGCCGGCGGGCCGCCTTGGAAATCGCGGACTTCAGGACCGGACGGGCCAGGAGTTCCTTGGATGTTGCGGTGGTTTCTGACACAACACTCTCCTTCGAGTGGTGACGTTGGTGGTTCCCCGCAGGCCGGCGGCCTGCGGGGCTTGTGGCATCCGGGGCGGATGCCGTCAGTGCATGTACAGGCCGCCGTCGACGTTCAGCGTCTGGCCGGAGATGTAGCCGGCGTCCTCACCGATGAGGAAGGAAATGGCCGCCGCGATGTCGCGGGTGGTGCCTACCCGGTTCACCACCAGGTCCTTCACGAGTTCATCCTTGCGTTCCTCGCTGAGGGTGCCGCCCATGATGTCGGTGTCGATCGGACCGGGTGAGATGGCATTGACCGTGATGTCGTACTCGCCCAGTTCGCGGGCGGTGGCGCGGGTCAGGCCGATGACGCCGGCCTTCGCCACGGAGTACGGGGTCTTGCTGAAGGTTCCGCCGCCGCGCTGCGCGGAGACGGAGGAGATGTTGACGATCCGTCCCACCCGGTTCCTGGCCATCGATTCGGCCGCGCGGCGGGTGGCGTAGTGGACGCCGTTCATGTTGATGTTCACGACGCGGTCCCACTCGGCGCTGTCCAGCTCCAGGTAGGGAACCGGGGAGCTGACGCCCGCGACGTTTGCCAGTGCCACCAGTTGGGGAAGCTCGGCTTCGATCTCGTCGATGGCGGCACGCACCGAGGCTTCGTCGCCGATGTTGGCGCCGGCGCCGTGGGCTTTGACGCCGTACTTTTCGGCCAGTTCCCTGGCCAGGTCCTTGCTGGCGGCGTCGTCGAGGTCGATCACGCCGATGTTCCAGCCGCGCTCGGCAAGGTAGTCCGCGGTGGCACGGCCGATGCCGCGTTCAGAGACTGCCCCGGTGACGATCACCGTGCGCTCTTCGGGGAAAACTGTCATGGAATGTTCCTTCTGGTTGAGGAAAGCAGGGCTAGGACAGCGGGGCCGGGCCCAGGTCCTCGATGAGCTTTTGCATGGCGACGTAGGCCTTGTTCCGGTAGGCAACCAGGGCGGCGGTGCGCTCTGCCGGGACATCAAGGAAGCCGGAACCGGTCTTGGTGCCCAACTGGCCGGCGTCGACCTTTTCCTGGAGGATCTGCGGGGTGGCGAACCGCTCCGGGAAGCCGGTCTGCAGTGACTTGTAGCAGAAGGCGTACACGTCCAGGCCTGCCATGTCGGCGATGGCGAAGGGGCCGAAGAACGGCAGGCGGAAGCCGAAGGTGGTGCGGACCAGGGTGTCCACGTCCTCGGCGGTGGCGATGCCTTCCTCCACCACCTGCGCGGCTTCGTGGAAGAGGGCGTACTGGAGCCGGTTCAGCACGAAGCCGGTGACGTCCTTGACGGTGGCGGTTTCCTTGCCGGTCTCCCCCACTATGGTGCGGGCGGCCTGGACGGTTGCCTCGGAGGTCCCCTCGTGCGGGATGACTTCCACGCCGGGGATGAAGGGTGCCGGGTTGGAGAAGTGGACGCCCAGGAAGCGCTCCGGGTTGTCCACCACTTCGGCGAGCTTGGCGATGGAGATGGTGGAGGTGTTGGAGCCGATGATGGCGTCCGGCCGGGCGGCGGCGCTGATCCTGCCCAGGGTGGCGTGCTTGATTTCGAGGACTTCAGGCACGGCCTCCTCGATGTATTCGGCGTCCGCTACGGCTTCTTCGATGTCCTTGGCTGCCCAGAGGTTTTCCTTGAGCAGGTCCGTCGCGTTGGCCGGGAAGAGCCCTGCTGCCACAAACTCGTCAGATTCCTTCAGCAGCCGTTCGTAGTTGCTTTGGGCGATTTCGGCGGAGACGTCTGCCAGGGCCACGCGGGCTCCGGCAAGTGCCAGGACCTGGGCGATTCCGCCGCCCATGTAGCCGGAGCCGACGACGGCGATGTTACGGGTGCTCATGTGGTTTCAAGTCCTTCCGACGCGCCCTCATAGGAGCAGATGGCGTCTACTTTGGCCGCGGATGCGGAGTTTTCATCGAAGCGGTAGTTGAGCCACTCGCCCACCAGCTTCTTGGCCAGTTCCAGGCCGATGACGCGCTGGCCCATGGTCAGGACCTGGGCGTTGTTGGACAGCACGGAGCGTTCCACGGAGTAGCTGTCGTGCGCGGTGACGGCCCGGATGCCCGGCACCTTGTTGGCGGAGATGGCGACCCCCAGGCCGGTTCCGCAGATCAGGAGGGCGCGGTCCGCTTCGCCGGCGGCCACTTTGCGGGCGGCGGCGACGGCCAGGTGGGGGTAGGCGGTGGTGTCGTCGGCGCCGACTCCCACGTCCTCCACCGAGGCGACGCGGGGGTCCGCCTCCAGCAGTTCGCGCAGGGCGTTCTTGTATTCGACGCCGGCTTCGTCATTGCCGACGACGATGCGCCAGCCTGGCTGGGATTGCTCAGTCATAAGGGTTCTCCTTTAGTGGCTTTCGATGGTGGCGGCGTAATCGGCCACCCTGCGGGCGATGAGGCCGAAGGACACAGCCCCGGGGTCGGGGTGGCCCAGGCTCTTTTCGGCCAGGGGGCGGGCACGGCCCTTCTTCGGGCTGAGCCCGGCGGTTTCGTCAGCGGCTTTTGCTGCCGCCTCCGCAGCTGCACGGAGGCTCCCGGCCAGGCTGCCGCCGTCGTCTATTGCCCGGTTGAACGTCTCGGCAAACGGAAGCAGCGCGTCCACCATGGTCTTGTCCCCGGCTTCGGCCTTGCCCAGGGTGATGATGGCGTCGCGGAGGGCGTTGACGGCGGCGGCCGCGTCCGCCGCCGTGTAGGAGTCCTTGCTGCCAAGGGTCCTGCCGACAGCGGTGACGGCAGCGCCCCAGAGGGCCCCGGAGGTTCCGCCGGCGCGTTCGGCCCACTGCTCCCCCGCTGCGGTGAGGAGTTCCTCGAGTCCCGCGCCGGCCGCGTGGGACTTCTCGGCGGCAGCGACGGCGGCATCAACGCCGCGGCGCATGCCGATGCCGTGGTCGCCGTCCCCGGCGATGGCGTCCAGTTTCCCAAGCGCGTCCTCATGTTCGACGACGACGGACCGGGCTTCCTTCAGCGCGCCCACCGCCGTGGCGGCCAGGGCTGTCGACGCCGGGGTGGCGGCGAGCGCCGGCGCCGTTGCCGCCTCGGCGAGGGATTCGACGGACCGGGCACGGCGCGGGGCCAGGTTGCCTTTGCGGAAGGCGGGGGTGTCAGCCGGCGCGGCCCAGAATTTCTCCAGTTCCGCGTCCAGCCAGAACAGCGTCAGGGACAGTCCGGACATGTCCAGGCTGGTTACCAGTTCGCCGCACTCCGGTTCCACGATCTCCAGTCCGGCCCCGGTCAGCAGCGCCTCGATCTTGCCGAACAGCAGGAAGAGTTCGTCATACTTGACCGTTCCCAGGCCGTTCAGGATCGGCACCACCCTGGTGCCCGCGGCTTCCGGCTTGTCCGTGAGCAGCCCGTCCACCAGGAGCCCGGCAAGTTCGCTGGCGGTGGGCAGGGGCTGCTCGGAGATGCCCGGTTCACCGTGGATGCCGAGCCCCACGGACATCATGCCGTCGGGCACGGTGAACAGAGGTTCGGCTGCTCCGGGCAGGGTGCAGCCGGCAAAGGCAACGCCGAGCGAGCGGGTGTGGTGGTTGGCCTTGATGGCGAGGCGCTCCACCTCGTCCAGGTCCAGGCCGGCTTCCGCTGCCGCGCCGGCCACCTTGAAGACAGTCAGGTCCCCGGCGATGCCGCGGCGCTTGGCGATTTCCTCCAGCGGAGCGCTGGCGATGTCATCGGTGACCAGGACGGTCCGGGTTTCGATGCCTTCGGCGTTCAGTTTGTCCTGGGCCTGGCCGAAGTGGAGGACGTCGCCGGCGTAGTTTCCGTAGCTGAGCAGGACTCCCCCGCCGGCCTGGGATGCCTTGGCCACACGGTACACCTGCCCCGCTGACGGGGATGCAAACATGTTGCCGCAGGCGCTTCCTGCCGCCAGCCCGGCACCCACCAAGCCGGCGAAGGCCGGGTAGTGGCCGGAGCCCCCGCCGATGACCAGTGCCACCTGGCCGGCGGGTGATTCGGTGGAGCGGACAACGCCGCCGTCAACGCGCGCAACATACTGGCGGTTGGCGGCCACGAAGCCGTCGAGGGCGTCGTCTGCGAACTGCGCTGGATCGTCAAATATCTTTGTCATGATTCCTCGTTGAACCGGTTGTCTCGGTTGGGGTGCCTGCCGGCTAGCGTGCGGGGACTGCCGCCGGAGTTTGCCGGCCCTGGGCCACCAGGCTGGTGCCCAGGGCGTAGCCGTCGCGCTTGGGGAGGACCTGGCGGCGCAGGTAGTCCTGGTTGGCGGCGGTGATGCTCAGGCCGTCGCCACCGTAGTGCTCCGTGCAGATGACGCCCTGGAAGCCGACGGAGATGGCGAACTGGAAGGCCTCGCGGTAGCTGATGAGGCCTGATTCCATGGGGGCCGGCATGGCGACGTACTGGTTCCGGGCTTGGTTTTCATCGCGGATGTAGTTCTTGACGTGCCAGTAGTTGGAGTACGGCAGGGTCTTGTGCACCAGTTCACGCCAGTCCTCGATGGGGCGGTGCAGCCGGATCAGGTTGCCCAGGTCCGGGTTCAGCCCCACGTTGGGCAGGTCGATGTCCTGGACCAGCTGCACGGAGGAATCGCCGGTGCCCAGGTAGGTGTCCTCATACATTTCCAGGGACACCAGGAGGCCAAGTTCCGCGGCGTGCTTGCCCACTTCGCGGATGCGGGTGACGGCGTTGTTCCAGCTTTCCTTGTCACCCACCGGGTCCTTGTGGCCCTCGACGGTCCAAAACCACAGCTGCTTCTGCTGCTCGGGGGTGATGGCCTGGTGGAGCCCGATCGAGACAACCTCGCAGCCAAGCTGTGCTGCGGCTTCGAGGGTGCGGTGGGTGTAGGCCAGGTTGTCTTCCCAGTTGCCTTCCTCGATCACGCTGCGGCGGATGGCGGAGATGGAGGGAAGTCCGAGGCCGGCGGCCGTGGCGGCGGCCTTCAGTTCGTCCAGCCGGGCGCTGGAGAGATCCCCGGGGCGGACCCAGCTGTCGGTGAGGTCGGCGTTGGTGAAACCGGCGTCGGCCACTTCCTCGAAGACCTGCTGCCAGTCGCTGGCGGGGGCATCTTGGACGGTGGTTCCGTCCTGCCTGGTTCCGGGGAACTGCAGCAGGGCGGCGGCGATGGGCCAGTTTTCAGCGGTGTACGGCATTGTCACTCCAGATCATAAATCGCATTTCCTATAGGATCTATGTTGCTAATGGATCCTGTCAAGGGTTCGTTGGTGGACTCCCCGGGGTGGAGTCGGGGATGAGGGGGCCTGCCGGCCCCTGGGCGTGCTGCTAGCTGCGCACTTCGCTGTCGTGCTGCGAGCGCTGCTTGACGCCCTCGATGTGGTCGATCATTTTTTGCCGGGCGAGTTCGGCGTCGCCGGCTTCAAAGGCCTTGAGGATCTCGGTATGTTCGGCGATGGCGTAGTCCGCGTCCGTTACGCCCAGGCCGCCAAAAAAGCGGAAACGCTGCACTTGGCCACCCAGTGCGTTGTATGCGGACAGCAGGAACTGGTTGTCCGCCGATTCGGCGATGAGCCGGTGGAACCGTTCATCCGCTTCCCAGTACGCGCGGAACTCGGCGAACGACGGGCCGCGAGGCGCGGCCTTGAGGTCCTCGATGGCCTGCTGGAGCTGCCCGGTCAGCTCCTGGTCTGCGTGCTTGCAGGCCATGAAGGCGTTCGCCGGTTCGATCACCAGCCGGGCGTCCATCAGGTCCGCCAGCTCTTCCGGAGAGAACAGCGGGGCTACCCGGTAGCCGCGCAGGGCCATCCTTCGAACCATGCCGGTGGCTTCCAGCCGGGCAAGCGCCTCCCGCACGGGCGTTGGTGAGACGTCCAGTTCCCTGGCCATCCCGTCGATACTGACCGGGGTGCCTGCTTCCAGCCGGCCGTCCATGAGGGCAACCAAAAGCGCCTCATAGACGTGGTCCGCGAGGACCTGCCTGCTCACCCCGCCGGTGGCCTGGTTCTTGGTTGCCATGTAGAAATCCTATAGCCGCTGCAGGGCGGGACGTTGCGGATGACGCGCCCCGGGCACGGTACCGTGCGGCCGCTGGGGCCGTGCGGCACCGTGCTCCGGGAGCGCCGGGAAAACAGGGGCGTCAGGAAACCTGCAGGCCGCCATTGATGTCATAGGTCGCGGCCGTGATGTAGCCGGCATCCTCGCTGAGGAGGAACCCGATCAGGGCAGCCACTTCCTCCCGGGTTCCCACCCGGCCCATCATGATCCCCTCGGACATCTGGGCCTTGCGCTCATCGCTCAGCGTTCCGCCCATGATGTCCGTGTCGATCGGGCCCGGTGCGATGGCGTTCACCGTGATGTTGTGCTCACCGACTTCACGTGCCAGGGCGCGGGTGAACCCGAGGATGCCGGCCTTGGAGGCACTGTAGGCAACCTTGGAGTAGGTTCCACCGCCACGCTGGGCGGAGATGGAGGAGATGCTGACGATCCGTCCCAGCTCCCGCTCAATCATTCCCTTGAGCACGCGCTGGGACACCACGAAGGTGCCACGCATGTTGATCGCGAAGACCTTGTCCCATTCCTCCACGGTGGTTTCCATGAAGGGAGTGGGGGAACTGATTCCGGCCAGGTTGACCAGTCCCACGATGGGCGGGAGGGACTGCTCGATTTCCGTGATGGCACGGTCCACCGACGCCTCGTCCGAGACGTCGGCACCCACGCCGATGGCCTTGACGGCCCGGCTGGAGCCAATTTCCGCCGCGGCCGCCTTGGCGTCTTCGGCGTTGATGTCCAGGATGGCGATGGACCAGCCCTGGCTGGCCAGCCGGTCTGCGGTTGCGCGGCCAATGCCCCGGGCGGATGCCGCCCCGGTCAGGACCGCGGTACGTTCTGTGGGGAATTCGTGCTCTGTAGTCATTGCTGTTTCCTAATGGGTTTCGGCGGCAGGAGCGGTGGCTGCGGGGGCGGAGACACCTTCAGGCCGGTTGCGTGCATAGAGGTAAGTGGCGACGGCGGTCACCGCGAGGCAGGCAGCCAGGAAGACCAGGCCCGTCTGGCTGTTTCCGGTCGCGTCCTTGAGGATGCCGACGATGTAGGGGGCCACGAAGCCGCCCAGGTTGCCGAGCGAGTTGACCATGGCCAGCCCGGCTGCTGCCGCGGCGCCGGTGAGCGCGGCGGACGGCATGGCCAGGAAGGGCGCAATCGCGGAGTAGATGCCCATGGCTGCCAGGGTCAGGAAGACCATGGCGAGCAAGGCATTGACGGGGAGCAGGAAGCCGGCGCCCAGGAGGCCGACGGCGGCAAGCACCATGCTGACGCTGGCATGCCACACGCGGTTGCCTGTACGGTCGGACCGCTTGCTCCAGAAGTAGACGAACACCGCTGCGATGGCGTACGGGATGAAGACAATGAACCCCACCTGCGTTGAGTCAAACTTGCCCAGCGCCTTGACGATGGTGGGCAGCCAGAGTCCCAGGCCGTAAATGCCGCACACCAGGCCGAAGTACAGCGCCGAGTAGGCAATGGTGCGGGGGTCCTTCAGGCCGGCCAGGAAGTTGTGGTTTCCGGACTTTTGCTTGTGGGCCAGTTCAGCGGCCATGGTGGTGGAGAGCCATTCACGCTCTTCGGGCTTGAGCCACTTGGCGTGTTCAGGGCGGTCCGTCATGACGAACGGCGTGATGATGCCCAGGATGATGGCCGGGATGCCCTCGAGGATGTAGAGCCACTGCCAGCCGTGCAGGCCTGCGACGCCTTCCAGGTTCAGGAGCATGCCCGATACCGGTGCGCCCAGGGCATTCGAGATGGGCTGGGCGAGGATGAAGATGCCCAGCACCGTCACGCGCTGGGCCGCCGGGAACCACAGCGTCAGGTAGAAGAGGATCGCCGGGAAGAAGCCGGCCTCTGCCGCGCCGAGGAGGAAGCGGATGACGTAGAACGTGGTTTCACCGTTCACCAGGAACATGGCAGTTGCGAAGATTCCCCAAGTGATGAGGATCCTGGCGATCCATTTGCGGGCACCATACCGGTACATGCCGCCGTTGCTGGGGATCTCAAGCAAGGCGTAGCCAAGGAAGAAGATGCCGGCGCCCAGGCCGTACGCGGCTTCGGTCAGGCCGATGTCGCCCTGCATGCCGAGCTTGGCAAAGCCGACATTGTTCCGGTCGAGGTAGGCGATGAAGTACAGCAGGACGATCAGGGGCATCAGCCGGCGGCGCACCTTGCGGAGGGTGGTCTCGCCCAGCTGGCTGAGTGCGGGGGCAGTGGTGCGGGAGGTCATCGCAAGCCTCCAGGAGTGGTGTGGGGACCCTCAAAAGGGGAATGCGCGCGCATGAAGACTCCTTTGGCTGGCGGCATTTTGGGGTGTGATATCAGATGTCTGATGTCTGACTGAGATTCTAATCACAGGTGGTTGTGGGCGTCAACATAATCGCCGTGCACGCGGACAGGGAGGCAGGCCACCGGGTCCCGGGCCTGTCGGGCGGGGTTCCTGGCGGGCGAGCCTCTAGCGGCCGGTGGTTCCGCTGCGGCTGGACATGGCAAGGAACTGCTCGTAGTCCTCAAAGGTCTGGGTGATGTGGGCATCCATGGTGGACCGCGCCGTGGCGGGATCGCCCGCCGCGATGGCCGCCAGGACCATCTTGTGGTGGTGGATCGCGTGGCGCTGCACGTCCGGGAAGGCCGAGGTTTCCCGCCGCATGGCGTACAGCAGGGTGGAAAGCTGTCCCAGCAGGGCGGGTACGAACGGGTTGCCGGATGCACGCAGCACGGTGTCATGGAAGGCGATATCGGCCACGGTCAGTGCATCGACGTCTCCGGCCAGGTGCGCGGCTTCCATTTGCTCCACGCTGTCCTGCAGCGCAGCGAGGTCAACCGGCCGGTGGCGGGAGGCAGCGAGTTCGGCGGCCCCGGTCTCCACCATGCGGCGGACCTCCAGCAGGCGGAGCGCCACCTGGTCCGAGGCCACTCCCCTGGAAGCTGCACGCATGATGGCGTCCAGCCCGGTCCAGCGCTCGGGCGGGTTGACGAAAGTGCCCCGGCCGCGCTTTACGTAGACAACGTCCTGCGCTTTGAGCACCTTCATGGCTTCCCGGGCCGTCAGCCTGCTGACTCCCGATTCCTTGGCGATGTCGGCCTCCGGCGGCAGGGCGTCGTCGGCCTGTATTTCTCCGCTGATGATGTGCTCAAGGACCTTGTCCACGACGGCGTCGACCAGGGTGGGTCGCTTTTCTGCCATCGTCAATCCCCTGCCTGTGCGCCCGGGGCGCCCTGTTTTTCCTGTCCCAACATTACTCGACCGGGTTGGGCAGGCACCGCCCGCCGCCGTCGTCATCCGTTAAACAGCGAACGCGGGGCCACCCGCAGGTCCGTCCCATCACTGGAAACGGACCGGGGGTGGCCCCGCGTCGTGACGTGCTGCCTAGAGGGCGGCGTAGACCTCGCGGAGCAGCTTGGCGGTCTCGGACGGCGTCTTGCCGACCTTCACGCCGGCAGCCTCGAGGGCTTCCTTCTTGGCCTGGGCGGTACCGGCGGAGCCGGAGACGATGGCGCCTGCGTGCCCCATGGTCTTGCCTTCGGGGGCGGTGAAGCCGGCAACGTAGCCGACGACCGGCTTGGTGACGTTGGCCTTGATGAAGTCGGCTGCGCGCTCTTCGGCGTCGCCGCCGATCTCGCCGATCATGACGATGGCCTTGGTCTCGGGGTCAGCCTCGAACGCGGCCAGGGCGTCGATGTGCGTGGTGCCGATGATGGGGTCGCCGCCGATGCCGATGGCGGTGGAGAAGCCCAAGTCGCGCAGTTCGTACATCATCTGGTAGGTCAGCGTGCCGGACTTGGAAACCAGGCCGATGGGGCCCTTGCCGGTGATGTTGGCCGGGGTGATGCCAACCAGCGCTTCGCCGGGGGTGATGATGCCGGGGCAGTTCGGGCCGATGATGCGGGTGACCTGGTTGCCGTCGGCGTCCACCTTGGACTGGGCCAGGGCCCAGAATTCGGCGGAGTCCTGGACGGGAACGCCCTCGGTGATGACGACGACCAGGCCGATGCCGGCCTCGATGGCTTCGACGACGGCGTTCTTGGTGAATGCCGGCGGCACGAAGACGATGGAGACGTCGGCGCCGGTTTCAGCCATGGCTTCCTTGACGGTGCCGTAGACGTTGATTTCCTTCTCGCCGTGCAGGACCGTGGTGCCGGCCTTGCGGGCGTTGACGCCGCCAACGATGTTGGTGCCGGCCTTGAGCATCAGGGCGGTGTGCTTGGTGCCTTCGCCGCCGGTGATGCCCTGGACGATGACCTTGGAGTCTTTGTTCAGATAGATAGACATGGTGCGTCCCTTTACTTCGCTGCGTTGGCGAGCTCGGCGGCCTTGTCGGCGCCCTCGTCCATGGTGGCGGCCAGGGTAACCAGCGGGTGGTTGGCCTCGTTGAGGATGCGGCGGCCTTCCTCGACGTTGTTGCCGTCGAGGCGGACTACCAGCGGCTTGTTGGCGGTGTGGCCCAGTTCGGCCAGTGCGCCGACGATGCCCTTGGCGACCGCGTCGCATGCGGTGATGCCGCCGAAGACGTTGACGAACACGGACTTGACCTGCTCGTCACCCAGGATGACGTCCAGGCCGGCGGCCATGACCTCGGCCGAGGCGCCGCCGCCGATGTCCAGGAAGTTGGCGGGCTTGACGTTGCCGTGGTTTTCACCGGCGTAGGCGACGACGTCCAGGGTGGACATGACCAGGCCTGCACCGTTGCCGATGATGCCTACTTCGCCGTCGAGCTTGACGTAGTTGAGGTCCTGCGCCTTTGCCTTGGCCTCAAGCGGGTCTGCAGCGTCCTTGTCCTCGAGCTGCGCGTGCTTGGCGTGGCGGAAGTCGGCGTTCTCGTCCAGGGAGACCTTGCCGTCCAGTGCCACGATGTCGCCGGCGCCGGTCTTGACCAGCGGGTTGACCTCCACCAGGGTGGCGTCTTCCTTCTTGAAGACATCCCAGAGCTTGAGGATTACGGCGGCGACCTTGCCGCGCAGTTCCTCGGCGAAGCCTGCGGCTGCGACGATTTCGTCGGCCTTGGCCTGGTCGATGCCCACGGCGGGATCGATGGCGATCTTGGCCAGCGCTTCGGGACGTTCGACGGCGAGCTGCTCGATCTCCATGCCGCCTTCAACCGAGCACATGGCCAGGTAGTTGCGGTTGGCGCGGTCCAGCAGGACGGAGAAGTAGAACTCCTCGGCGATGTCCGCACCCTGGGCAATCATCACCTTTTTGACGGTGTGGCCCTTGATGTCCATGCCCAGGATGTTGGTGGCGTGCTCAAACGCCTCATCAGCGGACTTTGCGACCTTGACGCCGCCGGCCTTGCCACGGCCGCCTACCTTGACCTGTGCCTTGACAACGGTCACGCCGCCGATCTTCTCGGCAGCTGCCTTTGCTTCTTCTGGGGTGTACGCCACGATGCCGGCAAGCACGGGTACACCGTGCGCCTCGAACATATCGCGCGCCTGGTATTCAAACAGGTCCACGGTTTAGTGTCCTTCTACGTCGAAGTAGTTTCTGTACAGTCGGACACCATCTGTACGACGATGACCGGGCTGCGGATTGCACGCACCGGCGGCCTGTCTGGAAACGAGCCACGCGGCGTAATGCTCCATGGGGAACTCTAGTCCTTTGGAGGGACCGGGCCGTCCCAGACTACCCCTTATGTGAGTAAGCACACTATTCTATGCGGCGTAGAAAAACCGCGGAATTACGGGGTTTTTTGGCCCTCCTGCTGCGGCGGCTGGCCGCTTTTGGCCGGCCCCTGAATCAGCTCGTAACGTTTGGGCGAAACGAAGAATCCGACGCCGGCGGAGACGTTTCCGCATGCCACGCCGCCGTTGTATGCGGAGCAGCGCAGCCCGTTGCGTTCCAGGTTCTGCCCGTCCGCAAGCACGGGCAGCTGGGTCAGCGTTCCCGCCTTGCTCCCCTTGGGCCCGTAGGTTCCTTCCATGGATGTGACGCCGGAGCGGCATTCACCGTAGCGGGCGGTGTCCGGCGACAGGAGGGCCACACCGCCCAGGTATCCAAGATGGGTTCCGGCGCAGTCGTCCTTGATATCGCCTGGCTCGGGCGCCGGGTAGGAGGCGAGCTCGCAGTGGGCCACAGGGACGATGGGCAGCCTGTTGTTGGCGGCGTCGCTGTAGCGGTTCTGCTCGTAGGGCAAGTTGAGGTGTTCCCCGCGGGCGGACGTGAGCGAGCACGCGATGGTCCGGTCGGCGGTGATGAAAGAGAGGACATCTGCACCGCTGGAGAACGTCTTCGCATCGGCCAGTGGCGCCTTTTCCAGCTGTTCCATGGGTTGCAGCGGAGCCGGCGGAACGTAGGCCGGGTCTTTGGTGGTCACCGTGCAGCCCGTGGCGGTGATAAGGAAAAGGGCGGCGAGCATCCCCCATACAGTCCGTCGCATGGCCTCCATTATGCCCGTCCGCGGGCGTTCCTAGGCGTCGAGTTTGGTGAGCGGGGCGTAGCGCAGCAGCAGGCGCTTTTCACCGACGTCGAACTTCACCTTGGCCACGGTCTTGTCTCCTGCACCTTCGAGGGCCAGGACCGTTCCGTTGCCGAAACTGGTGTGGTTGACCTTGTCCCCCACGCTGACGGCGATGATTTCCTTCTGCGGCTGCACCCGGTTCTTGGCGATGAACGCCGGAACGTCGGCATTGAAGCCGGCGGAAGAATCTGCTGCGGCTCCGCGGGCGGTACCGGCGCCCCAGAACGATCCGCTGTACCGGCCCGAGCCGATTGAACCGCCGCCGGCCCACGACTGCCGGCTGGTTCCTTCCCGTTTCCATTCCAGGAGCTCGGCGGGGATTTCCTCGAGGAATTGGCTGGCCGGGTTGTACTGGCTCTGGCCCCACATGCTGCGTACCTCGGACCGGGTCACGTACAGCCGCTTCCGGGCACGGGTGAGGCCCACGTAGGCCAGCCGGCGTTCCTCAGCCAGTTCCTTGGGATCGGTGGCGGAGCGTTGGTGCGGGAAGAGCCCGTGCTCCATGCCGGTGAGGAACACCACCGGGAACTCCAGGCCCTTGGCGGTGTGCAGGGTCATCAGCGTCACTACGCCCAGCCGTTTGGCCTCGGCGACGGCGGCGTCAATGTCCGCGCCGGGGGCATCCGGGATCTGGTCGGCGTCTGCCACAAGGGACACCTGTTCCAGGAAGGCGCCCAGGCTGCCCTCGGGATTTTCCTGTTCGTACTCGCGCACCACGGCCACGAGCTCGGCCAGGTTCTCCACGCGGGACTCGTCCTGCGGATCGGTGCTGGACCGCAGCGCGGCAAGGTAGCCGGTTTGCTCGAGCACTGCTTCGAGTGCCGCGGCAGCCCCGGACCCGGCAGCCACCTCGGCGAGATCGTCCAGCATTTTCACGAAGCCCAGGACGGCGTTGACCGAACGGGTGGCCATGCCGGGCGCCTGGTCGGCGCGGCGGGCGGCCGCCATGAAGGAGGTGCGTTCGCGGCTGGCGAGGGCCGCCACGGCGCCTTCGGCTCGGTCGCCGATGCCGCGCTTGGGTTCGTTGAGCACCCGGCGGAGGTTGACGTCGTCGTCCGGGTTCACCAGGACGCGCAGGTAGGCCAGGGCGTCCTTGATTTCCTTGCGCTCGTAGAAGCGGGTGCCGCCCACCACCTTGTACGGCAGGCCCACGCGCACCAGCACGTCCTCGATGGAACGGGACTGGGCGTTGGTGCGGTAGAAGATGGCGACGTCGCCCGGGCGGAGGTTCTCCTCGTCCTGGAGCCGGTCGATCTCCTTCGCGATGAACTGCGCTTCGTCGTGTTCGTTTTCGCCGACGTAGCCAATGATTTTGTGGCCTTCGCCCTCGGCGGTCCACAGCCGCTTCTCCGGCCGGTTGGGGTTGCGGGAGATGACCGAGTTGGCGGCACTCAGGATGTTCTGGGTGGAACGGTAGTTCTGCTCCAGCTTGATGGTGCGGGCCTCGGGGTAGTCCTTTTCGAACTCCACGATGTTCCGGATGTCCGCACCGCGGAAGGCATAGATGGACTGGTCCGAGTCGCCAACAACGGTGAGCTCCGAGGCACCGGGGCCCTCCCCCACGATCTCCCGGACCAGGGCATACTGGGCGTGGTTGGTGTCCTGGTATTCGTCCACCAGGACGTGGCGGAACCGGCGGCGGTAGGACTCCGCCAGCGCCGGAAAGGCGCGGAACATGTAGACGGTCTCCGCGATGAGGTCGTCGAAGTCCATGGCGTTGGCCTGGCGGAGCCGCTGCGTGTAGCCCTTGTAGACGTCTGCCACCGCATGTTCGAAGGGGTCGTTGTAGTTGGCTGCCGAAGCAAAGGATTCGGCGTCGATCAGTTCGTTCTTCAACGCCGAAATCTTGTGCTGGATGGCTTTTGGCGCGAACTTCTTGGGGTCCAGGTCAAGGGTTTTTGAAACCTGGGTGACCAGGCGGAGGGAGTCGGCGGAGTCATAGATGGAGAAGTTGGATTTCAGGCCGACGTTGGCCGCTTCCTGCCGCAGGATCCGGACGCAGGACGAGTGGAACGTGGAGATCCACATGATTTTGGCGCGGCCACCCACCAGCGCCTCGATGCGCTCCCGCATTTCCGCGGCCGCCTTGTTGGTGAACGTGATGGCCAGGATTTCGCCGTGGTGGGCACGGCCGGTGGCGATGAGGTACGCGATCCGGTTACTGAGCACGCGCGTCTTGCCGGATCCGGCGCCGGCGACGATCAGCAGCGCCGATCCGCCGTGCTTGACCGCTTCCTCCTGCTGCGGGTTCAGTCCCTCCAGCAGCTGGGCGGCGCCGGGGCGGCGACTGCCTTGGTGACCGTCACCGTGGTGCCGGTTGCCGGCGTCGTGGTTGGACTGTTGCCAGCCCCCGGAGGTGTTGTGCCCGCCGGCGTTTGGCTCCGGCATTCCGCCCGGCCCTGCCGTGGTGGCAACGCCCTCAGGCTCCGTCCTTGTCCGAGCGGTGGAGGCGGGAGCGGCCTTGAACGGTCCGTCAGAGTACGGGTCAAACAACATATCCATGGTGCCTACAAGTCTAGGCGGTGGGACCGACAACGCCTTCCAGCCTGTGGATTACTCCCGCTGCGCGGGCAATTGCTTCAGGACACCGAGCCTGACTCGAGGGCCGCACGCAGCTCGCGGACCGCCGTCGTTCCTCCTGCGATGAACCACTCCAGCCCGTTGACCCGGACGGTGTCCACGGCGCCCCCGGCCGCAAGGACGATCGCCTTTCCCGGCAGCCAGTCCCATTCCGGGCAGCTGTGCTGGAACCAGCACCCCAGCTGCCCGTCGGCAACCCGGCCGAGGTCGCAGGAACCGGATCCCAGCATGCGGAGGGATGCGGCGGAGGTGGCTGCAGCGTGCCACGGCATGGCACACATCGGGTCCATCAACCAGGTGGGGTGGATGTAGGTGGCAGCGCCGAGTTCGGCGACGCTGGTGGTGTTGCGCCTGCCTTCGTCGACGGCAAACGAGGTCAGCGCTTCACCGTTCAAGGTGGCCTGCCGGTCATGCCCGCCCAGCCACAGCTTGTCCTCTTCAGGCTGGAAGACGGCGCCCAGCAGCACATCGCGGCGGTCCTTGAGGGCGATGGCTGAGCACCAGTACGTGGAACCGTGCAGGAAGTTGTAGGTGCCGTCCACGGGGTCGATTACCCACGTCCGGCCGCTGGTGCCCTGGACGGAAGCACCTTCCTCGCCCACGATCCCATCGTCCGGCCGGCAGCGCCGCAGTTGTTCCAGGACGTAGGCTTCAGCGGCGTGGTCGGCCGCGGTGACGACGTCGGACACAGAAGTCTTTTGTTCCGACTCAAGCCCGGCCATGCGCATCAGGAGCGCCAGCTGCCCGGCTTCCCGGACCAGGGCGGCTGCCAGGTCGTAGTCATCCAATGAGGGGTCAAGAACAGCTGCGCTGTGTCGGCCAGTGGTCATGGGTTCAGTTTATGGGGCGGGATAATGGTGCCATGGCCAAAACCCCTGCCCAGCGGATCAAGAAGCACGGCGCCAACGCGGCTGTGCCGCAGCACCACCTGCCGCCGGTGGTCAACCCCACCACGTCGCGCACGCCGGAAAAGGCGCAGGGAAACAGCAACCTGATCGTCATTGCCGGTGTGGTGGCCAGCCTGTTCCTGTTCTGGTACCTGCACCTGCTGACCCTGACCCAGCTCACGCAGCTGTCCCAGGACATGGCCATGCCGGATTCCCTGGTCGGCGGTTTTGACGCCGGCTACATCGGCAGGCTCCAGGGCGTTATGAACGGCGATGCCCTGGGCCAGCTGAGTTACGTCCACAAGACCGCCGGGACGCTCTTCCCACTGATTTTCGGCTTCACGTGGCTGCTGCTCATCGGCACCAACGTGGCGAAGAAGTCGTTGCGTTGGGCACTCTGGTCGCTGCCCATGCTCTTCGTGGTGGTCCGGCTGTGGGGCAACGTGGCCATTGACGCCATGATGGGCACGCCGGGTCCCGACGCCGGCCAGGTCGCCTTGGCGTCCACCCTCACCATTGCAGGCTGGGTGCTTTTGGTGCTGAGCCTTCTGGCCGGGGGCGCGGCGGTGTTCCTCAACAGCCGCAAAAGGAAAGAGCCCTAAACGCCAGTTGCCCTTGCGGCAGCGGCCGCAGCCCGCCGTTGCTTCCGGTGCCGGTGCACCCGCTGGGCAATGACCAGCCCCGCGGCGGCCATCCCCACCGTGACCGGGTAGCCCATCAGCCGCTCCAGCGTGCCGGGCTCGGGAACCATCATGCGGGTGAGTCCACCGGTGGCGGTGGCGGCCAGTGAGACGCCGCCGCACACCAGCAGGAACCACGCCATCCCGGTCTTCCGCAGCCACAGGATGCCCAGCACCAGCAATGCCAGCCCACCGGAGATGAAGTACGTGATGGCCCCGGCGTAGTGCCAGGGTGAGCCAGCGTCCTCCGGCACCAGCCCCACCACCATGGTCCCGGCCCCGGCTGCTCCGGTGAGCAGCCGGACGGCGGAGGCCGCAAGCCAGGGTTCCCGGCGCCGCCAGTCCACCCGTGTACCGGGCCGGGCGGCCACGCGCAGCAGCCCCGACGTCAGCAGCACCGCGCCCACCAGCAGCCCCAGGCCCTGGACCACGAAGGACGCATTCATCAGCCAGTTCAACGGCGAACAGACATCCCTGCCGGAATAGATTCCGCAGTGGAGCGCCCCCAGGTCGCTGATGTACCCGGTCCGCAGGTTGTACGGACGGGGCCCCGCCCACGCCATGGCCACGGCAGCCTCGGCCGCGAAGTACTGCAGCACGCTCAGTACTGCCCACGCCCCGATGTACTGCCGGGTGGACGCTACGTTCGGGGTGAAGGCAGTGGCGGGAGCGGCAGTGGGGGCTGGACTCATGCCTTGAGCGTAGTACGGCCCGGCACCTTGTATGCTTGTAACCGTGTCCGGACGGACCGGCCCCGCCGAGCCCCACCGGACACCCGCCCTCGTAGCTCAGTGGATAGAGCACGGCTCTCCTAAAGCCGGTGTCGTTGGTTCGATTCCAATCGAGGGCACTTGAATTCTCCTTCCCCGGAGCCAAGCCTCCGCGCCTACCTCCTGGGCGTCCACGAACCCCACATCGCCGGCCAGCCTGGCCGTTGGCGGCTTGAGCGGGACCTGCTGGACAGGTCGGACGGCACCCGCGGAACCTTTTCCGGCGTCCTGATTTTCACGCCAACGGACGACGGCGGCCTGGCCCTTCGCGAGGAAGGCACCATGCGCTGGCCTTCTTTTACCGGTCCCGCCTCGCGGGAATACGTCCTGAAACCCGTGCCGCAGCCCGATGCGCTGGACGTGTTCTTTCCCGACGGGAAGCCGTTCCACCGCATGAGCTTCACTCCTGACACCAGCCAGGACACCCACTGGTGCGACCCCGACACCTACCGCGTGTCCTACACCCGCCAGGGCCCGGACGCGTTCAGCTACAGCTGGGACGTCACCGGCCCCCGCAAGGATTTGCTGCTCGTCTCGCGCCTGGCAAGGATCACCGCATGAAGGACCGGATTGTGGTCTCCGCTGTCTGCGTGTTTGACGACGCCGGGCGCCTCCTGACCGTGCGGAAGCGCGGGACCGGCATGTTCATGCACCCCGGCGGCAAGCCGGAGCCGGGCGAAACCGCTGTACAGGCAGCCGCGAGGGAACTCGCCGAGGAGGTAGGGATCGTGGTCCGCCCCCAGGAGCTTGAACTGATGGGGGTGTGGATCGCCGACGCCGCGAATGAGGCCGCCACTGATATCGAAGCCACCGTCTTCATCGCCCCGGGCACATGGGAGGCCACTCCCGCGGCTGAGATCGCCGAGATCCGGTGGCTGGACATCAGCGGGCCGGCGGACGCGGCCCTCCCCCGGGACCTCGCGCCGCTGCTGACGGACCACATCCTGCCCCTGTTGGCCTCGCGGGCCCTCTAGGCAGCGGCCGGGCGTCCAGCCCTTAGAACTCGGGGACGGATTCCTGTGCCACTGCCGTGGCCTCGGCGAACTGCGTCTGGTAGAGCTCGGCGTAGCGGCCGCCGGCTGCCAGCAGTTCGGTGTGGGTGCCGCGTTCCACGATCTGGCCGCCCTCCACCACCAGGATGGCGTCCGCCGCGCGGACGGTGGAGAGCCGGTGCGCAATCACGACGGCGGTACGCCCCTCGAGTGCGGCGCCCAGGGCTGCCTGCACAGCGGCTTCGTTCGTGGAGTCGAGCGCGGCAGTGGCCTCATCGAGGATGACCACCCGCGGCTGGGCAATGAGGAGCCGGGCGATGGTGAGCCGTTGGCGTTCGCCGCCGGAAAGCCGGTAGCCGCGCTCCCCCACCACTGTCTCCAGGCCGTCCGGCAGGGACCTGATCATGGTCTCCAGCCGGGCCTGGCGCAGGACGTCCCACATGTCTTCGTCCGTGGCGTCGGGCCGGGCCAGCCGAAGGTTGGAGGCGATGGTTTCGTGGAACAGGTGGCCGTCCTGGGTGACCATGCCCAGGGTGTCCCGCAGCGAATCGAAGGTGGTGTCCCGGACGTCCAGCCCCGTCCCCGGCGCGGTGCCGCCAAGACGCACGGCGCCCGAGTCGACGTCGTACAGCCGCGACAGCAACTGGGCGATGGTGGACTTGCCGGCGCCGGAGGAGCCCACCAGGGCCACTGTCTGGCCTGGTTCCACCCGGAAGCTGACGCCGTGCAGCACTTCCTCGCCGCCCCGCGTGTCCAGGGTGGAGACCTCCTCCAACGAGGCCAGGGAGACCTTGTCCGCGGAGGGATAGGCGAAGCGGACGTTGTCGAACTCCACGGACACGGGCCCGGCAGGAACGGGCACGGCGTCCGGTTTCTGCTGGATCAGCGGTTTCAGGTCCAGGATCTCAAAGACCCGTTCAAAGCTGACCAGCGCGCTCATGACTTCAACGCGGGCGTTGGACAGTGCCGTGAGCGGAGCGTAGAGCCGAGTCAGGAGCAGCGCCAGGACCACCACATCGCCGGGCGCGAGCTGGCCGCCCAGGGCGAGCCAGCCGCCCAGTCCGTAGACCAGCGCGAGTGCGAGCGCGGAGACCAGGGTCAGGGCCGTGACGAACGTGAACTGCAGCATGGCCATGCGGACGCCGATGTCACGGACGCGGCCCGCGCGGGCAGCGAACTCGCGGGATTCCTCATCCGGGCGGCCGAAGAGTTTCACCAGTGTGGCGCCGGGCGCGGAGAACCGCTCCGTCATCTGGGTGCCCATGGCGGCGTTGTGCGCAGCGGCTTCGCGGCGCAGGTCCGCCAGTTTGGAGCCCATGCGCCGGGCCGGGATCAGGAAGATCGGCAGCAGGACCATGGCGAGCACGGTGACCAGCCAGGACTTGTTGAGCATCACGATCAGGGTCAGGGCCAGCGCCACGGAGTTGCTCACCACACCGGAAAGCGTGCCGGCAAAGGCCGACTGCGCTCCGATGACGTCGTTGTTGAGGCGGCTGACCAAGGCTCCCGTCCGGGTGCGGGTGAAGAAGGCAATGGGCATGCGCTGCACGTGGTCGAACACCCGGGTGCGCAGGTCCACGATGACGCCTTCGCCGATGGTCGAGGACAGCCAGCGGGTCAACAGCCCCACCCCCGCTTCGCCCACCGCCACGATGGCGATCAGCACGGCCAGCCAGATCACGGTACCGGCATCTGTCTTGGCGATGATGGCGTCAACCACCTGGCCGGCAAGCACCGGGGTGGCGACGGCAAGGAAGGCCGCTGCGATGGAGGAGAGTACGAAGGCGACGAGCTTGCCCTTGTGGGGAGCGGCGAAGGCCAGCACCCGCTTCAGGGTTTCCTTGGAGAACGGCTTGGAGCCGCTCTTGGCGGTGCTGATGTTGTAGAGCGAGCTCCACGCCACGCGGTCCATGCTCATGGTTATTTCTCCTGGCTTGCAGTGTGGTGGAGCTCCTGGACCGTGCCGTTTTCCAGGTGCCACCGGTAGTCGAGTCGGACGTTTTCGAGCAGCCGGCGGTCGTGGGTGACCAGCAGCAGCGCTCCGTCGTAGCTTTCAAGGGCCTCTTCCAGCTGCTCGATGGCCGGCAGGTCGAGGTGGTTGGTGGGTTCGTCAAGCACCAGCAGGTTCACGCCGCGCGCCTGGAGCAGGGCCAGGGCTGCCCGTGTCCGCTCCCCCGGCGACAGGGAATCCACGGTCCGCGACGTGTGGTCCGCCTTGAGGCCGAACTTGGCCAGGAGGGTACGGACGTCCGCGCTGTTCCAGTCGGCCAGCACGGCCTCGACGGCGTCGCCCAGTGGCTGGGCACCGTCCAGCAGTCCCCGGGCCTGGTCGATTTCGCCGACGGCGACGGTGGCACCCATGGAGGCGTCGCCGTCGTCCGGTGCCTGGGTTCCCAGCAGCAGGCGCAGCAGGGTGGACTTCCCCGCGCCGTTCGGGCCCGTGATCCCGATCCGCTCACCACCGTTGAGCTGGAGGTTCACCGGCCCCAGCGTGAAGTCCCCCTGTCGTGCCACGGCGTTGCGCAACGTGGCGACGACGGCGCTGGAGCGCGGTGCCTGGCCGATGCTGAACTGCAGCTGCCATTCCTTCCGGGGCTCCTCCACCACGTCCAACCGGGCGATGCGGGATTCCATCTGCCGGACCTTCTGGGCCTGCTTCTCGGAGGACTCGGTGCTGGCGGCGCGCCGGATCTTGTCGTTGTCCGGGTTCTTCTTCATGGCGTTCCGGACGCCCTGCGAACTCCACTCACGCTGGGTCCGTGCCCGGGACACCAGGTCTGCCTTGGTGGCGGCGAACTCGTCGTACTTCTCGCGGGCGTGCCGGCGGGCCACTGCGCGTTCCTCGAGGAAGGCGTCGTAGCCGCCGTCGTACACGGCCACGCTGTTCTGTGCCAGGTCCAGCTCCACCACCCTGGTCACGCAGCGGGCGAGGAATTCACGGTCATGGCTGACCAGCACCACCCCGCCGCGCAACCCTGTCACGAAGCTTTCGAGGGTGGCCAGGCCGGCGAGGTCGAGGTCGTTGGTGGGCTCGTCCAGCAGCACCACATCGAAGCGGCTCAGCAGCAGGGCAGCCAGTGCCACCCGTGCCGTCTGGCCGCCGGAAAGCCCGGTCATCAGCGCGTCCGGGCCGGCGTCCAGCCCCAGCTCCGCAAGCACGGCAGGGATGCGGTCATCCAGGTCTGCGGCGCCGGAGGCCATCCAGCGGTCAAAGGCCCGGGCATACGCATCATCTGCGCCGGGAGCACCCGAACCAAGGCCCTCCGCGCTGGATTCCATCTCAAGGGAGGCTTCTGCGCAGCCGGTCCGGCGGCCGATGTAGGCTGCCACCGTTTCACCTGGAACACGTTCGTGTTCCTGGGGCAGCCAGCCGACGAAGGCATCGGCCGGGGCAAGGCTGACGGAGCCCTCATGGGGCTGGTCGACGCCGGCAAGGAGGCGCAGCAGCGTGGATTTCCCCGCCCCGTTGGCACCCACGACGCCCACCACGTCCCCGGGCGCCACTGTCAGCGAGAGCCCGGAAAAAAGCGTGCGGTGCCCATGGCCACCGGAGACGTCCTTGGCAACAAGGGTTGCAGTCATTGATTCGTCCTTTCGCCGCTGCCCGGACAGCCGTCGACGGCCGGCAGAGGCGGCATAATTGCGGCCGCGGCGCCGCTGGGGCTGCAGGACATAGAAGAACCCGCTGGTCCGGACTTGGGGGGTGTACGGACCAGCGGGCTCGACCAACAACTATAGAGGAAAGTGGCCCTGGGGCAAAATCCGCGGCATGGCGGGCACGAGCCGGCAGGGCAGGCGGGCACGGTAAAATCGTCGTCACCACCCGTTCTGCAGAGAGCACCCCATGACCCTTTCCGCCAAGGCGTTCCAGCGCTGGCTGCAGGGCATCGCACCCGATGCCAGCACTGCCGACGTCTGCCGGGTCTCGGGGATCAAACGGACCACGTTGGCCCAGCAACTGGTCCGTGGCAAGGTCTCGGTGAGTACGGTGGTCAGCATCAGCCGCGCCTACAAAATCAACCCGGTGGCAGCGCTGGCCGGGTTCGATGCCTACAGCGCCCTCGCCGGTCCGCCCCGCCCGCCCACCAGGAACGAGCTGGTGAGCCAGATCTCCAGCGCAGACCTCCTCCGGGCCCTCCTGGCCCGTCCGGCCATGGACGCCGCGCGGGGGGCGGCCGCTCCCGCCCTCAGCGCTGCCCCGCACGCCACCTCCGTGAAGAACTGGGTTGACGCCATTGACGACGGCGAGGTGCGGCACCGTGTTTCGGCCGCCACCGGCGTGGCCCCACAGAATTATTCCGCCCAGCTGACCGCCAACCGCTTGTCCCCCGAGCTTGCCATGGCCACGGCGTTGGCTGCAGGGGTGGGACCAGCCGGCGGGTTGGTGGCCACCGGCCTCATCACGGAGGAGGAGGCCGGCTGGCCCCCGGGAGCCCGGCAGGCGGCGCTGGACAGCCTTTCTGACGGAGAACTAACCGCGCTTGCAGGAGACAGACTCCAGGCACTGGGCAAAGTATTGCGCCGGCAGGAGCAGGACCAGGCGCAGACAGAGAAGATTTGGGAGAACCTGGGATGATCGAGACCCTTCAATGGACCACGCTGGCCGTCTGCGCATTCGTTGCGGCGGCACGCATTCCCAGCACCCTCCGCGGTGAGAACCGCTCCCTCTTCGGCATCTTTGCCATGATGACCCTGGCCATCCTGTTGAGCATCCAGGGCCCGTACCTGGTGATCGACCAGGCGCTGGGGGGTTTCAACCTGGCCAATCTGCTGCTCCGTTTCGTGATCTTCGGTGCCATCTTCTTCATGGGCATCCGCATCTCCAAGGGGTTTGATGCAAAGGACGCATACCGGTTCATCACCGGGCGGACAGGAATGGCAGTCCTCGCAGTCATATCCGCGGTCGCTGTGACACTGTTCTTCCTGATGGACACCAGTGGTTCCTCCGCAGGTCTTACGGGCGTGGTGGGCACCGATCCCTGGAACTCCGCGCTGCTCGAATATTACGGGGCTGCGGGCAGGGCGTACCCCGCCTATGTTGCGTTGGCCCTGCTTCCAGCCATGGTCCGCGCCGTGTCGAGTCGCCTGCCCGGTTTAGTCCGGGCTGCCGCCGCCCTGCTGGGCCTTGGCGCCGTGGCGACGGGGCTGAGCTTGTCGTTCCCCCTGATCCCGCCGGCCCTCGGCCAAATTGAGTTCATCATCAACTACACCGCGGTGCTGTGCTTCGTCGTTGGACTGGCGCTGATCTGGGCGGCCAAGGTGGTCAACGCGCGTACGGTCCGCAGCCGCAGGACATCTACCGAAACGTAACCTTCGCGGGCTTTCACAAAATCATTAGTGTGTGACACAATCATGAATGTGTGAAGGCGGGGCTGCCAAGCGTTTTCGAACGGGGATAAATTCCAAAACGCGGGAGTCCCGGAGGCCTTTGCACACATTGGGGGGATGAGTGGTGGCGGATCGTTGGGGACCGCCCCCACTCAGCCTGTTTAAGGCCCTTTTCGGCAGCCCGCGGCCTGCACGCCGCGCATCTACGCCCGGGCAAACCTCAGTGTCACCAGCTGGAACGGCCGGAGCCTGAGTACGGCACCCGCGCCGGTGGGCTGGACTCCAGCAGCTTCGGTGGTGCGCTCCAGGAGGTCCGTAGGCACAACGTCCCGCACCGGGAAGTTCGCCGTAATGTTTCCTTGGGAGCGCTGCCCCAGCGACTCATACAGCCGGACCACCACGTCCCCGGATCCGTCCTGCGCCAGTTTCACCGCTTCGATGACCAGGGCAGGATTGCTGACGGAGAACAGCGGCTCCACGCCGGCGCCTCCGCTGACCAGCCGGGGCGCCAGGTTTGTCCGGTACCCTTCCTCGACGGCATCGGCAATGTCAGCACCCGGGCGGATGGTCACGGTCAACTCGTGCCGCCCCCGGTCTGCGTCCGGGTCGGGGAACTTGGGCGCCCGCAGCAGGGACAGGCGCACCGTGGTGGTGGTTCCGCCGTCGGATTCCCTGATGTTCCTACCCACGTCATGGCCATAGGTGGAGGAGTTGGACACGGCCACGCCGTAGCCGTGTTCACCCACGTGGATCCAGCGGTGGGCGCAGATTTCGAACTTCGCGGCCTCCCACGAGGTGTTGGTGTGGGTGGGCCGGAAAACGTGGCCGAACTGCGTTTCGGCAGCCGACCTGTCAGCCCGGACGTCGAGGGCAAAGCCGAGCTTCAGCAGCTTTTCGCGCTCCTGCCAGTCCACTGACGTGGTGATCTCCAGTGACGGGCTGCCGGGGGCAAGCGTGATGCGCTGGGTCAGCGGGGAGGCGCCGGCCACCCGTTCCACCACAACGACGGCGCTGCCGCCTTCGGTGGCAAGCCGGACCGATTCTGCGTGGACCAGCTGCGTAACGTTGCGCCGGTAGAACTCGTCGATATCCCAGGCATCCCACTCATTGGGGGTATCCCGGTGAAGCTCCAGCAGATTGCCGTGCTGGCCCGGAGCGATTGCCTCACGGCCGCTGGCGTGGTCGCACAGGGAGGAGAGCAGTCCGTCGGCATCCACCACGGCGCGGATGATCCCGTTGTCCAGGATGTAGCCACCTTCATGCGGTGTGGCCTGCACCGGCTCCCGGTCCACCGCCGCTTCAGCCGCCGCCAGCGCGGGAACTCCATCCCGGGCATGCGGTGCGGCGTTCAGCAGGAACCGGCGATCGCCCGGGCCCAGCATGGCGGCGGCAGCACGGCCGATCAGCGACTCGAGGGCGGCTTCGATGGCCTGGTAGTTCCGCTCGGCATCCTGGTGCACCCAGGCAATGGAGCTGCCGGGAAGAATGTCATGGAACTGCTGCAGCAGGACCAGCTGCCACAGGCGCTTGAGCTCGGCGCCGGGATACTCGTAGGCACCGGCCGCGCGGACGGCAGCCGTGGCACACCACAATTCGGCTTCACGCAGCAGGTGCTCGCTGCGCCGGTTGCCCTTCTTGGTGCGTGCCTGGCTCGTGTAGGTGCCGCGGTGCAGCTCCAGGTACATCTCGCCCACCCAGACCGGCAAGGCTGGATAGTCTTCCTCGGCCTGCCGGAAGAAACTTTCCGCGGAGCCGATCCTGACCTTTGGCGATCCTTCCAGGTCCGCCGTGCGTGCAGCGGCGGCAAGCATTTCGCGGGTGGGGCCGCCGCCGCCGTCGCCATACCCGAACGGCACCAGCGACACGGTGCCGCGGCCGTGGTCCCGGTAGTTGCGCTCGGCGTGGGCCAGGTCCCTGCCGCTGAGGTCGGAGTTGTAGGTGTCCACCGGGGGGAAGTGGGTGAAGAGCCGGGTGCCGTCGATCCCCTCCCAGTTGAACGTGTGGTGGGGCATCCTGTTGGTCTGGTTCCAGGAGATCTTCTGCGTGAGGAACCAGCGGCTGCCCGCAGCCTTCACGATCTGGGGCAGGGCCGCGCTGTAGCCGAACGAGTCCGGGAGCCACGCCTCCCTGCATTCAATGCCGAATTCGTCCAGGAAGAAACCCTTGCCCTCCACGAACTGCCGGGCCATAGCTTCGCCGCCGGGCATGTTGGTGTCCGATTCGACCCACATGCCGCCGACCGGGACGAACTGCCCGGCGCGGACTTTTTCCCTGATCCGGCCGAACAGGTCCGGGTACAGCTCCTTGATCCAGGCCAGCTGCTGCGCGGAGGAGCAGGAGAAGACAAAGCCGGGGTCCTCGTCCATCAGGGCCACCACGTTGGAGAACGTCCGGGCGCATTTGCGGATGGTTTCCCGGACCGGCCAGAGCCAGGCGGAGTCGATGTGCGCATGCCCGGTGGCAACCAGTTGGTGCGCGGAGGCATAGGCGGGCCTGGTCAGGACGTCGGTAAGCGCCCGCCGCCCTG
This sequence comes from Pseudarthrobacter sp. 902506025, assembly GCF_040702325.1. Taxonomy (NCBI): domain Bacteria; kingdom Bacillati; phylum Actinomycetota; class Actinomycetes; order Micrococcales; family Micrococcaceae; genus Pseudarthrobacter; species Pseudarthrobacter sp. 902506025. The sequence continues at coordinate 80,947 of NZ_JBFBKW010000012.1, forward strand.
CCGCCGCGGTCCCGGCAACATCGTCAGGGTCCATCACGTCCATCATGTGTTCGAGCGCCCGGAGGATCTCGTGGCGGCGCGGGAGCTCCAGCGGAAGCTGCTCCATGAGGCCGGCAAGGGTCCAGATGTCCTGCTGGAGTTCCCACACGGTCTGGTTCAGTTCGGCGATGGCGATGTTTCCCAGCCGGTACTGCGGGGCTTCCCCAGCGGTCGCCCTGTCCCCCAACGGGGTGGCGGCAAACGTCCAGCCCTGGGCCATGTCCGGGTTCGCGGCCGCCTCAACGTAGAAGTCCACGGCCATGCCGCTGCCCAGCAGCTTGAGCGGGATGTACTGGTTGCGGGGTGATATTGCCTTGATGATGCTGCCATCGGAGCGCCAGGCGATGCCCTCGCACTGGAACCCCGGGGCCTCGGTGGTGAACCCCAGGTCCACCACCACCTCCACCGTGGTGTCCGGGCCGCCGCCCCAGGATTCGGGCACTTCCCCCTGCAGCCGCAGCCAGGTAGTACCCCACGGCCTACCCCAGGGGGCACCGTGCTCCTGCGGCTGGAACTCCTGCCTCATCGCCTCGAGCGCGGTGACCGGCTCACCGGGCACTTCCCAACTGCTCAGGGCAAGCGGGACTGTCCTGCTGTAAACGGCAGGGACAATGCGCTCCCGCACAAACCTGGCCAGGCGGACTTCCGTGATCCTGCGGTCGTCATGCAATATAGGTCCTCTTTAAGCTGGAGACTGGATCATCGAGTCCATTCGATGGACAAATCTACCCGCTGACAGCACTGCAACCAACCCCCTGCGCCCAGGCAGCGGGCCGGCCCGGGCGTTGGCGCCGCTACGTCCTTGGGACGGCGGGTTCGGGCCTCAGGATCCGGGAGTCCCCGGCATAGATGTTGAAACTGGTGCCGCGGCTGAATCCCGCCACGGTCAAACCGTTCGCTTCTGCCAGTTCCACGGCGAGGCTGGACGGGGCACTGACGGCGGCCAGGACGGGAATTCCGGCGAGCGAGGCTTTCTGCACCAGCTCGAAGGATGCCCGGCCGGACACTTGGAGGACCGTCCCGGTCAACGGCAGGAGCCCTTCGCGCAGCGCCCAGCCCACCACTTTGTCCACCGCATTGTGCCGCCCCACGTCTTCGCGCAGGCACAGGAGCCGTGGCGCGCCGTCGTCGTCGATCCTGAACAGGCCCGCCGCGTGAACGCCACCGGTGTCATCAAAGACGCGCTGGGACTCCCGCAGCATGTCCGGCAGGGAGGCCAGGACCTTGGCGTCCACCGTCAGCGGGTCCGCCTGCGGGCTGTGGTGCGAGGACTTCTGCACGGCTTCGATGGAGTCCGTCCCGCAAATGCCGCAGGAGCTGGACGTATAGACCCTGCGGCCGGTGTCGGGGAGTGGAACGTCCGGCCGCAACTGGGCCTCCACCACGTTGAATGTCTGGACGCCGTTTTCGTCCTCGCCGGCGCAGAACCGCAGCGACACCAGCTGTTCAGGGGTCCAGATAACACCTTCGGACACCAGGAATCCGGCCACCAGGTCAAAATCGTCGCCGGGCGTGCGCATGGTGACCGAGTAGGACAGCCCGCCCAGCCGGATTTCCAGCGGTTCTTCCACGGCGAGGACATCCTCGCGGTGGCGGACCGGGTACTCCAGGGCACCCGGAGAACCATCCAGGAGATATTTGTGCACCTTGCGGCGCTGGGTTACTCGTCCCATGTTCCACCCTGCCTGTTCATTACTCCATCATGGCACCAACAGAGCCTGCCCCGGCCCACGGGACCAACCCAGGACCGGCTTAGCCCAGGAGGGCGCTCCAGTCCACGGGTCCACTGGGTGCCGGCTTGGCCTTGGGCTGGCCGGTCCGGGCAGTGCTCCGCGGTTTGGCTTTGGCCTCCCCGTCACCGCGGCGCGGAATGGGCGGCCCCCAGGGCAGCGCGAAGGCCGGCACCAGTTCGCCCAGCTGCACTCCGTGCGGCGGCACCACCAGGACCCCATCGGCAGCGGCCAGCCCGCGCATCATGCCCGGTCCCGTATGCTGCGCCGGAGACGCCATGCCGTACAGCAGCCGGAACGGCATCAGCCTGGTGCGTCCGGGGTCCGGCTCAACCATCGTCCCGCAGGGCACTTCCTCCACGGGCGGCATGGGGCGGTGCCCCAACGCGGCCAGCAGCGGAGCACCCACGGTGGAGAGGGCCATCATGGCCGCCAGCGGGTTGCCAGGAAGCCCCAGGACGAAGCGGCCGTCCGGAAGTTCGGCGAGAACCGCGGGGTGTCCCGGACGCATTGCCACGCCGTCGATGATGAGCCGTCCGCCGAGCTCCGCCACAGCCCGCCGCAGGTGGTCCGTTCCGGAGCGCCCGGTACCCCCGGTGGTGATAACGACGTCGGCGGGCAGGTCCGGCGCGCCGGGCACCTCCGGCAGCACGTCCTCAAGCGCCGCCAGCCATTCGTCGTACGAATCGCCGATCCGCTGCTGTCCGCCGGTGATGCCGCCCAGCATGGCAACGACGTCGGGCAACTGGGGGCCGAACGTGTCGCGCACCTGGCCCGGGGCCGGCGTGCCCTGTTCCACCACCTCTGACCCCGTAAGCACCAGACGGACCACCGGCTTCCCCTGGACCTGGACTTCGTCGTAACCGGCCAGGGCGGCCAGCGCCAGGTGTGCCGGGTTGAGCTCCACCCCTGCCTTGACCAGGGTGTCCCCTTCCAATGCTTCCTCCCCGGCCTTGCGGATGTGCTCTCCGGCGCGGGGCTCACCCGGGCGCGCCGTGCCGCCGGTCATCAGGATGGGGAGCCCTTCATCGTCCGTGCTGAGGACAGCATTTTCGGTGCGAAGAACTGCCTTGGCGCCGGGCGGGATGAGGCCTCCCGTGGCGATGGGACTGGCCTGGTGCGGTGCCAGCCGCGTTCCGGGCTCCACGGGGATCCACGGGCCGCTGCCGTTGACCGCCCAGCCGTCCATGGCTGAGGACGCGTAGTGGGGCATGTCCTGAAGGGCCACGATGTCCCGGTCAAGCCGTCGGCCCAGGGCTATCCGGAGCGCCACCGGCCCGGGGGGTATGGGGGTTGCTGCATCGAACGCAGCTTGCCGGGCTTCTTGCCAGGTGTGGGCCGCATGATGGTGGGCATCATGCGGCTGTTCAGTTTTGTGCGCCTCTGCATCACTGCCCGGTGGCGCCTCCGGATCGCTGTGGGGTTCTACTGTCATTCGCCGGGAGTCCCGGCGGCTTCAGCGTCGTAGTCTTCGGCCAGGGAACGGGCAACGGCCAGCGCCGCGTCCATCGATGCTGCGTCCATTTCCCTGCCGGGAGCAGCCGCCAGTCCCGCGGCGAAGCCTGCGATGAAGGTGGTCAGCGGCGCGGCCGGTCTGACAACCGCATGGGCAGCGACGCCGGCCAGCGCCAGCACGGCGTTGACATCCACCTGGACATCTTCAAGCTTGTAGGCCTGGAGAAGCGCCCTGCACCACTCTTCCAGCGTCTCGTCCTGGCTTTTCACGACTTGCCTCCCACGTTAGCTCCGCCCATGAACCGGTCCTGGCCCGCGCGCTGGTTCCCGGCGGAAATCCCCAGCGCGGCAGCATCGTCCCAGGTATCCACATCGGATGTGGACCCGGCGGGTACCGTGACAAGCTGCACGTCCAGACTAGCAAGGAGCGCCCGCACGGATCCGTTGACCAGGGCGTTGCGGGCTGCCAGGTCCGCGCAGGCTTTTGTTAACCCAGCCATGCTGTAAAAACCTGCCAGGGGCTGGGCCCTGCCATCCCCGGAACAAGCCATCACGCCGCCCCCACCGTCCGCCACATCGGTGCGCGTCAGGGCATCCTTCAGCACAGCCACCGCCTGGAAGGCCAGCGGCATGTCGCACGCCAGCACCAGGCAGTAGGGCGCCCCTTCGCCTCCCTTGGCCAGCGCGGCCAGGCCTGCGGCTATTGCGGCAGCAGGCCCGGCGAACCGCGGCTCCTCGCGGCACATCAGCAGGGTGGACGGCCGGGTTGACGGGGCCGCCAGACCCGCGGCCCCGGACTCTCCCGGCAGGGATCCCGCATCACCGACCACCACGGTGCGGCGGGCCCCGGCTGCCGCGGCCACGGCACGCTCGAGGAGGGTCTGGCCCTGGAAGACCAGGGACTGCTTGGGTACCCCGCCCAGCCGGGATGACCGTCCCCCGGCGAGGATCAGGGCGTCGAAAACCAACATGCTCTTTTGCACTCCCCCAGCCTAGCGATCAGCTGGGCTGCCGGGCAGCGCGAGGGCGTCAGGCGGCGCGCTCCGGGAGCAGGAACGGATCCCACGCCGGCGTCGGCTTCTCCAGTTCCTTGATCTGCCAGATCGTTCCGTGCGGCGGCTCGGGCACGAACCGAAGGGTCCAGCCCATTTCCGCGGGAGTGTGGTCGCCCTTGACGTTGTTGCACCGCAGGCAGGCGGCCACAAGGTTCTCCCATGAATCGGCACCGCCCCGGGACTTCGGGTGAACGTGGTCGATTGTGTGCGCCGCCTTGCCGCAGTAGGCACATTTATGTCCGTCGCGCCGGAGCACACCCCTGCGGCTGACTGCCGTCGAGTGGTTGTACCGGGGCCGGATGTAGCGGTTGAGGAGGATCACGGACGGGCGGCCCAGGACGTCGGTGGGCCCTACCACCGGGTCATCCCCTTCGGCCACCACGCTTGCCTTGCCCGTGAGCACAAGCACCAGCGCCCGGCGGAAAGTGATAACCGCCAGCGGTTCATATCCAGCATTCAGAACGAGAGTGCGCATGCACTTACCTCTTCACGGCCGCACCCGTCAGGGGCACGAGGGCCGGCTGCCCCCGGCATGTCCGGGCTATGGATCGACATCACAAGAGTAAACAAAGAAATGCAGAATCAGGTAATCGCCGCCCCGGAGCCTAATCGGGTCCGAAGACGGGAAAGGCAAGGGCTCCACTTGAGAAGCCCGCTAAAGCGCAAGGGACCCCCGCCTGGTGGCGGGGGTCCCTTGCCCAATTCGCGGCCTGCGCTGGATCAGGCCGCCACTGGAATGCTTAGTTGACGCGGATGAAGACGGGGCCGGAACCCACGTTCGCGCTGAAGACCACGGTCTGGTTTCCGTTGTAGCCACCGTGGACGGCCATGCCGTTGCCGGCGTACACAGCGATGTGGGCCATGCCCGAGCCGCCGTTGGCGTAGTAGATAAGGTCGCCCGGCTGCGCTTCGGCTGCACTCACGGTGCGGCCCAGGGACAGGTAACCGGCCGGCCAGTCGTGGAAGTGGATGCCCACGGCGGCCAGGGAGTTGGTCACCAGCATGGTGCAGTCCTGCATGACACCGAGCTGCGCGTAGGCTGCGGACAGGATGGCAGCACCCTTGCCGCTGGCCGAAGCCTGGGCTGCAGGGGCGGCCGGAGCGGCAGCCGTGGCAACCTTGGCTGTGACCTTGGGAGCAGCCGGCTGGGCGGCAGGTGCAGCTTCCTGTACCTGAACCTCGGGCTCAGGCTCGGCGACGGGAGCCGGCGTGGTGGTAACGGCAGGCTTCTCGTAGCTGATGGCAATGGTGGAAGCCGCGGAGATCGGGGCGTCGACGACGGATTCAACTTCCATCTGGGATGCGGGAGCGGAATCGCGCTTGACGTTGGTGTCGGCGGCGTTGGCCGCAATGCCGCTGGTCAGGACCAGGCCGGAAGCAGCAGCGATGACAGCAGCCTGGCGGCCCATGCCACCGGCGTTGTCGCTGACAGCTTTGGCAATGACAGAGATCGAGTTGGTTTTGGTGACCTCGGCGCGGTGCCGTGCGGTAGCACGAGTCGTCATCAGTTCTCTCTTTCGTTTTTCCTTCGAACCGCGTGTAGGCAGGCAAAGGGAAGCTGGATGCGCCGGCATCTTGGGGGTACGCCGGCGCATCCCGAACGGGGATGTGGTTTCTAGCGAAAAAGCTTTGGGCAAAGAAATAGCCCTTGGAGCGTGAAGCCCAAGAACTATTTGTTGAGGTGGTAGTACGACGAGGTACCGGTGGCTGCAGGCGAGTGGAGCAGCGTGCCCTGGGAAGGGTTGAGTGCGCTGACCATCATGCCGTTGCCGACGTAGATGCCCACGTGCGCGCCGCCGTTCTGGACCACAAGGTCGCCCGGCTGCGGGGTGGAGGTGGGGGTCATGATGTTCCACGCGTTGGTGCGGGGGATGCTGATGCCGGCCTGGGCGTAGACCCACTGGACGAACCCGGAGCAGTCCCAGCCGGTGACGGGGCTGGTGCCGCCCCAGACGTAGGAGTGGCCGATGCCGGTGTAGGCGATTGCTGCAATACCGGAGGTTGCGGCGGAGACAGTCTCGGCAGCCTTGGCGGCAGGGGCCGCGTCCTGGCCTGCGGTGGCAGCGGCGTCGCGCACGGCCGGGGCGATGGACTGGGGACGCACCGCTTCCACCTTCGGAGCTGCGGTGGTCTTGACGGCGGGACGCTCGAAGGAAACCGTAGCCGTGGGGGCGGCGGTGACGGCGAGGGCCGTCTGGGCCGAACCGGACTCGGTGGATGCGGAGACACCAGCGGTGGTGTCAGCTGCGGTGGCGGGCAGGCCCATGCTCAGGATAAGGCCCGATGCGGCTGCCACAACGGCAGCCTGGCGGCCTACGGTCCCGGCATTTGCACTGACGGCCTTGGACACGGCGTCCAGGGGGTTGGTGCGAACTGTTTGCGCACGGTGGCGCGCAGAATGATGGCGTGAAGACACGAAGGTAGCCTCTCCCAATGCCTGCGAGGTGAGCTGTCGGATTCGGATGGGAGTCACCCGGCCACTCTGCTTCCTGGGAAGCTCATGACTTAACCCCAAGGCCTTCAGGAAATGAAGGCCAAAATTGGTTCCCCCGCCCCTGCCAGACGATGAAATGCGAACGGACCTTGAGCGGTGGCAGAGTTAGGCAATCCACTCAAGAGCGTCAACTTCGGAAAAGTTGACGCGAGTTAGACGGTACAGCAGTTTTGTTTCAATGTCACATTCAGGTCACGGCAGGTCGCTGCGATCTGAGAGTGCACACTCATTCGGTTACAGCCAGCCCATGGGATCGACCACTTCGCCGTTGACCTGGACCTCAAAGTGCAGGTGGCAGCCGGTGGATGCGCCCGTGGTGCCGCTGAGCGCCACGACCTCGCCGCGGGAGACGGTCTGTCCCACCTTGACGTTGAACGACGACAGGTGGTTGTAGGTGGTCTCCAGCCCATTGCCGTGATCGATGACCACCCGGTTCCCACCGCCGTACTGGTGCCAGCCTGCGAAGGTCACGGTGCCGGTCGCGGCCGCCAGGACGGACGTTCCGCACTGCGCCACGAAGTCCTGGCCGCGGTGGAAGTCTCCGGAGCCGCCGGTGATGGGGCTCACCCGGTAGCCAAAGGGCGACGCGGTGGTGAGGGATGCCAGCGGTGCGGCCAGGGTGCCGGCCGAGGCTGCCCGGGTGACGGAGCCGGCGGACTGGGCGCTCAGGAGCTGCTTCAGCTTCCCGTCGGGGTCGGCCTGGGTCACCACTGCCGAACGGCTGAAGTCGATCTGGGCGCCAATATCAGCGGAAATCTGGGGCTGCGGACTGACGGCGGAGGCTGCCAATGGCGCGTTGCCGGCGGCATCGGTGGCCATGACGGGGCTGGTGGCGGGCACCGTGACCGTCAGCACCAGACCGGTGGCGGCCAGGGCGATTCCGGCTTTCTGGCCAATGCCGCTGGCGGCGGCAAACTCCGTCACCTGCCGGAACGGACCCCGGCGGCGGCGCGCGTCACGATGCAGATCGCGGGGGCGCTCCGCTGCGACATCTTCGACAACCCGGGGTGCCGAAGGGGGGCCTGCCGCGCGGCGGCGGCCCCGGGAGGTCTGCATGGTCAAGAAGGGTTCCTCTCTGGAAAAGCCTGCGGAGTTAGCTGTCGGATTCGGGTCAGAGAGATCAAAGACCCGGCCCGTCATGGGCAAGCTTCTGCACAGGGGTATTCCCGGAAGAATCCTTCACTGGAGAGGCTTGCTGCTGACGGACTTCACCCCAAGGCAGTCCCCCGCCGCCAATTGTGGTTCCCCCGCCTCTGCCAGTAACGACTCATGCACCCGATCCGCTGGCAGAGCTCGGCTCCGGATCGGGTAACGCTTAAGTATCAACGATTGGTTCCACTATAGGGCCTTAAGACCCTAGGTAACAATTCCGTTATCTTTGCGTGGAAGCGCTTCGCCGGGGTATGAGGCGCGGCTCAGGGCTGGGTGACGGCGACAAAAACATGCGCGGCAACCTCGGGCGGCAGCTCCAGTGCCCCTTCGATTCCGGACACCCGCACGGAGATGTAATCTCCCACGCGTTCCAGCGCAACGGCGGCGCCGGGCCGGATCCCGCCTTCGTCCAGCTGCGCCAGCAGTTCGGGCTCCACCTGGATGGGTTCGGCCAGCCGGCTGATGGTCACGGCAGAGGCGGGGCCGTAGCCCTTCATGGCCTCCACCAGGCTGATGACCGCGTCGGCGGAGCCGGTGGCCGGCTGTCCGCCCAGGGCGGCGAGGCCGGGGATCGGGTTGCCGTAGGGCGATTCGGTGGGGTGGTCCAGCATCTCGTAGATGCGCCGCTCAACGCGCTCGCTCATGACGTGTTCCCAGCGGCAGGCTTCGTCGTGCACGTAGGCCCAGTCCAAACCGATGACGTCAGCCAGCAGGCGTTCGGCCAGCCGGTGCTTGCGCATGACCTCGGTGGCCCGCTTGCGGCCCGTGTCCGTGAGTTCCAGGTGCCTGTCGCCGGAGACGACGACGAGTCCGTCGCGTTCCATCCTGCCGATGGTCTGGGACACCGTGGGGCCGGAGTGGCGCAGACGCTCGGCGATACGGGCCCGAAGGGCAACGATGTTTTCTTCCTCAAGCTCCAGGATGGTCCTGAGGTACATCTCCGTAGTGTCGATCAGATCCGTCATCCAGCTCAGCTCCTCGAGCGCAGTACCTTGCGTTGTCCCACCGTACCGCTCTGTTCCCGCGAGGTAGTCCGGGGGCTAGCTTAGCCTATTTTGACTTTGTCCGAATAGCTGCCCCCTGCGCAGCCACCCCTGGACGGGACCGTCTCATTGTCTGGACTTTGCCCGCACCGGCTCCCGCACCCACTGCCCTTCAGGCAGAATGGAACAGGCCTGCCACGCAGCCACCGCGCGCTGCCGGCCACCCCTTACCCGCCCGTCCGGACCAAAGTTTTCGTCCCCGCCGAATTGGAGCACCTGTGAGCGACACCAGCATCACGATCCCCGCCGACCTCCTGCCCAAGGACGGGCGGTTCGGCGCCGGCCCGTCAAAGGTCCGCCAGGAACAGATGGATGCCCTGGCAGCAGCGTCCAAGACCATCCTCGGCACCTCGCACCGGCAGGCGCCGGTCAAGAACCTGGTCGGATCCGTCCGCGACGGCCTGAGCCAGTTCTTCCGTGCCCCGGAGGGGTATGAGGTGGTCCTCGGCGTTGGCGGCTCCACGGCGTTCTGGGACATCGCAAGCTTTGGCCTGGTGGAGAAGAAGGCCCAGCACCTCTCCTTCGGTGAATTCGGGTCAAAGTTCGCCGCAGCCACCAACAAGGCGCCCTTCCTGGAGTCCTCCTCGATCATCAAATCCGAGCCCGGCACCCGTCCGGCGGCGCAGGCCGAGGCCGGCGTGGACGTCTATGCCTGGCCGCAGAATGAGACCTCCACCGGTGTGGCGGCGCCGGTCACGCGCGTCTCCGGGGCCGACGAGGGATCGCTGGTGCTGGTGGACGCCACCTCGGCGGCCGGCGGCCTGGACGTGGACGTTGCCCAGAGCGACGTCTACTACTTCGCCCCGCAAAAGAACTTCGCCTCCGACGGCGGCCTCTGGCTTGGCCTGTTCTCCCCCGCCGCCATCGAGCGTGCCGCGCGGATCAAGGCCAGCGGCCGGTGGATCCCGGATTTCCTGGACCTCCAGACCGCCATCGACAACTCCCGCCTGAACCAGACGTACAACACTCCCTCGCTGTCCACGCTGGTCACCCTGGACGCCCAGGTCCAGTGGCTGAACTCCAACGGCGGCCTGGACTTTGCCGCCGCGCGCACCGCTGACTCCGCAGGGCGCATCTACAGCTGGGCCGAGGCCGCCGACTTTGCCACCCCGTTCGTGGCCAACCCGGAGGAACGCTCCAACGTCATCGCCACCATCGACTTCGACGAATCAATTGATGCGGCAGCTGTTGCCAAGGTCCTGCGCGCCAACGGCATCGTGGACACTGAGCCCTACCGGAAGCTGGGCCGCAACCAGCTGCGCATCGCCACCTTCGTGGCCATCGAGCCGGACGATGTCTCGGCCCTGCTGTCCAGCATCGACTACGTGGTGGGCGAGCTGCGGAAGTAGGCACGGCCTGCACGTACGCATAACGTACGACGGCGCCGCCCGGGTTCTTCCCGGACGGCGCCGTTTTTCGTTGTCCCCGGCCTGGGGGTGGCCGGTTTCCCGGCGGAGGTGCGGTCAGGCTCCTGCCTGGGTGCCGGCGTCGGCCGTCGAACCCCGGGCCTCTTCCGCTGATTCCTGGCCGTCCCCTGCGGGGGCGTCCTCGTCAGGGTTGTCCTTTTCAGGGGCATTCGCTTCAGGGGCGTCTGCTTCGGACTCCTGCTGCTGGTCCTCAGGGCGGACGCGTTCGGCCCAGGGCACCCACTCGGGGGCGAGGATCGAATCCTCGGACGGCAGCAGGCCCAGCTCATTGACCGTTACCACCTTGGAGCGCGAGTTGCGGGTCAGCACCGCGTACCACTGCCACCCTGCGTAGCCGGGCAGCCTCGACTCGAACAGGTGCGTGACCAGCCGGTCGCCCTCGCTCTTGGCCGCCAGGTGCGGGCCAATGGTGGCCGCCGGCGTGATGCCCTCCAACGCGGTCCGGGCAGTGTCCACCGCCGCGGCCAGGAAAGCGTCCGGCTTGCCTGTGCGCCACACGGGCACCCCGGCCTTGCGCTTGGCCGGAGTCTTGGCGGCCTGCTCCTGCACTGGGGTGCCCAGCTGTTCAGAATCGGGAGTCATGGGCGCCTAAACGTCCAGCTCGTCGGCGACCTTGCGCAGGGCGGCAGCAATGGCCTTGCCCTTGTTGCCGTCCGGGTACTTGCCCTTGGACAGGGTCCCGGACAGGTTGTCCAGGACGGTCACGAGGTCCTGCACCAGCGGGGCGAGGTCCTTGGCGCTGGGACGCTTGGCCTTGGCAATGGATGGCGTCTTGTCCAGCACCCGCAGGCCCAGTGCCTGGGCGCCCTTGCGCCCGTCAGCTACTCCGAACTCCACCCGGGTGCCGGCCTTCAGCTCCGTGACGCCCTCGGGCAACGATGACTTGGGCAGGAAAACCTCCTGGCCGTCTTCGCCCGCGAGGAACCCAAAGCCCTTGTCCTTGTCATACCACTTGACCTTGCCGGTAGGCACGTAATCAACCTTCTTCGTTCTGCTGTCATGAGACACGGCCGGCTGCCACCGCATCCGCATTGTTGTGCGGGTTCAGGGTATGGCAAACGGAAACCGTGTTGGTCTGTATGCTTCAAGGTTATCCTGCCGCATGGCCTATTGATGCTTTGGGCAGCACTGTTCCGCCGCAGGCGCAAGGCCCCGGCTTTTACCCGCACCGCTGTGGGCGCGGTAGCGTTGCGTCCATGACTCCCTCGCGTTACCGGCGGCCGTTGATGGTCCTCGCAGCAGTTGTTGCCGTGATGTCCCTGATAGCCGTGGCGGCTGTCATGGCGCTTGCCTTCGCCGGCTCGGTAGCTCCTGCCTGGATCACCTACACCGCGCTTTACGGCCTGCCGGTGGCCTTCATCCTGATGCTCCTGCTGGTCCTGGACGGTGTTGCCGCCCGGCGGCGGGCGGGAAGGGCGCAGCAGCGGTAACGTTGGACTGATGTCCCTCATTCGCGCGCTTGGCAAGGACCTGGAGGCACGCAGCGACGATTCGTTGCGGGCCCTGTTCGCCGCGCGGCCGGACCTCATATCCCCATCCGTGCCGGACTTTGCCGCACTGGCGGCACGCGCCAGTTCCCGCGTCAGCGTCCAGCGCGCCCTGGAGCGGCTCGACCGGCCGCACATGCAGGTCCTGGAAACCCTCCATCTGTGCACCAACACCGACACCGGACACAGCGCCTCCGCTGAAGGAGTGCACAGACTGATCCACGGCTCCGCCCTGGCTACCGTCACTCAAATCCTGGGCACCCTGCAGGAGCTGGCCCTGGTGCACCCTGCCCCTCCCCCGCACGGCACCCCTTCCCCGGCCGCCGACCAGCCGTTCTACCTCCCGGTGGGCTCCCTCAAGGACGTGGTGGGGATCTATCCGGCCGGCCTGGGCCGCAGCTATACCGAGCTGGTCCGCCTGCAGCCGGCCTTCGCCCAGCGCGCCGTGCAGCTGGTCTCGGAGCTGCACCACAGCGGGTTCGCAATCCAGGAAGCCACCACGCCCATGGAGGCGGCCCTGGCCCTTCAGCACTGGACCTCCTCCCCGGAGGCACTGCGGGACATCCTCGCCGGCGCCCCGGAACGGACGACGGCGCTGCTCGCCAGGTTCCGGAACTGGGCCATGGGTGCCGTCCCCCAGGCGCAGCGGAAAGCGTCGGTCACCACGGAGGGCGCCGACGTCGGGCCCGTTGACTGGCTCCTTGCCCGCGGGCTGCTGGTTCCACTGGACGCCGCCCACGTAGAACTGCCCCACAGCGTGGGGCTGGCCCTGCGCGGTGGCGCGATCATCAACGATTTCACCCTGGCGCCACCGGTCCCCGAGCTGGGCCGGACCACGGCGGCGCTGCGCAGGAATGCGGCCCTGAGCTCCATCTCGGAAACCCTGCGGCTGGTCTCGGAACTGCTGTATGCCGTCAGGGAACACCCGCTGGCCACGCTGCGCAGTGGAGGTGTGGGCGTCCGCGAGATACGCCGCCTGGCCGAGCACCTGCGGATTGACCAGGGTGCGGTAGGTCTGCTGCTGGAACTGTGCGGCCTGGCCGGGCTGATCCGGCTCGACGTCGACTCCTCATCGTGGGTGCAGCCGCCGCAGCTGGAATGGCTGGTCCTTCCCCGGCAGGAACAATGGCTGTGGCTGGTGAACGCGTGGCTGGCCAGCGAGCGCGTGCCGTCCATGGTGGGCCAGCCGGTGAATTCGGCGCCGAGCGCGGCGGCCGGCCGGTCGGCGTCGGGAACCACCATCGCCGCACTGTCCGCCGGGGCGCAGCGGCCCGACGCCCCCGTCGTCCGCAAACGGATCCTGGAGATCCTGCACGAGCTCACCCAGCAGGCGGCCGCGTCCGACGGCGACGCTCCCGTCCTTGACGCCGCCGCTGTCCTGCAGCGTGCGGAGTGGTCGCAGCCTCGGATGGCCCGGCGGTTCAGCTCACTCATCCGCGGGGTCCTGGCCGAAGCGGAGATGCTGGGCCTGGTGGGTTCGGGTGCCCTGAGCCAACTCGGCAGCGCCGTCGCCGAGGACGAGCCTGATGCCGCCCTTGCCATCCTGGGCGAGCACCTGCCTGCGGCCCTGAACCATGTGCTGCTGCAGGCGGACCTGACCGCTGTGGCCCCCGGCTACCTGGCACCGTCGCTGACCGAAAAGCTCCTGGTCATGGCCGACGCCGAGGGGCAGGGCCCGGCCACCATCTACCGCTTCTCCGAAGAGTCCATAAAACGGGCACTCGACCACGGCTACGACGCCGCGGCCCTGCTGGCGTTTCTTCGCGAACACTCAGCCACCGCCGTGCCGCAGCCGCTGGAGTACCTGGTGGAAGACACAGCGTCCCGGCACGGCCGGCTCCGCGTGGGCCAGGCCGCCAGCTTCATCCAAAGCGACGACGAAGCAGCCCTGCGCGAGCTGCTGGCAGGTCCGAAAGCCGCCCAGCTGGGCCTGGCCGGCCTGTCGCCCACGGTTGTGACCTCATCGGCGCCGCCGCGCGAACTGGCCGCCGCACTCCGGAGCCTGGGACTGTCCCCGTCCGTGGACGGGGCCGAACCCGCGGCCCACCTGCGCCGGCCTTCCACGCCGCAGGAAAGCTCCCGCCCCGTCTACACCGCCCCGCGGATGGCGCCCCCGGCGGAGGAGGTTGAAGCCCAGCTGGGCGTCCTGCGGCAGGCGGGCGCCGGCGTCGGACACCACCCCGGCGCCGTTGCCGGCAGCGAGGCAGCCACCCAGCTGGGGCTTGAGGCCCTGCAAAGGGCCATCCGGCTGAAGCAGCGGATCCACATGAACGTGGTGGACAGCCTGGGGAATGCCAGCCTGGAGGTCGTTGTTCCGCTATCTGTCAGCGGGGGCAGGGTCCGTGTCTTCGATCCCGCCAAGGACACAGAACGGGTCCTGTCCGTGCACCGCATCATCGATATCGAGGCCGCAGAGGAACTGCGCCAGTGAAGGATCTCCCCGCGTGACCGACGGACCCCTGATCGTCCAAAGCGACAAAACCATCCTCCTTGAGGTGGACCACGAGCTGGCCACCGAAGCGCGGCACGCCATCGCGCCTTTCGCCGAGCTGGAGCGGGCACCCGAGCATATGCACAGCTACCGGCTGACCCCGCTGGGCCTGTGGAACGCACGGGCCGCCGGGCTGGACGCCGAAAAGGTGCTGGACGCCCTGCTGAAGTACTCCCGCTTCCCCGTGCCGCACGCCCTGTTGATTGACGTCGCGGAAACCATGTCCCGGTACGGCAGGCTGCGGCTGGAAAAAGACCCCCGCCACGGGCTGGTCATGCGGACGGACGACTACCCCGTCCTGGAGGAAGTGATCCGGGCCAAGAAGATCGCGCCGCTGCTGGGGCCCAGGATCGACGGCGAGACGGTGGTGGTGCACGCCTCCCAGCGCGGCCAGCTCAAGCAGCTGCTGCTGAAGATCGGCTGGCCGGCGGAGGACCTGGCAGGCTACGTGGACGGCACCCCGCACCTTATCTCCCTCAACGAGGACGGCTGGGAACTGCGGCCATACCAGCGCCTGGCCAGTGAAAACTTCTGGGCGGGCGGCAGCGGCGTGGTGGTCCTGCCCTGCGGTGCCGGCAAGACCCTGGTGGGAGCGGCGGCCATGGCCACTGGGTCCACCACCACGCTGATCCTGGTCACCAACACGGTGGCTGCCCGGCAGTGGAAGGACGAACTGATCAGGCGCACCTCCCTCACGGAGGATGAGGTGGGTGAATACTCCGGCGCCCTCAAGGAGGTCAGGCCGGTGACCATCGCCACCTACCAGGTGCTCACCACCAGGCGCGGCGGCATCTACCCCCATCTGGAACTGGTGGACGGCCACGACTGGGGCCTGATCATTTATGACGAAGTCCACCTCCTCCCGGCACCGATCTTCCGGATGACCGCCGACCTGCAGGCCCGCCGCCGGCTTGGGCTCACCGCCACCCTGGTCCGGGAGGACGGGCGCGAGGGCGAGGTCTTCAGCCTGATCGGGCCCAAGCGCTATGACGCCCCATGGAAGGACATCGAGTCCCAGGGCTATATCGCGCCCGCGGATTGCGTGGAGGTCCGCGTGGACCTGCCAGGTGATGAACGCGTTGCCTATGCCATGGCCGATGATGCGGACAAGTACCGGCTCTGCGCTACCTCGGAGTCCAAGACCCAGGTAGTGGAGCAGCTGGCGGCACGGCACGCCGGGGAGCAGCTGCTGGTGATCGGCCAGTACATCGACCAGCTGGATGACCTTGGCGCACGCCTGAAGGCACCCGTGATCAAGGGCGATACCCCGGTCAAGGTACGGCAGAAGCTTTTTGACGCATTCCGTTCCGGGGAACTGCAGACCCTGGTGGTGTCCAAGGTGGCCAACTTCTCGATCGACCTGCCCGAAGCCTCGGTGGCCATCCAGGTGTCCGGCTCCTTCGGGTCACGGCAGGAGGAAGCGCAACGGCTGGGCCGGCTGCTGCGGCCCAAGAAGGACGGCCGCGCCGCCCGCTTCTACTCCCTGGTGGCACGGGACACCCTGGACCAGGATTTCGCCGCCAAGCGCCAACGGTTCCTTGCCGAGCAGGGCTATGCCTACCGGATCATGGACGCCAAGGACGTGCAGGCCGCGGAATAGCCCGCGGCCTGCACGTCCTCAGCTGATGCCCTCGGAGCTGTCACGCTCCATGGTTCCCGTCCGTGGGTCCAGCTGGGGGCGTTCGTAGGCCAGTTCGCCGCCGCTCCGGCCGCCATAGGGGCGGCCGTGGTCGGCGAATTCCTCCCGGAAGAAGGCAAGGCACCACTGCCCCATTTGGATCCTTGCCCCGGTCCGCAGTACGGAAGGCCCTGTCCTGGAAACACTTCCGCTGACCGGCCCGTAAGGTACCAGGACGTACTCATCCTGCTCGTCGTGCCTGATTTCGGCGTGGAGTGCATCCAGGCCCTCCAGCTGGACATCCGACCCGGGGCTGCCGCCTATGGTCGTGACCTCCCCGGAGAGGGCCACCTCCCGCGGGATCTGGCCGGTCCAGGTGGCGGCATCCTGAACAAAGATCAGCCGCGGCCGGCCGCCACCCCTGGCGTAGTGGGTGGTGGTGATGCGCCGGATGATGTTCCGCTGGACTGTGGGGACCAACGGCAAGGGCGTGGCTGGGGGCAGCAGTGGCATACCCCTGGGCCTCCGCCTTCCCTGCCTGACCAGCGGCAGCAGGGAGCCGAGCTTGCCCAGTTTGATATGGGGCGAGCGCGTCACCAGCCGCTGTGACGCCGGGCTGTCCACGTTGCCCAGGCTGAGGATGGTTCCGTCAGGTCCGGCAACGGTGACGCTGATCCCCTTGCGGGCCAGCAGCTCCGCCAGCGGTTTAATCTCTTCAAGCGATGGCAGGCCGCCGCCGGTCAGCGGGGCGAGGCCTTCCAGTGACAAGGTCACCTCCGTACCGGCGGCCTTGGCACGGCCGTTGGTGACAGCACCCGACCCGTCCGTGTACGAAAAGTCCAGATCGATGTCCAGACGGTTCTCCGCCATGTCCGTCAACCGCGGTTCGAGTCCGCTCCGGCGGCGTCCCGGTCACTGGTGGTGACGCGCAGGCTTCCGTTGAGCTTCCAGGTGGCACGCGGTGCGTCGGGGCCGATGTCACGCGGAACCTCAACGGTCATGTCGATGAACTGGTAGTTGATCGCGGCACCTTTGCCGGTGAGATAGGACCACATCTCCTCGGCAAGGTCCGCCCAGTCCCGGATGCTGCGTTCATTGGCAGCTGGTTTGTCAGTCGCACTCAGGTCAGTCATGATGGTCAATCCCCTTCGATGGGCCAGGAGCTATCGGAAAACTACCGGTGGTGGGGTGGAGCCACGGGGGTGCGGAAAAACGGCTGCCGGTGCTCCGTTGGAACGCTGGTGCCGGGCTTGGCCGCCCGGCAAGCATCACTGTATTCCCGCAGCAGGGGCGGGGGAAGACGCGGGACGCGGAACGTTTCTTGCCGCGAATTGGGTTCCCGGGTGCGGAACGCCGCGTCCGGACGCACACTGGAAGCATGACTACAAGAATCGTCCCTGCCACGCCCGGACCCGGGCAGGAGTCGGTCTGGGACTATCCCCGGCCGCCGCGGATCGAGCCCAGCACTGAACGGATCCGCATCGTCCTGGGCGGTGAGCTGATCCTCGATACCACCGATTCGCTGCGCGTCCTCGAAACCAGCCACCCACCGGTGTACTACATCCTCAAGTCAGCATTCGCCGCCGGTTCCCTGGAGCCCGCCTCGGGCAGCAGCTTCTGCGAGTTCAAGGGTTCCGCGAAGTACCTGACCGTGCGTGGCGGCGGCAAGGAAGCGGACAGCGCCGCCTGGTCCTATCCCGAGCCGGCCTCCGGCTTCGAGGCACTCGCTGACCGGGTGGCGGTCTACCCCGGCCGGATGGATTACTGCGAAGTGGATGGCGAACGGGTGACGGCCCAGCCCGGCCGCTTCTACGGTGGCTGGATCACCAGCCGGGTGGTGGGCCCGTTCAAAGGCGAGCCGGGGACCATGGACTGGTGACCGCAAGCCCACCATCACCATGCTCACAACGAATATCCAGACAACTCCCAGAGACTGGGAGCATGATGGGAGCATGAACAAGAACGGTCCAGAAGCCCGGCTGCTCGTCGTTGATGATGAACCCAACATCCGCGAGCTCCTCTCCACGTCGCTCCGGTTCGCCGGCTTTGAAGTGGTTTCCGCCGCGAACGGCCGCGACGCCCTCGCCGCGGCCGATACCCACGCCCCCGACCTGGCCGTGCTGGACGTCATGCTCCCTGACATGGACGGCTTCACCGTGACCCGGCGGCTTCGTGCCTCCGGCAAGCACTTCCCCGTTCTCTTCCTGACCGCCAAGGACGACACGGAGGACAAGGTAACGGGCCTGACCGTGGGCGGCGACGACTACGTCACCAAGCCCTTCAGCCTCGACGAAGTGGTGGCCAGGATCCGTGCCGTGCTCCGCCGCACGCAGCCCCTGCTCGACGACGACGCGGTCATCCGCGTGGACGACCTCGAACTCGACGACGACGCCCATGAGGTGCGCCGTGGCGGCACCGTCATTGAACTCTCCCCCACCGAGTTCAAGCTCCTGCGCTACCTCATGCTCAACCCCAACCGGGTCCTGTCCAAGTCGCAGATCCTTGACCACGTCTGGGAGTACAACTTCAACGGGGACGCGTCCATCGTGGAGTCCTACATCTCCTACCTGCGGCGGAAAGTGGACATCGACCCCGAGGCGCCGGCCCTGATCCAGACCAAGCGCGGCGTGGGCTACGTCCTGCGGACGGCCGAAAAGCGCTGACCTTGCTGAAGCGGTGGAAGTCGGCCTCACTCAGGTCGCAGCTGGTGGCCATGATCATGGCCCTGCTGATTGTGGCCCTGACAGTGACCGGTGCGGTGACTCTGACACTGCTGCACAGCTACCTTCAGGGCCAGGTGGATGACAAACTGAACGCCGCCGTCGACTCCGCCCGGAAACAACGCTCCTTCACCCAGCTGCAGGCTCCCAGCTCCATACCCACCGACTACTCGCTGATGCTCTTCGCGCCGGGCGAGCAGCCGTACACGTTCGGCGGTGATCCCGACGACCACCCGGACATCAGCTCCATGACGGTGGAACAGGCGCAGGCCCGCGACCTGGCCCCCTTCCAGGTCCGCGGGACGGACGGGGAGAACTGGCGCGTGGTGGCCGTGACGGTCCAGAACGGCCAAACCACTGCCGTGGTGGTGATTGGGCTGCCGCTGGAGAGCGTGGACGACGTCCTCAAGCATGCCACCCTGGTGGTCACCGGGGTGGGCCTGCTGACGCTGCTGCTGGCCTCGCTCATTGCGAGCTGGACCGTGTCGCGTTCCTTCCGGCCTCTTGCCAGGGTGGAAAAAACGGCCGCCGCCATTGCCGCCGGCGACCTCTCCCGCCGCGTGGAAGTGGAGAACCCCACTACCGAGCTGGGCCGGCTCAGCAGTTCGCTGAATGCCATGCTGGCGCATATTGAAACCGCCTTCGCAGCGCGGACCGCCTCCGAAGCCAGGATGCGCCGCTTTGCCGCCGACGCCTCCCACGAGCTGCGTACCCCGCTGGTGACCATCCGCGGGTTCTCCGAGTTGTACCGCCACGGCGCCCTGGGCACGGACGAGGACGTGGCCACAGCCATGGGACGGATAGAAAGCGAAGCCAAGCGCATGGGGTCGATGGTTGAGGACCTGCTCCTGCTGGCCCGCCTCGATGAGCAGCGGCCCCTGCAGCAGAAGCCGGTGGACCTGCAGCTGATCGCGCACGATGCCGTGGTGGACACGCAGGCGAGCGACCGTTCCAGGGTGATTTCACTGACCGGGCTCGACGGCGGACCGGCGGCACCTGCCCCGGTGCTCGGGGATGAGGCCAAGCTGCGCCAGGTGGTGGGAAACCTTGTGGGCAACGCCTTGCGCTACACCCCGGAGGGCAGTCCTATCGAACTCGCCGTTGGGGTGCGCAGTGCCGACGGCGGGGAGCGCTCCGTCATCGAAGTGCGGGACCACGGACCGGGCATTTCCGAAGAGGAGGCGGCCAAGGTCTTCGAACGCTTCTACCGTGCGGACACCTCCCGCACCAGGGACACGGGTGGCAGCGGCCTGGGGCTAGCCATCGTGGCGGCAATCGTGGGATCCCACGGCGGCTCGGTGCGGGTGGAGAAGACCGACGGCGGCGGCGCCACCCTGGTGGTCAGCCTGCCGCGGCGTGAAGACCCACCCCGGGATGGCGGCGCAGACGGCCAGGAACCAGCCGGAAGCACCGCCGGCGCCAGGGGCAGCGACGGATCGGTTATCCACATATAGCCGGCCGGCAATGGCTCCGGCCCGCCGCCGCTCCATAGGCTCGTCCCAGCAGCCCGGAACCGCCGGGCGCGGGGCCACTCCCCCGCCCTATCTGAGAGGCACAGCCATGAGCATCATTTCCGTCGACACAGAATTACTTCAGCTGAAGTCCGCCAACGTGCAGGCCACGGTGGACCGGATCAGCGCCGACGTGCAAACCATGAAACGCGGACTGGATGAACTCCAGGGTTCATGGCGGGGCTCCGCCGCCACCAACTTCCAGGCACTCGTCACCGAATGGACCATCACCCAGGGCCGGGTGGAGGCTTCACTGGCATCCATCAACACCGCCTTGGCCTCTGCCGCCGCCACCTATGCCCAGGCGGAGCAGGGGAACGCGCAGCGGTTCAGCTGACACCTGGGCTCAGGCCTCCGGAGTCCCCTGGTGGAACCGCAACCGCCAGCGGTCCCCATCGAGGACCCACAGCGAACTGCGGAGCGTAGTGCCGGATCGCGTAAAGCTTCGGTACGTCAGCAGGACCGCACTGGTGCCGATGCGCTCCGCACCCAGGATTTCAATGTCGGTCCGTTCCCCCGGGTCCTCTTCCAGGGCCATCATCATGGCGTCCCGGGTCCAGACCCTTCCGGAACTCCCGATTTCCATGAAGTCCGGGTGAAGGAGGACGGCGGTCCGCCCGATATCCCCCCGCACCAAGGGACCCAGCAGCTCACGTTCGAGCTCTTCCACCAGCGCCTCGGGCGGGACTGAGCCGGCCTGCTGGGTTGCCTCGGCCACTTCGAGGGCTTCGTTGTCCAGTTCGCTGAACAGGTCAAGTTCCTCGAAGGCCGGGACGGGCGCCGGAGTGGCCCGCGGCCTCCCCGAAGCATCAGCGCCACGGACTGCCTGAACGTCGCCAGGCGCCGCTGCAGGACGGGCCGGTGCGGCGGGCGGGATGTCCAGCGTGGCGGGCGGAAGGCCCGCGCCGGAGGCAGGCTGCGGGGCCGCGGCGCGCCCGGAGGTGCCCGGGTGCTGGCCGCCGGGGAAGCCTGGACCCGACCTTGCTGCCACTCCCTGCTGGTAGGCGGTTGCCGCAGCCCTGGCGCGCTCGTCGGCTGCCTCATTGAGGTCGTGGCCGGCGTGCCCCTTGACCCATTCGAAGGTGTAGGTCCTGCCGGCCAGTTCGCGGTCAAGTTCCTTCAGCAGTTCCACGTTCAGGACAGGCTTTCCATCGGCCTTGCGCCAGCCTTTGCGCTTCCATCCCGGCATCCATTTGGTAATGGAGTTGATCACGTACTGGCTGTCGCAAAGGATGCGCAGGTCTTCCCCGGGCAGGTGCGCTGTAGCGCGCAGGAGGTCAAGGACAGCCATCAGCTCCCCCTGGTTGTTGGTCCCGTGGGGCCATCCGCCGGCGCGCCAGCAATCGTCATTCACATACCAGGCCCATCCGGCCGGGCCGGGGTTTCCCAAGGCCGAACCATCAGCCGCTGCAGTAATCGTCACCGGTCCATCCTGCCAGAAGCGGCCGACAGCGGCCCGGCGAAGATGTGGGAAAACGTTTACCGAAAATTCTTGACGGGGGTGCCGGATGCGCGAAACAATCACAGCATCACATGAGAAAGCGGTTTCTCTCATCCTTGGACTACGCCGGGCGACCGTGCTGGGCCGCGCCGGAGAAGCCAACCCGGAAGGAACATCAATGACGATTCCAGTCGTAAGCCGCCGCAGTTTCCAGCTTGGCGCTGCCGCCCTTGCCCTGTCCATCCTGGCCACAGGCTGCGGAGCCCCGGGCGGATCGGGCGACAACGGCCAGGTAACCCTGCGGTTCGCATGGTGGGGCAACGAGTACCTCAACGGACAGACAGACAAGGTCATCGCCGCGTTTGAGGCGTCCCATCCAAACATCAAGGTCAAGGCCGAGCCCGGCGAATGGTCCAGCTACTGGGACAAGCTGGCCACAAAGACCGCCGCCAATGATGCGCCCGACGTCATTCAGATGGACCAGAAGTACATCGCCGAATACGGCGGCCGCGGCGCCCTCATGGACTTGTCCAAGCAGGACGGCATCGACACGTCGAAACTGGACAAGGAAGCCCTCGCGTCCGGCCAGTACAGCGGCGCACAGTATGGCCTGAGCACAGGCCAGAATGCCTACGTCATCATGGCCAACACCAAGGTATTTGAAGCGGCCGGCATACCCGTCCCGGATGACAAGACGTGGACGTGGAAAGAATTCATGGACACCGCCGCGAAGCTCAGCGCCGCGAGTGACGGGAAGACCTATGGTGCCGCCTACGGCAGCAACGAGGCCGACCTGATCATCTGGCTGCGCCAGCACGGGGAAAACCTCTACTCCGCTGACGGCAAGCTCGGCTTCGAGGCCGGCACGGCCGCCTCCTTCTGGGAACGGCTCAAGGAACAACGCGATTCCAAGGCCAGCCCGCCGGCGAACGTGGCGACGGAAGACGGCGGGGCCAGCCTTGAGCAAAGCCTCTTCGGCACCAACCGGGTGGGTATGGCCTGGTGGTGGACCAACCAACTTGGATCGCTTGAGGCCACCACCGGCAGCAACATCAAAATGCTGCGCGCTCCGAGCGTCGACGGCGCGGCGGCCAGTAACGGCATGTACTACAAGCCGACGATGTTCTGGTCCGCCTCGTCACGTTCAAAGCATCCCAAGGAAGCCGCGGAGTTCATCAACTACCTCACCAACAGCCCGGAGGCCGGGGCCATCCTGATGACGGACAGGGGTGTACCGACCAACAGCGACATCGTTTCCAGCATCACGTCCTCGCTCAAGCCGGCAGACACCACCGTGGTGGGGTTCCTGAAGGACATTGCGCCGGATATCAAGGACGCGCCCCCGGTTCCTCCTGTGGGTGCGGGAAGCGTCCAGAATGTCATCAAGCGCTACACGGATGAAGTGCTGTATGACCGGCAGACCCCCCAGGCTGCCGCCGAAGCCTTCAAGAACGAAGTCCAGGGGATGCTGGATTCGGCCAGGAAGTAGATCCCGGCAGGATCCCGGCAGCGGGACAAAAAAGTGCGGCCCCCTCCGAAGAGGGGGCCGCACTTTCGTAACTGGCGGGGCAGGTCCCGGCCGGGAGGCTTAGAAGCCGCCCATGCCGCCCATGCCGCCCATGTCGTCGCCACCGGCGGGGGCAGAAACCTTCTCCGGCTTGTCAGCCACCACTGCTTCGGTGGTGAGGAACAGGCCGGCGATCGAGGCAGCGTTCTGCAGGGCAGAGCGGGTCACCTTTACGGGGTCGTTGACGCCGGCAGCCAGCAGGTCGACGTACTCGCCGGTTGCTGCGTTCAGGCCGTGGCCTGCGGGCAGGCCGCGGACCTTGTCGACAACTACGCCAGGCTCCATGCCGGCGTTGAAGGCGATCTGCTTCAGCGGAGCGTCGATGGCAACGCGGACGATGTTGGCGCCCGTTGCTTCGTCGCCGGAGAGCTGAAGGTTGGCAAATGCCTTGGCACCGGCCTGGATCAGGGCCACGCCGCCACCGGCGACGATGCCTTCTTCAACTGCAGCCTTGGCGTTGCGCACGGCGTCTTCAATGCGGTGCTTGCGCTCCTTGAGCTCAACCTCGGTTGCAGCTCCGGCCTTGATAACTGCAACGCCGCCGGCCAGCTTGGCCAGGCGCTCCTGCAGCTTCTCGCGGTCGTAGTCGGAGTCGGAGTTCTCGATCTCGGCGCGGATCTGGGAAACGCGGCCGGCGATCTGGTCGGCGTCGCCGGCACCTTCGACGATGGTGGTCTCGTCCTTGGTGACAACAACCTTGCGGGCCTGGCCCAGGAGCTCCAGGCCGGCAGTCTCCAGCTTGAGGCCAACTTCCTCGGAGATGACCTGGCCGCCGGTGAGGACGGCGATGTCGGCGAGCTGGGCCTTGCGGCGGTCACCGAAGCCCGGAGCCTTGACGGCGACGGACTTGAAGGTGCCGCGGATCTTGTTGACGATCAGGGTGGCCAGGGCCTCGCCCTCGATGTCCTCGGCAATGATCAGCAGCGGTTTGTTGGACTGCATGACCTTTTCCAGGACAGCAACCAGTTCCTTGACGTTGGAGATCTTGGAGTTGACGATCAGGATGTACGGATCCTCGAGGACCGTTTCCTGGCGCTCAGCGTCGGTGACGAAGTAGGCGGAGATGTAACCCTTGTCGAAGCGCATGCCTTCGGTGAGTTCCAGCTCCAGGCCGAAGGTGTTGGACTCCTCGACCGTGATGACGCCTTCCTTGCCCACCTTGTCCAGGGCTTCGGCGATAAGGGCACCGATCTCGTCGTCACCGGCGGAGATGGAGGCGGTAGCCGCGATCTCTTCCTTGGTTTCGATTTCCTTGGCGGAGTTCAGCAGCTCGGCCGTGACGGCCTCAACAGCCTTTTCGATACCGCGCTTGAGGGACAGCGGGTCGGCGCCGGCGGCAACGTTGCGCAGGCCTTCCTTGACCAGGGCCTGGGCCAGGACGGTTGCCGTGGTGGTGCCGTCACCGGCAACGTCGTCGGTCTTCTTGGCAACTTCCTTGACCAGCTCTGCGCCGATCTTCTCGTAGGGATCGTCCAGCTCGATCTCCTTGGCGATGGAAACACCATCGTTGGTGATCGTGGGGGCGCCCCACTTCTTTTCGAGGACGACGTTGCGTCCACGCGGGCCGAGGGTGACCTTAACGGCGTCGGCGAGGGTGTTCAGGCCACGCTCAAGGCCGCGGCGTGCCTCTTCATCAAATGCAATGATCTTGGCCATAACGGCAGTAGTCCTTTCGGGACAGTCGTTAAGAATGAACCTTCGCTGCAGTGCCCGCGACGGACGATCCTTTGCCGGCGGCCTCTGTATGCCTCCGGGCGGGGATCTCACTGAAGTGAGGTGTTTCTTTCGCTCCTCGACCGGTGCCGTGCGCCGCCGGCCGGAACCAGGCATTGCTTTAGCAGTCGGTGCGTCAGAGTGCTAAGTCAATAATTAGCACTCCCCAGGTGAGAGTGCAAGCGAAAAGACGCGTGACACCCCGCAGGACGGGGCCGCTTCGCCCAGGGCGATCAGCCGGAGTGGCCCGCTGTCTCCCGGCCGGACAGCGAGGGGTTGTTGTCGGGTCCGAAGGTGTACACGGAGAAGAGGGCCGTGGTGATGTCGCCCTTGGCATCGAAGGCCACCGGGCCCGATTCGCCGTCGTAGTTGATGTCCGGGCCGGCAGCAAGGCCGCCCAGGCACTCCTTGTAGCTCAGGCATGGGGCGGCTGGCACTCCGGCGCCGGGGCCGGCTGCCCCTCCGGAGACGGCAATCAGGTTGCCGGCAATGGAGCGTCCGGCGTCATCCTGGGCACGTGCTGCGGCGAGGGCCGCCAGCGTGACGGCGTCGTAGGTTTCGGCAGCGTAGGAGACGTCCTTGAGGGCAGGGTCCACCGCCAGCAGTTTTGCCTGGAAGGCAGCGGTGGGCAACTGTCCGGGGACGACGGCGCGTGTGCCCTCGAGGGTCCCGGAGGCGAGCCTGGAGCCGTAGCGGGCAAACGCGCCGTCGCTGAGGATGATCCGTGAACCGGTGAGGCCGGCGCTGTCCAGCCCGGCCAAGGCGTCCTGCGCGCCCTCGCGGGCAATCAGGACGACGGCGTCAGGCTTGGCCTTTGCAGTGGAGCGCGCGGCTTCGGCGGCGGCACCGTCCTTGAACCCGGCCCCGGGCAGGACCGTGAGTCCGGACTTTGTCGCAGCGTCCGTGACGGCAGCGGAGAGGTCCTTGCCGTAGGAGCCTTCCTGGTACAGCACAGTGATGGTGGCCGCCCCGGAGTCCTTGGCGAGTTTTGCCAGCACGGGGCCCTGGGCGACGTCGGCTGCGGCGGTGCGGAAATAGTAGCCTCCGCTGGCGAGCCCTGACAGGCCTGCAGCTGTGTTGGCCGGCGAGATGACCGGTATGCGCGCGTGGGACAGAACGTCCACCGCGGCGGCCGCATGGCTGGAATCGGTGGGTCCGATCACCACATCCGCTTTGGCGGCGGCGAGGTCCTTCGCCTGCTTTCCCGGGTCCTGGTCCGGGTGCACCGGGAGGAGCTCCACCGGCCGGCCTTTGTGTCCGCCGGCGGCGTTGATCTCCTGGATGGCGAGCTTGGCGGCGGCCAGCTGGGGAGCGTTAAGGAAGGCATTGTCACCGGCATTGTCCAGGATCATCCCCACCCGCAGCACGCCGTCGCCGGAGGCCTCCGCCGTTTCCACCCTGGCGTTGCCGCCGGTACCGGCGCATGCCGTCATCGAGAGAACTGCTGCCGCGGACAGGGCGAGGGCCGCCCGGACGCGGCCATCTCGCCGCAGAGCAGGCATCACTGGGCCGGCCGGACGTTTTCCGCCTGCGGACCCTTTTCGCCCTCGCCCACATCGAGCTGCACCCGCTGCCCTTCGGCCAGGGCACGGTACCCCTCCCCTTGGATTGCGGACCAGTGGACAAAAATGTCATCACCGGAGCCGTCAACGGTGATGAAGCCGTAGCCCTTTTCAGCGTTGAACCATTTCACGGTTCCCAGTGCCATGATGAACAACTCTTTCCGTTTGGGGCCAGGTGGAGACCGGACCGGCGTTACTGGACGGCGTGCGGCTACCGGTAACCCGGGCCCAGGACCACAACGAGCGGCGACTGGAATTCGGTACTGTCCACCACGGTGGGGATGTTCAGCAGACCGGCAAGCGCCTGGGCGCTGGCCAGGTGCTGGGGGCCCGCGTAGAAAATCACGGAGGACTTTTGCGGGGCTCCGGACCAGTTACCAACCTGGCCGAGCCGCCAACCGTCACCCTGGACGGTTCCGCCTACCCGGCTGGCCAGCCCCGCCGTACCGGCGGCGTTGTAGATGGCAACGGCCTGGGTCCTGTCGACGACGGCCTGCTGGCTGGCAGGGGCCGTGGACTCCGGAGAGAGGGCGGCGTCCTGGGTTGGCTCGGAAGAAGCGGAGGGCACCGTGGAAGCCACGGGCGCGGAAGCGGAAGGCGTGGCCGAAGGGGCTGTGCCGGTGCCGGCCAGCGGAGCTGACTCCACGCTGGCCGAGGCCTGGCTGGCGGTGGTGTTGAAGCCAAGTTTGGGAAGGATCAGGAAGGACACCAACCCTATGGCCAAGGCCGCCACTCCCATCGCCAGGATGGGCCACAGCCGCACGCGGGACGGGGCCGAGGCCGTCCGGTGGACACCTTGTCGCGACGCAGCCTCCGGGACTTTGTCGAATTCATCGCGGGCGTATCTGGTCATGGTGGAAGGACATCCTTGTTGATTGCGGCTGTTGTCCCGGCCTGGGGCGTCTTAAGCGTCGGATCCCAGGCGCCGGGCAGTACGTGCACGGTGGCGCGACGTACGTAGTCTACGCAATCTCTTGACCAGCATGGGATCGTGGGCGAGCGCATCCTCGCGGTCGATCAATGCGTTCAGGAGCTGGTAGTAATGGGTGGCGGAGAGGTCAAACAGGTCACGGATGGCCTGCTCCTTGGCTCCCGCGTACTTCCACCACTGCCGTTCCAGCGCCAGCATCTGTTGTTCACGCTCGGACAGGGAGGACTCACGAAGGGTGAAATCCGCCAGGAGGGAGTTCCCTGGATCCTGCTCCGGCAGGTGTTCCCGGGCCGGTTCCGCCACGGCGCACTCCTTCGCTGGTAAGGGTCAATGTCTTACCCCTATGCTAGCCGCCGAATAACAAGGGTGTCATTTACGCCCGGCTGGATGTTCCCGGCCGGCCCTGCTCCGTCCCTGCAACAATGGAACGATGGTTGAATCGGACGCCCTCTTCGAGCTGCAGCAGGACCCTGCGGACGCCGCCGGCTTCGCCCATCTGGCGCAGCTGCCACTGGCAGAGCTGAT
This sequence comes from Pseudarthrobacter sp. 902506025, assembly GCF_040702325.1. Lineage (NCBI taxonomy): Bacteria > Bacillati > Actinomycetota > Actinomycetes > Micrococcales > Micrococcaceae > Pseudarthrobacter > Pseudarthrobacter sp. 902506025. The sequence goes on from NZ_JBFBKW010000012.1 coordinate 108,908, forward strand.
GGCTCCGGACTGGGCCGCGGCGCTGCAGGGCGTCGAAGCCCAGCTCCGGAAGGTCCTGGCGTTCCTCGCAGACGAAGAGGCGGCCGGGCACCAGCTCCTGCCGCCGCCGTCGAACGTCCTGCGCGCCTTCCGCCAGCCCTTCGCGGACGTGAAGGTCCTCATCGTGGGGCAGGACCCCTACCCCACGCCGGGACACGCCGTCGGCCTGTCGTTTTCGGTTGACCCGCACGTCCGCCCCCTCCCCCGCAGCCTGGTCAACATTTACCGGGAGCTGGAGTCGGACCTGGGCATTCCCCCGCGCGTCCATGGGGATTTGTCCGCGTGGACGGAGCAGGGGGTGCTGCTCCTGAACCGGGTGCTCACCGTCCGGGCCGGCGCGGCGGGCTCCCACCGGGGCAAGGGCTGGGAGGAAATTACGACGGCGGCAGTCACCGCACTGGCCGCCCGCAAGTCCCCGGACGGGTCAGGGATGCCGCTGGTGGCGGTGTTGTGGGGCAAGGAGGCTGAGGGCGTCCGGCCGCTCCTGGGCGGGGCCCCTGCGGTCACCAGCCCGCACCCCAGTCCGCTGTCCGCTTCCCGCGGGTTCTTTGGTTCCAGGCCGTTCAGCCGCGTAAACCAGCTGCTCCGGGAACAGGGTGCGCGGGACGTAACCTGGGAACTCCCGCCGCTGCCCTAGCTAGGCTTGCCTTATGAGCACTGTCCCCGCCGCCACCAGCGCAACCAAGAAGAGCCGTCCGCAGGTCAACCTCACCGTGCTGCGGAAGGAACAGCTCTCCCCGCACATGGTCCGGATCGTGGCCGGCGGAGAGGGCTTCGGCGATTTCGTCAACAACGGGTTCGTTGACCGTTACGTGAAGATCGTCTTTCCACAGCCCGGCGTGGAGTACCCCTCCCCGCTGGATCTCTGGACGGTGCGGGAAACCATGCCGCGTGAGCAGTGGCCGTTCACCCGCACCTATACGCTGCGCTGGGTGGATCCCGGGGCCCGGGAACTGGCCATCGACTTCGTGGTCCACGGCGATGAAGGGTTCGCCGGTCCGTGGGCGGCCAACGCCCAGCCGGGTGAGCCGTTGATCTTTACCGGCCCCGGCGGCGCGTACAACCCCAACCCCGAGGCCGACTGGTACCTCTTTGCCGGTGACGAGGCGGCCCTGCCCGCCATCGCCGCCTGCATCGAGTCACTGCCGGCAGGGGCAACCGGGCTGGCCTTCCTGGAGGTCGGATCCGAGGCGGACATCCAGCCCATTGCCGCCCCGGCTGGACTGCACATCACCTGGCTGCCCCGCAACGGCGCTCCGGCGGGTTCCAGCGACCTGCTGGTGAACGCAGTGGCGGACGCGGAATGGCCCGATGGCACGGTGGATGTCTTTGCGCACGGCGAACGCGGCTACATGAAAGCCCTGCGCGAGGTCCTGTTCAAGCAGCGCGGACTGGAGCGCCGGCAGGTGTCCCTCTCCGGGTACTGGGCGCAGGGCCGGGTAGAGGACGACTTCCAGGCCGAGAAGAAGCTTCCGGTCGGCCAGATCTAGCCTGGACAGGCGGCCGTGGCTTAGCGGCGGCGGGCCCGGCGCCGCTCGTTGCTTGCCAGGCTGCGGGTCAGTGGACGGGCCAGCACGTCGCCCAGCACAATTCCGCCCGCCGTGCCCAGCACAATGGCGCCGGCACTCAGCATGCCGCCGGCACCGGCCAGGACTTCAGACTCCTCAACGGTGAGCACATACATGGACCGGAAAATCGTGAGGCCCGGCAGCAGGATGAGTGCCGCGGGGACTGCCACCACCAGCTGCGGTGCGCCCATGCGCAGCGCTACCACCCGTGCCAGCAGGCCAATGACGACGGCGGCCATGGCAGGTGCAAACCGGTCCCCGATGCCCAGCTGGCCGCAGCCGAGCAGCACCAGGTAGCCGGCCACGCCCACGGCTGCCGTGGGCAGCAGGAGCTTCCACGTGGTCTGTTCCGTGATGCCGATGGCCATGACAGCGGCAGCCACGAAGAGGATCAGGACCCACAGATCGTAGGCGGGCGGGAAGGTCTGCGTGACGTCGATGCGCTGCAGCCCGGTCAACTCCCCCACCACGAAGGCCACAGCGATTCCCGCCACGATGGCGCCGAAGGTCAGCAGGGTGGAGAGGAACCGGCCCGCCGCGGTCACGGGGAAGCCGTTGATGGCGTCCTGCACGGAGGACACCAGGCGCCCGGTGGGCAGGAGGAGCAGGATGCCGCCCACCACCACGATGGACGGCGACGTGGTGAGCCCCAGCTGCCAGAGCAACAGCGCCAGCATGGTCACCACGAAAGAGCAGCTCGCGGTGATGAAGAAGTCAGGAACCCGCCAGCGTCCCAGTTGCCGGGCCAGCAGGCTGATGCCGATGTTGGCCACGAACGCGATCACCGACGATACCGGCCCGCCGCCCAGCACCCCCACGAACACCGCGGCGAAAATGCCGAACGCTACGGTGACCATCCACCGCGGGTAGGGCTTGGGGCTGGTGATGGCCTCATTGAGCCTGCGGATTGCTTCGTCACGGCCCACACCCCCGGCCACGATGTCGGTGACCAGCTGGTGCACCTTGGCCAGCCCGGCGTAGTTGTTGGTCCAGGACCGCACCACGCGCAGCAGGGCGATGGGGGTCTGGTCCTTGGGCGCGTAGTTGATGCCCACGGACTGGTTGGTGATGTCCACTTCGATGTTCTTCAGCCCCAGGGCCGCCGTGACCGCGATGATGCTGGTTTCGACTTCCAGGGCGCCCGCGCCGTAGCGGAACATGGTCTCAGCCAGGTGCAGGGCGAAGTCCAGGGTTTTGCGCGCGGACGTATCCACGCCGCCCACCTGGATGGTGGGGTTGGCGTACGGGCTGCCCGCCAGCCGGTCCACGATGCTCAGCGGAGCCGTGGGAGGATTCTCGCCCTGCACCAGGCGGCGCAGCATCCTCTTGGCGGCGGCGTCCTGCCGAAGCTGTGCAGGGGTCAGCGGTTCAGTCTTGGGCAGGCCATCAGTCTTCGGCCTGGACCCTGGCCGTTCGGGCCGGTTGGTCATGCCCGTTTCCTCCCTGTGCGCGGTTGATGGACTCTCAGGATGCGCGCTTCAGCGGCAGTTTACCCAGCAGTGTGCGGGCGGCAGCGGCAGCGGACCTGGCCAGCCGGTTGGCGTGGAAGACGGCGGGGCGGACCGGGAGGACGAAGTCCCCCACCAGCTGGACCACTTCCCCGCCGAATCCCTTCTTGAATTCGTAGCCGCCGTGGCCCTCCTCGTCCTGCCCGGAGATGCCGAACGTGCCGTAGAAGTTGTACCGCGGGTAGCCCTTCTCCAGGGCGTGCAGCATCATTCCCCAGTAAAGGGAGGTTGCGCCGTTGAAGTAGATGTAGTCCTGGACGGTGCCGCCGATCACGCACACCACCTCGTCGCCGTAGCAGACGAAGTGGATGGCCGCGACGGTGGCCGTTCCCACGGAGTCGGGGAAGCGTTCGATGTCCTTCAGGCTCCGCTCGTAGCTGTCCACCAGGTCCTGGACCACTTTGAGCCGGTTGGCCTTCTTCTTGCTGCCGGTCTCCTCCACCTCGCGGCGGAGGTCCGCCGCTGTGGCCGACTCCGCGGCCAGCCGTTCGGTGATGGATTTGCGGTAGGCCGGGATGTCGATCTTGGCCATCATCAGCTTGGTGAACTCCGTGGAGGTGGTGCGGAGCAGGTTCTCGTAGTAGGCGCGTTCGCGGTACACGAACCCTTTTTCGTCGCCTGCCCGGCTCAGGGCGCCGTAGAAATCGTCGAGGGTTTCCAGGGTGGCCTGTTCGAGGAAGACGCCGTTCTTTTCCGCCTTGCGGATGGCTTTGCGGGTGCGGTAGCTGGTGCCCATGATCAGTTCTTCGGCGTCCTGGATCCCCACCAGGTTCTTGATGAACATCCAGTTGACGTTGATGAAGTTCATGTCCAGGCCCTGGTGCTGGAATCCGAGCTGTTCCAGGTCCGCCACCAGCGGCCTGTTGTCTTCGACGTCCGGGTGTTCGGCGCCATCAGCGTCGCGTGCGATGTACCTGATGTTCGGCGAGATCCGCAGTTCAGCCGCCTTGCGCTCAGCGGCATGGTTGCGGAGAAGCCCGACGACGGCGCGCACCAGGTCCCGGTCCGAGTAGTCCATGAGGGGGCCCTTGGCACACTCGCAGACGGTGTAGCCGAGGCGGGTGGTGGTGTAGTTAAGCTTTCCTGCGGCCACGAGTTCGCCGTCGCGCCGGACCCCGAAGAGTTCCACCTGCTGGCCCCGGGCACGCTGGAAGCGGGCGAAGTCGATGGACTGCAGGAAGCTGTTCTGCGGGTGCTTCAGGGCGAAGGCCTCGAATTCGGCGTCGCTGAGGTTGGCGTATTCAAGCCCGGTCGCGGCGGAAACTGGATTCAAGGGGTGACCTTCTTCTGGACTCTTCGCGGCCTGTGGGCACGCACTGGGTGGAGGGTGTTCAGGGTGGACAGTGTTCAGGGCGGACGGCGTTCGGGCCCGCCGGGTTCCCGCAGCGTACGGGCCGCGCGGGGCGCTCAGGAGAGGGCCCTGGCGGCAGCGGGTCAGTAGAACTGCTGCCCGGTTCGTGCGGTCTCGATCCGGCGGAACACTTTCTCTCCACCGTTGACCCAGAGCCGGTGCCGGAGCGGGGACAGGATGTAGTCGTGGCAGCCCACAAAGTCGGTGACCGTCTTGGTGAAGCTGGTCTTGAACATGCCCATTCCGTAAAGGTTGTGGGTCTTGTCCTTGATGCGGGCAGCCGGCGGGGTGCCGCAGAAGTCGTATTCCGTGCAGCCGAGTTCCTGCATCCGCCGGATGGCCGTCCACTGCACCAGGTGCGAGTCTCCGTACTGCTTGCGGTTCTGGGTGGAACCGCCGTCCTTGTACGTTGCCTTGCCCCCGTAGTTGATGACAAAGGCACCAACACTGGGTTTTCCGTCCTCGTAGGCGAAGAAAAAGTTGCCCTGGCCGCGGTTGCAGAACTCGTCCCAGAACCGCTCGTAGTACTCATAGCTGCGAAGGGGCATGGAACCCTTTGCGTTGACCGTGTCGGCCATCAGGTCGTACAGGGCCCGGTAGGTTTCCGGTCCCTGTTCCTGCCGGACCACCTGGCAGCCCTCGCGCTCCGCGCGCCGGATCGCGTTCCTGGCCCGGGAAGAGATGGCCTTAAGGACTTCCTCCTCCGTGCCGGAGATATCCAGCAGGGCGGTGGAATCGTTGGACTGGATGTTGGGGGCTTTGGCCAGGTGGGCTGCTGCCAGTTCCCGCTGCGCTTCGTCTGAGTCGATGATGTCCGGTTCCACTTTGATGGTGAACACCTTCAGCTTGCTGCTGCGGACCAGCTGCGCGCACGCTTCGAGGGCAGCGCCCAGGTCTGCTGCCCCTGCCAGGTCGGGGCCCTTGATGAGGTACCAGAGCCGTCCCAGGACAGGGAAGCTTTTCTCCAGCACCAGGTTGTAGCTGGCGTTCCCGCCGCCTTCCAGCACCAGGAACCGGACTTTCCAGCCGCTTCCGTTCTTGACCGATGCGTAGGCGGCGGACTGCAGCATGTTGCCGCCGTTCGGGTTGGCCGTGACGTGCTTGTCCCAGTTTTCAATTTCCTCGGCTGTGGCAAAACGTGCGGTGAATTCTCGCAAGGGGGCCGTGTCCAATCGGGTTTGTGCGCGGTTTCGGTACTTCTGGATGCGTGCGGACATGCAGCCTCAAGTCTAAAGCCTCAGGCGCTCCCGGCTTTTCTCCGGCATGCCCGGGACGGCGGCCGCCCGGGTGTGGAGCGTCACCTTGACGGAGCTCAGGATGTTCAACAAGGGTTGGGGTATGAGGCCGGATGGGGAACAGAGCACCGCTCCCGCGGGCAGCGGCGGGAAGCCGTACAGTGCCGGGGTGCAGGCCGCCGCGCTTGCCGGTTTCCTGTTGGCGTCCTTGGTGGTGGCGGCGCTGGGCGGTTTGGCATCGGCGGCCAATGTCACTGGCTGGTATGCAGCCGCGGACAAGGCCCCCTGGTCCCCGCCCAATGGTGTGTTCGGTCCGGTGTGGACCATCCTTTATGCGGCAATGGCCCTCGCTGCATGGCTGGTTTGGCGTAAACGCACCGCTGGGACACGGCAGGCCATGGTGGTTTACGCCATCCAGCTGGCCCTCAATCTCACCTGGACCCCGGTCTTTTTCGCCCTTTACCCGGCTCTTGGCACGGCGGCCCTGTGGCTGGGCCTGGCCATCATCGTGGCCCTGGTCGCCGCGGTGACGGTGACGGTGCTGCATTTCGGTCCGATCAGCCGGACGGCCGGGCTGCTCCTGCTCCCCTACATCTCATGGCTGGTGTTCGCTGCCAGCCTCAATTGGTGGGCGGCAACTCACAATTAGGCGCACGGGCACCGCCCGTCCCGCCATTCGGGCGGGTGTCAGCGGGGTGTCAGCATTCGACGACGTTGACGGCGAGGCCGCCCATGGCGGTTTCCTTGTATTTGTCGCTCATGTCTTTGCCGGTTTCGCGCATGGTGATGATGACTTCGTCGAGGGAGACGCGGTGGGTGCCGTCGCCCCAGAGCGCCATTTTCGCGGCGTTGATCGCTTTCGCGGCGGCGATCGCGTTCCGTTCGATGCAGGGGACCTGGACCAGCCCGCCGATCGGGTCGCACGTCAGGCCCAGGTTGTGTTCCATCGCGATTTCGGCGGCGTTCTCCACTTGGGCCGGGGTGCCGCCCATGACCTCGGCCAGGCCCGCGGCGGCCATTGAGGACGCGGACCCGACCTCGCCCTGGCAGCCCACCTCGGCCCCGGAGATCGAGGCCTGTTCCTTGTAGAGCACCCCGACCGCGCCGGCGGCGAGCAGGAACCGCACCACCACACCGTCGCGGTCGGCCTGGGTGGCCTGGTCCATGCCCGGGGCGAAGTGCAGGGCGTAGAACAGCACCGCGGGGATGATCCCGGCCGCCCCGTTCGTGGGGGCGGTGACCACCCTCCCGCCGGAGGCGTTTTCCTCGTTCACCGCCAACGCCACCAAGTTAACCCACTCCTGCCAATACCTGGGGTCATAGTGGTCCTGACCGTCCTGGCCGTCATGGCCGGTGTCTTCGGGGCGGGCGGTTTCCTTCTTCAACCGCTCGTACCAGTCCGGGGCGCGGCGGCGGACCTTCAACCCGCCCGGCAGCACCCCTTCACGCTTGAGCGAGGTGGCCACGCAGTTCTCCATCACCGACCAGATATGCCCCAGCCCGGCCCGGATCTCCTCCTCGGACCGGGAGGCCTTCTCGTTCACGAACATCACGTCCGCGATGCCCAGCCCGGTCACCGCGCAGTGCTCCAGCAGTTCCGCCGCGGTCCGGAACGGCAGCGGCAGCACCTCCTTGGAGGCGTCCAGTTCCTGCTGCGCGGCGTCCTCTTCACCCTCGCGGACGATGAACCCGCCACCGACCGAGAAGAACGTCGCCGCATGCACCACATCCCCGGCCGCGTCGGTGACGGTGAACGTCATCCCGTTCGTGTGCCGCGGCAACACCGTCAACGGCCGCAACACCATGTCGCCCACCCCGTACGGCAACGCCATACCCTCACCACCAGCACCGGCCAGGTTCAGGATCCCGGTCTCCGCGATCGAAGCCAGCCGCTCCTCCACCTCTTCGGGCAGGATCAGTTCCGGATGGAACCCCTCCAACCCCAACAGGATCGCGGTCATCGTCCCATGCCCATGCCCCGTCGCCGCCAGCGACCCATACAAATCCACCCGCAACGACGCCACCTCAGCCAGCTTCCCCGAGGCCTTCAACTCCTCAGCAAACACGGCAGCAGCCCGCATCGGCCCCACCGTATGCGAGCTCGACGGGCCAATCCCGATCGAAAAAAGATCAAAGACACCAACGGCCATGAGGAAATTCCTAACTAAAACAGGTTGTTGGGGTTGGAGCGGGCAGGACATCCTCTGCGTGCTCGGTCGCGAAGACGCCCGCTGCGCGGACGTGACGCTCCCTTAGACGCACGCTGCCGGATGCCCCGCCCACTCCGCAAGCACGTCACCAAGGCGACGCGGCAAGCAGGTAACGTCGTGCCCACGAGCGCCGGCGGAGCCGGACTTTTCGAAAGCGTGCGTCAAAGCGAGGAACGAGCAGCACGCGTGAAAATGTCCGGTCCGCCGTCGCGAAGGTGACCACGGGGTGGAACAAGGGACTACTTGGCGCGGCGGTAGAACGGGAGGTCGACCACTTCGAAGGGTTCTGCCTTGCCGCGGAGATCGATGTCCAGGGCTGTGCCGGGTGCCGAGTACTCGACGTCGACGTAGGCCATGGCGATCGGGTAGCCGAGGGTGGGCGAGGGCTGGCCGGAGGTGACTTCCCCGACCGTGGCGCCGTCCTTGAGCACGGGGTAGTGTGCCCGTCCGGCGCGTCGGCCCTTGCCTTTGAGCCCCACGAGGCGGCGGCCGGAGGTGGTGCCGGCGCCGGCTTCCTTCATGGAGACCAGCGCAGCCTTGCCAACAAAGTCGCCTTCCTTGGAGAGCGCGACGACGGGGCCCAGGCCTGCAGCGAACGGGTCACCCTGCAGGGACAGTTCGTTGCCGTACAGCGGCATCCCCGCTTCCAGGCGAAGCGAGTCGCGGGAGGCAAGGCCGGCCGGGGTCAGCTCCCCGTCGTCGGCGATGGCGACCAGTGCCTGCCACAGTGCCGGGGCGTCTGCGTTGTCCACGAAGATCTCGAACCCGTCCTCACCGGTGTACCCGGTGCGCGCGAGCAGGAGTTCCTTGCCGGCGCCGCCCACCAGGAACGGAACCTCCACGGCGGCGTAGTACTTCAGCTCCGTCACCAGGGAGTGCTGTGCGGCCGGGACCAGGCGCAACAGGAGTTCCTGTGCCTTGGGGCCCTGCACTGCGATCAGCGATGTGCGGGCCGAGGCGTCCTCCACCAGCACGTCAAACCCTGCGGCCCGTTCCTGCAGGGCTGCCGCCACCACCGCGGCGTTGCCCGCATTGGGCACCACAAGGAAGACATCTGTTCCGTCTTCAGCGGCGGGACGGCGGTAGGTGATGAGGTCGTCGATGATGCCGCCGTCCTCGTTGCAGATCAGCGAGTACTTGGCCTTGCCCACGGCCATGGCGGAGATCTTGCCCGCCAGGGCGTAGTCGAGGAAAGTGGCGGCCTGCGGTCCGGTGACCCAGACTTCGCCCATGTGGGAGAGGTCGAACAGGCCGGCGGTGTTGCGGACGGCGTGGTGTTCAGCCAGTTCGGAGCTGTACTTCAATGGCATCTGCCAGCCGCCGAAGTCGGTGAAGGAGGCGCCAAGCTTTTTATGTTCGTCGTAAAGGGCGGTGTATTTCTCGGTCACGGTGCCGGTCCTTTAGTTTTCGAACTCTTCGAGCGGCGGGCAGGAGCAGATGAGGTTCCGGTCTCCACCGGCGCCGTCGATCCGGCCCACCGGCGGGAAGTACTTGTCCTGCTTGAGGTGGTGGACGGGGAAGACGGCCTGCTCGCGGCTGTACTGGCGGGTCCATTCGGAGTTCACGACGGCGGACGCGGTGTGGGGTGCGTTGCGCAGCGGGGAGTCCGCTACGGCAAAGTCGCCGTTGGCCACCTGGTCGATTTCCTTGCGGATGGTGATCATGGCTTCGATAAAGCGGTCGATCTCGGCCAGGTCCTCGGACTCGGTGGGCTCCACCATCAGGGTGCCTGCCACCGGGAAGGCCAGGGTGGGGGCGTGGAAGCCGAAGTCGATGAGGCGCTTGGCCACATCCTCGGCCGTGACACCGGTCTTGGCGGTGAGGTCGCGCAGGTCCAGGATGCATTCGTGCGCCACGAGGCCGCCTTCGCCGGTGTAGAGCACCGGGAAGTACTCGTTCAGCCGGGCTGCGACGTAATTGGCAGCCAGCAGCGCGGACTTGGTGGCCTCGGTGAGCCCTTCCCCGCCCATGAGCTTCACGTACGCCCAGGAGATCGGCAGGACGCCGGCCGAACCGAAGCGGGAAGCCGAGATCGCGACCCCGTGGCCTTCCTCATGCGTTGCCTTGTTGGCGTCGCCGGGCATGAAGGGCGCCAGGTGTGCCTTGGCTGCCACGGGCCCGACGCCGGGTCCGCCGCCGCCGTGGGGGATGCAGAAGGTCTTGTGGAGGTTGAGGTGGGAGACGTCGCCGCCGAACTTGCCGGGCTGGGCCAGTCCCACCAGGGCGTTCAGGTTGGCGCCGTCGATGTAGACCTGGCCGGCCGCCGCGTGCACGGCGTCGCAGACCTCACGGACGTCCCCGTCATAGACGCCGTGGGTGGACGGGTACGTGATCATGATGCAGGACAGGACGTCCTTGTTCGCTTCGATCTTGGCCGTCAGGTCATCGTGGTTGATGGTGCCGTCAGCGGCCGTGGCAACGACGACGACCTTCATGCCGGCCAGGACGGCGGAGGCGGCGTTGGTGCCGTGGGCGGAGGCGGGGATCAGGCAGACGTTGCGCTGCTCTTCCCCGCGGGAGTGGTGGTAGCCGCGGATGGCCAGCAGGCCGGCGAGCTCGCCCTGGGATCCGGCATTGGGCTGGATGGACACCTGGTCGTACCCGGTGATCGCGGTCAGGTCCGCCTCCAGGTCGGCAATCAGTTCACGCCAGCCTTCGGTCTGGGAGTCCGGGGCGAAGGGGTGGATGGAGGCGAATTCCGGCCAGGAGATGGCTTCCATCTCGGCGGTGGCGTTCAGCTTCATGGTGCACGAGCCCAGCGGGATCATGGTGCGGTCCAGCGCCAGGTCCCGGTCCGACAGCTTCCGGATGTAGCGCAGCAGCTGGGTTTCGGACCGGTGCGTGTTGAACACCGGGTGCTGCAGGTAGTCGGAGGAACGTCCGACGGCGGCCTCCAGTCCGAAGCCTTCAGCCGCGGCAACGGAGGCCCCAAAGACATCCGCGACGTCGGCGACGATGGCCGCCGTCGTGGTTTCATCGAGCGAGATGCCCACGGTATCGGCGTCGATGGAACGCAGGTTGATGCCGCGCGCTTCGGCATCCGCGACAAGCGCGGCAGCGCGTCCGGGGACGCGGACGGTAAGGGTGTCGAAGAAGCTCGTGTGCAGCACCTCCACACCGGCAGCTGCCAGCGAGGCCGCCAGCACCCGGGCGTGGCCGTGCGTCGTTTCCGCAATCGCCTTCAGCCCGTCGGGGCCGTGGTAGACGGCGTACATCGAGGAGACGATGGCCAGCAGGGCCTGCGCGGTGCAGATGTTGGACGTGGCCTTTTCACGGCGGATGTGCTGCTCGCGGGTCTGCAGCGCCAGGCGGTACGCGGGCACCCCTGCGTCGTCCTTGGACACACCCACCAGGCGGCCGGGCAGCGACCGCTCCAGGCCCTTGCGGACAGCCATGTAGGCGGCGTGCGGGCCGCCGAAGAACAACGGCACCCCGAAGCGCTGGGTGGAGCCCACGGCGATGTCGGCGCCCTGCTCGCCCGGAGGAGTGATCAGGGTCAGTGCCAGCAGGTCAGCGGCCACGGTGACCAGCGCGCCGCGGTCCTTCGCCGCCGCAATAGTGGCGGACTGGTCCCAGACCCGGCCGGAGGCACCGGGCTGCTGGAGCACGATGCCGTTGATGTCGCCGTCGGGCAGGCCGTTGGACAGGTCGGCGACCTCAACCTCGAAGCCGAGCGCCTCGGCGCGGCCCTTGACGATGGCGATGGTCTGCGGCAGCACGTCGATGTCCAGGACAGTCTTGCCGTCCGCTGCAGGCTTGGTCTTGTTGGAGCGGCGCATCAGCAGCACGGCCTCGGCCACGGCGGTGGCTTCATCGAGCAGGGACGCGTTGGCGATGGGCAGGCCCACCAGGTCCTGGACCATGGTCTGGAAATTCAGGAGTGCCTCGAGCCGGCCCTGGGAAATCTCGGGCTGGTACGGGGTGTAGGCGGTGTACCAGGCCGGGGCCTCGAGGATGTTCCGGCGGATCACGGCAGGGGTGATGGTGTCGTAGTAGCCCTGGCCGATCAGTTGCACGGCCGTCTTGTTCTTGGCGGCGAGCCTGCGCAGCTCCGCAAGGACTTCAACTTCGCTGAGGGCATCCTGCAGGCGGAGGGCTGTTTCCTGGCGGATGACTTTGGGTACGGCGGTGTCCACCAGGGAATCGACCGTGCCGTAACCAACGGCTTTGAGCATGGCGTCGACGTCGTCCTGGCGGCGTGCGCCAATGTGGCGGTCTACGAAGGTGGTGGAGGCTGGGGTAACCGACACGAAGGAACTCCATTTATTCAGGCGGCGAAGGGTACGCCACAGCTATTCGGGTCCCTCCCCGCTCTGTATTGGACCTGAGAGTTTCCGCGTTGCCTGCCTGGGCAGGACCCGCTTGCACCGTCGGTGAGCACAACAGCCGTTTCGCTTCCCCCAAGGGAGGCCGGACAACTGCCTGCTGCTTTCCAGAGGTGCCTCGCCGCGGCGGTACAGGGGCCTGCGAGATTCCTGGGGAGGATTTGCTCCTACGGCGCCTGCCTGTACTTCCGGCAGAACTCTCCCGCCGCAGATCAAAGGCTATTCATTTGTTGATGATGACGGCCGGTGACAGCCCTCACAACTCTCCATTGTCCTACGCCACAAGCCCTCCCGGCAAATGGAAAACTACCTGCGGAGCCGTTCCAAAGCAGCCAGGAGTTCCTCCACATCGGCGGCCGCTCCGCCTTCCGGCGCAGGGCCCACCGAAAGCATGGCATTGAAGTACAACCCGTCACCCATATACAGGACAGCCTTGGCCAGGCCGTGCCCCACATCTGCTGCGATCTCGTCCAGCCACCGCTGCTGGATGGCGGCGAACCGGCGGCGGGTCTCTTCATGTGCCACCTCGGCAAGCCGCGTGGCAGCCACGATGACCCGGTCAAGCGGAGTATCCGCCCAGACGGAGGAGCGGATGAAATACGCGGCAGCACCTTCGCTGGCGGAAGCCATCGCGTCGGCGTCCGCCTTGGCCAGGCCTTCCAGGCGGTCAAGCAGCACGGAGATGAGCGCTTCCTTATTGGGAAAGTGATAGAGGAGGCCACCTTTGGACACCCCGGCCTTCCGGGCTACGGCATCGAGGGTTGCAGCGCGCTCCCCCACGTCGATCAGCAGGGACTCGAAGGCGTCAAGGACCGCATCACGGGCTACAGGCTTTCGGGGCATGCCTTCCATCATGCCCTCCACCGGCAGGGAAGAAGGAATGCCCGCGTTTTCAAACTGTACCGTCCAGACGGTACAGTTATTGCATGACGACTTCCATCAGCCCGGCCCCCACCCAAAGGGACAGCACCGCCGCGCGGCCTCCGTGGCGGGATTGGCTTGCGCTGGGGCTGCTGATGTTTCCCGTGCTGCTGGTGGCAGTGGACAACACTGCCCTGACGTTTGCCCTGCCCGCCATCGCACGTGCCCTGGAACCGACCGGCCTGCAGCTGCTGTGGATCGTGGACTCCTATCCGCTGGTCCTGGCCGGGCTGCTGGTGTCAATGGGAAGCCTCGGCGACCGGATTGGGCGGCGGCGGCTGCTGGTCATCGGCAGCCTGGGCTTCGCCGGACTGTCCGCCGCCACGGCCTTCGCGCCCACCCCGGAGTGGCTGATCGCCGGCCGCGCGGCGCTCGGGTTCTTCGGCGCCATGCTGATGCCGTCCACCCTGTCGCTGATCCGCAATATATTCCCGGAACCCAACCGCCGGCGGCTTGCAGTGGCCATCTGGGCGGCCGGATTCTCCGGCGGCGCCGCCCTGGGCCCCATCCTGGGTGGATGGCTGGTGGAGCACTTCTGGTGGGGCGCCGTTTTCCTGGTGGCCGTGCCGCTCATGCTGCCCCTGCTGGCGCTGGGGCCGGCCTTCATTCCGGAATCAAAGGATCCCGCGCCGGGCAGGGTGGATATCCCAAGCGTCCTGCTCTCCATGCTGGTCATGGTGCCCGTGGTGTACGGCATCAAGTCAGTAGCCACCGAAGGCCCGGGCACGGCCGGGCTGGGCAGCATCGCCTTTGGCGTGGCCATGGGGATCGTGTTCGTGCGCCGCCAGCAACGCCTGGAATACCCGCTGCTGGACATGTCGCTGTTCCGGAACAGGGTGTTCAGCATGGCCATCAGCGCCAACATCCTGGCCCTGTTTTCCTTCAACGGATTTATCCTTTTCCTTGCCCAGCACCTCCAACTCCTGGAGGGGATGACGCCGTCCGCGGCGGGCATTGCCATGCTTCCGGCACTGGCAGCCACAGTGGCGGCAGGCCTGGTGGTAGTCCCGCTGGTCCGGAAGGTCCGCCCGGGGTACGTAGTGGCCGCCGGCCTGTCCTTCAGCGCCGTCGGCTACAGCATGGTGGCCTTCGGAAACCACGACGGCGGGCCTTCCCTGCTGCTGGCAGCACTGCTGGCCCTGGCGCTGGGCGTCGGCACGGCGGAAACCATCTCGAACGACCTCATCCTCGGCTCGGCCCCGCCGGCGAAATCAGGCGCTGCGGCGGCGATTTCCGAGACTGGCTACGAGGTGGGCTCGCTGCTGGGGACTGCAGTGCTGGGCTCCATCCTGACCGCGTCCTACCAGCAGAACCTGCGGTTGCCGGCGGGGCTGGAGGCCATGCTGCCCGGAGCCTCACTGCACAACGCCGGGGAAACGCTGGCCGGCGCGGTGGAGGCGGCCGGCCTGCTGCCCGAATCAGTCGCGGGGGCAGTCCGGGATGCCGCGGCCGCCGCGTTCGATTCCGGCGTGCACATCACGGCCGCAATTGGGCTGGCACTAATGGCGACGGCGGCAGTGCTCGCCGCCGTCGTGCTTAGGAAAGTTCCCAAAGCGGCCTAGCAGTACAACGGCAGTGCTGTCCGGGGCAAAAAGAAAGCGTCCTGCGCCGGGGCAACCCCGGCGCAGGACGCCCTCGGTGGACTGTCCGCTACTTGGAATCGGCCGGGGTGACCTTGGCGGTGGGCTTCATGTTTTCCGCCTGCACCATCCAGGCGAACTGCTCCAGCCGGGCGATGAACTCGTGCAGGAGGTCCGCGGAGGTGGGGTCTTCCTCATCCACTTCGTCGTGGACCTTGCGCATGGTGCCAACGGCAGCTTCCATGGCGGCGACGATCCGCTCGATCGCGTCCTTAGTGCTGATCAGGCCGTCAGGGAACTGGGCCAGGCTGGTGGTCCCGGCCACGGTGGAGCTGCGGCCGTCCGGAAGCGCGTGCAGGGCACGCATGCGCTCGGCGGTGTCGTCGGCGAACTGGCGGGCGGCGTCGACGATCTCATCGAGCTGCAGGTGGAGGTCGCGGAAGTTGGTGCCCACGATGTTCCAGTGCGCCTGCTTGCCCTGGATATGGAGCTCGATCAGGTCCGCCAGGACGGCCTGCAGGTTGTTGGTCAGTGTCGGTGAAGCTTTCATGCGTCCTCCTCAATTGGTCCAGTACGGCAGACGCTACCAGCCGTGGACGGCGCGGCGGCAGGGCCAAAGACAATTTCTCAGTGAGCTTACTAATTTCGAAAACCAGTCATAAACGAATGTGATTCATATTGCGTCTTGCATCACACGCCCGCCACCCCCATACTAAATGAACGCCATTCATATAGTGACCTCCGTCTCACAGCCTTCCAGAAAGTGGTGCCATGACAGAGACAATCCGCACCAGTACTGCCAAACCCGGTCCGCACGCCCACGCCCCCTCCGCGGACGGCGTCAGTGCCAAGGGACTCAAGGGCGGCCAGCTCGGGCTCCTGGCCGTCGTCGTCCTGGGCATTTCAACTATCGCCCCCGCCTACACCCTCACCAGCGCACTGGGACCCACCGTCAATGAAGCCGGCCTCCAGCTGCCCGTCATCTTCCTCATCGGGTTCATCCCCATGATCCTGGTCTCGCTGGCCTACCGGGAACTCAACGCCGACTCCCCGGACAGCGGCACCACCTTCACCTGGGTCACCAAGGCCTTTGGCCCGTGGGTGGGCTGGATGGGCGGCTGGGGCCTGCTGGCAGCAAACATCATCGTGCTGTCCAACCTGGCGGGCGTCGCCGTCGACTTCTTCTACCTCTTCCTGTCGCAGCTCACCGGCTCCCCCGAACTGGCGGACCTGGCGGACAACAAAGCCCTGAACGTCATTACCTGCTTCGTCTTCGTGGCGCTGGCCGTCTGGGTCAGCTACCGCGGCCTTCACACCACCAAGCTGGTCCAGTACAGCCTGGTGGGCTTCCAGTTGCTGGTGCTGGGCCTGTTCGTCGCGATGGCTTTTGCCAACTGGTCCACCTCGGAAACGGCCATCCCGTTCAGCTGGGAGTGGTTCGACGTCACCAGGATCGAGACGTTCGGTCAGATTGCCGCCGGCATCTCCCTGTCGATCTTCGTGTACTGGGGCTGGGACGTCTGCCTCACCGTGAACGAGGAAACGGCCAACGGCAAGAAGACCGCCGGCGTGGCAGGCACCCTGACCGCCGTCATCGTCCTCGCCATCTACCTGCTGGTCAGCATCGCCACCATGATGTTTGCCGGCGTCGGCGATACCGGCAACGGCCTGAACAACGCCGAAAACCACGAAAACATCTTTACCGCACTGGCCTCCCCCATCATGGGCCCGTTCGCCATCCTGATGTCCCTCGCCGTGCTCTCCAGCTCCGCTGCGTCCCTGCAGTCAACCTTCATGTCGCCGTCGCGCAGCCTGCTGGCCATGGCCCACTACGGCGCACTGCCGGAACCCTTCAGCAGAATGAGCAGGAAGTTCGCCACGCCGGGCTTCGCCACCATCGCCGCCGGCGTCATGTCAGCGGGGTTCTACGCCGTGATGCACGTGGTCAGCGAGAACGTCCTGAACGACACCATCCTGGCCCTGGGCCTGATGATCTGCTTCTACTACGGCCTTACCGCCCTGGCCTGCACCTGGTACTTCCGCCACAGCCTGTTCAACAGCGTGCGCCACTTCGTGCTGCGGCTGGTATGCCCGGTGGTGGGCGGCGTGGGCCTGTTCGTGGTGTTTGTCCAGACCGCCGTGGACAGCCTTGCGCCGGAGTTCGGCAGCGGTTCCGAGGTGTTCGGCGTGGGCCTGGTGTTCATCCTGGGCGTCGGCATCCTGGCCCTGGGCGCCGTGGTCATGCTGGTCATGTCCCGCACTCACCCGGGCTTCTTCCGCGGCGAAACCCTCAAGCAGGACACCCCCGCGCTGGTCGTTCCGGAATAGCCTCCAGCCCAAAAAGGTGCCGTGCCCCCGCCAGGGGCACGGCACCTTTTGTGTTGGCGACGCCGGATGGCTCACCAGTAGTGCGCCACGTCGACCACCAGGCGCGAGCCGGAGCCCGGGCCGTCGAGGGTGAACACCCGGAACGGCAGCCGGGCACGGACGCCGAGCCCGATGGTGGTCTGGCCCTCGAAGCTTCCGGCCCAAACCACCTGGCGGAAGGTCTGGTAGCCCGAAACGTTGGAGAGCTCAGCCTTGTCGGCAGGGGTGTAGGTGGGCTGGCCGTTGTTGTCATAGGCCGGCGCCTTGACGACGACCTGCAGCCGGGCGCCGCCCCGCGTTGGCACCACTGCCCCCGAGCCGTCCTGGATGATCTGGGGGACGTAGCGGACCGTGTAGCCGGGGGCCGGCGCGCCGCCCAGGTCAACCACCAGCCGGTCAAAGCAATAGTGCTGCCCGGTCCGGACATTGGTCACGGGTGCGCCGCCCATGGCGCCGTCCGACTTCATCAGCGAACCCCACGTGAGTCCGCAGTACGACGTGGTTGCCGAGGCGGCGCCCGGAACCACCAGGCCCAGGCCTGCAGCCAGCAGGACAGCTGAGAGCCAGATGAAGAACTTTTTCATTGCAGTGCCATCCAAAATGAGAGCCATTGGATGCTTCCAGCGTAGGAGCGTTCGCGGGCGGAAACGAGGGGTCATTTTGGTAACGACGGCGGCACCGGGCCGAAGCAGCCGGGCCAAGCAGCACAGGACAAAGAAGCGCCGGCCACCTCGGGTGAGGTGGCCGGCGCCGGAAAACCAGGATGGAAATTAGCCTTCGCAGTCGCGGCAGTACTTCAGGCCGTTCTTTTCGCGGGCAACCTGCGACCGGTGGCGGACCAGGAAGCACGACGAGCAGGTGAACTCGTCAGACTGCTCGGGAACCACAATGACGGTCAGTTCCTCGTTGGAGAGGTCGGCGCCGGGCAGGTCGATACCTTCAGCGGTGTCGTTCTCGTCGACATCGATAACCGCGGTCTGCGCGTTGCCGCTCCGTGATGCCTGGAGGGCCTCGAGAGAGTCGGCCGGCGACTCTTCTTCCTGCTTGCGTGGAGCATCGTAATCGGTAGCCATAGCATGTTCACTTTCGTTGCTGCGCAGCGCCATTTCAAGCACCTCAGTGAAGCAGTTTAGGGCATTATCCCGCTACCGGCGCAATAGTGTGCTTAACCAGACATCGGGCCGGTTTCTGCCGTTGTTCCCGCGTGCACCGAGCGGGCGTGGCCGGCTCCGATGGACACTCCGCTCAAGGCCGGCAGCCAGCCCCACCGGGTGGCGTCAGCCATGGCGCCGGCGGCATCCGTTTCGGAGTCGAAAGTGAGGGTGTCCAGCAGCCAGCCGCGGAGCCGGACGAACAGGGTAGGCGTCATGCCTGAAACCTACGCAGCTATTGTTGTGGCCACGTTTCGCCGCTGTCTCCTCCGGATTAATTCCACGGCCCCGGCGTTACCGCGCCGGCGGCGCCGTGCTGCTGCGCAGGATGAGCTCGGGCTCCACAACAAGGGTCCGCGGGCCGCCCGTGCCATCGAACGCAGTGAGCATCATGTCCATGCACCGCCGGCCCAGTTCTTCAAAGTCCTGCCGGACCACCGTCAGCGGAGGACTGAAATAGCCGGCTTCGGGCTGGTCGTCGAAGCCCACCACGGATACGTCCCCGGGCACCTTGATGCCTGCCTCGTTCAGGGCACGCAGGACCCCGAGGGCCATCTGGTCGTTGCCGACGAAGAGAGCCGTGGCCCTGCGGCCGGCTGCCAGCCGCCTGCCGATCCCGTATCCGCTGCCCGCGCTCCAGTCGCCCTCGATGATCAGGTCTGCCTCGAGCCCGGCCGAGACCAGGGCTCCCCGCCAGCCGTCGGCGCGGGCTACTGCGTCGATCCAGTCCTGTGGCCCCGCGACGTGTCCGATCCGGACGTGCCCCTGCCCGATGAGGTGTTCCACTGCCAGTTCCGCGCCGCGGCGCTGGTCCACCTTGACCCCGCCTACGGAGTCATTTCCGTTGGGACCGACGGCCACCACCGGCACTCCAATGGGCAGTTCCGCCAGGGCGGCCAGCGTCTCCAGGTGCGGGACGATCACTACTATTCCGTCCACCGACTGGTCCAGGAAGTGCCGGACGGCGTCCAGGATCGCGTCCCGGTTGACCTCCCGCAGCGCTGCGACGCTGACGAAGTACCCTGCGTCCCGTGCAGCACGTTCCACTCCCAGCAGGGTGTTGGCAGGGCCGTACTGCGAGAGCTCGCTGCCCAGGACGCCGATGGTCTGCGAGCGCCGCGTGACCAGGCTCCGCGCGGCGGTGTTGCGGCGGTAGCCGAGGGCGGCAATCGCCGCTTCCACCTTGCCGCGGGTGCCGGAGCTGACATTGGGGTGGCTGTTGACCACCCGTGACACGGTCTGGTGCGAAACCCCGGCCAGTTCCGCCACGTCCTCGAGCGTTGGCAGCCGGGGTGGCCTGCCGTCCGTCACGGGGTTCCGCTCCATGGCAGCCGCCGGGGCCGGCACCTCAGCCGTGCCACTGGGTCAGATCCCGCCGGCCAGTTTGTAGTAGGCGGCGTTCCAGTTCAGGTCCTTCTTGAACTGGCGGATGGTGGTGCCTTCGTCGATGGTGAGCAGTTCGGTTTTGGCGATTTCGGCGAAGTCCTCGAAGACGTCCATGCCCACCTGGGTGGAGAGCACGGTGTGGTGGGCGGCGCCGGCGGTCAGCCAGGCGGCCGCCGAGGTGGCGAAGTCCGGCTTTGGCTCCCACAGCGCGCGGGCCACGGGGAGGTTGGGCAGCGGCTGGTCCAGGGGAACGACGTCGACGGCGTTGGCCACCAGGCGGAAACGGTCCCGCATGTCGGACAGGGCGACGACGACGCCCGGGGAGGCGTCGGCGTCGAACACCAACCGGACAGGGTCTTCCTTGCCGCCGATACCCAGGGGGTGGATTTCCAGCCGCGGCTTTGCTGCCGTGAGGGAGGGGCAGACCTCGAGCATGTGGGCGCCCAGGATCTTTTCGGAGCCGGGTTCCAGGTGGTACGTGTAGTCCTCCATGAGGGACGCGCCGCCGGGGAGGCCCGCGCCCATGACCTTGGCGGCCCGGACCAGGATGGCGGTCTTCCAGTCGCCCTCGGCGCCGAACCCGTACCCGGCGGCCATGAGCCGCTGCACGGCCAGGCCCGGCAGCTGGCGGAGGGCACCGAGGTCCTCGAAGGACGTGGTGAAGGCGGCGGAGCCGTTGCCTTCCAGGAAGCTGCGCAGGCCCAGTTCGATCCGGGCGCCGTACCGCAGCGATTCGTGCCGGGCCGCGCCTGCGCGGAGCTCCGGCACCACGTCGTAAAGGTCCTCATACTCGGCCACCAAGGCGTCGACGTCGGACTCTGCCGCACCGTGGACGGCGTCCGCGAGCTCGTTGACGGACCAGGTGTTGACCGCGACGCCGAAGCGCAGCTCGGCCTCGGTCTTGTCACCTTCGGTCACGGCGACGTTGCGCATGTTGTCGCCGAAGCGGGTGAGCTTCAGGCTCCGGACGGCGGCCCAGCCGGCGGCGGCCCGCTGCCAGGAGCCCACTTGGCGGGCCACCTCGGGGTTGGAGACGTGCCCGACGACGGTCTTCCGGGCGATGCCCAGGCGGGACTGGATGTAGCCGAACTCGCGGTCGCCGTGGGCGGCCTGGTTCAGGTTCATGAAGTCGAAGTCGATGTCCGCCCACGGCAGGTCGCGGTTGGCCTGCGTATGCAGGTGCAGCAGGGGCTTGCGCAGCAGGTCCAGGCCCTGGATCCACATCTTGGCCGGGCTGAAGGTGTGCATCCAGGCCGTCACTCCAATGACCGAGTCATCCGAGTTTGCCTCCAGGGCGGTGCGCCGGATGGCATCGGAGTCGGTCAGGACCGGCTTCCACACGATCCGCACGGGCACCGACGAGGAGGCATTGAGCTGGTTGGCGATCTCCTGCGACTGGGCGGCCACCTGCTTGAGGACTTCCTCCCCGTAGAGGTGCTGGCTGCCGGTGAGGAACCAGACTTCGTAGCCGTCGAGGGAGGTGTTTGCTGCGGTGCTCATGGATTCTCCTGGGAAGAGTCTTGGGCCGGTTATTGGCCGTAAACGTTCTGGTAGCGGGCGTAGAGGGAGTCGATGTGGTCCTGGTCGATGGGCAGCGGCTCGCCCAGTTGCCGGGAGATGTGCACGGTGCGGGCCACTTCCTCGCACATGACGGCGGCCTTCACGGCGGACCGGGCGTCCTTGCCGATGGTGAACGGGCCGTGGTTCTGCATCAGGACCGCCGGGGATTTGGAATTCTTCAGCGTCTCCACGATCCCGTGGCCGATCGAGTCGTCGCCGATCAGCGCGAACGGGCCCACCGGGATGGAGCCGCCGAACTCGTCCCCCATCATGGTCAGCACGCACGGGATGGCTTCGCCCCGGGCGGCCCAGGCGGTGGCGTAGGTGGAGTGGGTATGCACCACCCCGCCCACCTCCGGCATGTGCCGGTACACATAGGCGTGCGCGGCGGTGTCCGACGACGGCGACAGCGGCGGGTTGCCCCAGTCCACCGTGCCGCCCCCACCAAGGTTGGTGCCCCTGACCGGGGTGCCGTACAGGTCGGTCACGATCATCTGCTCCGGGGTCAGGTCCTGGTACGAGACACCGGAGGGCTTGATGACCATGAGGTCGGTGCCGGGCACGCGGGCGGAGACGTTGCCCGCGGTCCACACCACCAGGCCATACCGGGTCAGCTCGGCGTGCAGGGCGCACACCTCCGCCCGGACACGGGCGATGGTTTCCAGGAGGCCGGTTCCGGCGCCTGCTGCGGCGCTCATGCGGACACCTCCACGGGTGATTCGGAAACGGAGCCTGCGCCGGAGAGGCCGGTGCGCGCGGCTTTGCGCTGGATGGCCTTGAGCCGGTGCATGACGTCGTTGCCGCCCCTGCCGAAGTAGTCGTGGAGGGCCTTGTATTCCTGGAACAGTTCTTCGTAAGCGGCCGCGTTTTCGGGAATTGGGGTGTAGACCTCCCCGGGCTCGGCGCCCATGGCCGCGGCGGCCGCACGGATGTCCGCGTATTCGCCCGCTGCGACAGCAGCGTGGATGGCCGATCCCAGGGCCGGACCCTGATCCGAGCCGATGGTGGACAGCTGCAGGCCGGTGGCGTCTGCGTAGATCTGCATCAGGAGTTTGTTCTTGAGCAGGCCGCCGGCCACGATGAATTCCTTGACCGGAACCCCAGCGTCGCGGAAGGCGTCCACGATGGTGCGGGTTCCAAAGGCGGTGGCTTCCAGCAGCGCGCGGTAGGTGTCCTCGGGCCTTGTGGCCAGGGTCTGGCCCACCACAATGCCCGAAAGCTCGTGGTCCACCAGGACCGAACGGTTGCCGGAATGCCAGTCGAGCGCGATCAGGCCGTGCTCTCCGATGGCCTGCCGGGATGCCAGTTCGGTGAGGTACTCGTGGATCCCCAGTCCGGCGCCCTCGGCAGCCTGGTGGTATTCGGGCGGGACGCCGTACTTGGTGAACCAGCCGAAGATGTCTCCCACGCCTGACTGTCCGGCCTCGTAGCCCCACAGGCCCGGCACGATGCCACCATCCACGGCACCGCACATTCCCGGTACCTCGCGCAGCTCGCTGCCGTTCATGACGTGGCAGGTGGAGGTGCCCATGATCGCCACCAGCTGGCCGGAGTCCACCGCCTTCGCGGCCGGGGCCGTGACATGGGCGTCAACGTTTCCCACGGCCACCGCGATGCCCTCCGGCAGCCCGGTCCAGGCGGCTGCCTCCGCCGTCAGGGTGCCGGCGGCGTCCCCCAGCTGGCCGATGGTGTGCTCCAGCTTGGAGCTGACAAAGTCCTTGAAGTCCGGGTTCAGGGCGGCCAGGAAATCCTCCGACGGATACCGGCCATCCTGGTAGATGCCCTTGTAGCCGGCAGTGCAGGCGTTGCGGACATACCGGCCGCAGAGCTGCCAGACGATCCAGTCCGCAGCCTCCACCCAGTGGTCCATCGCGGCGTAGGCCTCCGGGTCCTCCTCCAGCAGCTGCAGCCCCTTGGCGAATTCCCATTCGGAGGAGATCAGGCCCCCGTAACGGGGAAGCCAGTCCTCCCCCCGTTCAGCGGCAAGCCGGTTGATCCGGTCGGCCTGGCCCTGCGCAGCATGGTGGCGCCAGAGCTTTACATAGGCGTGCGGGCGGTTGGCGAAGCCGGGCAGTTCGTTGAGGGGCGTGCCGTCCGACTTAACCGGAACCATGGTGCAGGCAGTGAAATCCGTGGCAATGCCGACGACGGCGGCGGGGTCGACCCCGGCGTCCGCCACCGCGGCGGGGACGGCGGTCCGCAGGACGTCCCGGTAGTCGTTGGGCACCTGAAGTGCCCATTCCCCGGGAAGGCGGGCGCCGTCGTCGCCCGCGGTGTCCCGGGGCAGGACGTCGGTAACCACCGCGTGGGGGTACTCATGGACGGCGCTGCCCAGTTCCTTGCCGTCGCGGACGCGCACCACCACGGCACGGCCTGAAAGGGTTCCGTAATCCACCCCGATGACGCAATGGTCATGGCGGGACTCGGAGCCGGGAGTGAACAGCGCATCTGGCATGGGGTTGCCTCCGTCCGGGAGGCATAGGCCTCATTACCGGGTTTGTAGGGGTCAGGGTGTAGCTACGTGCTGCAGCAAGTGTGAACGCTAACAAAGAAGAAGTCAATGAAGCCGAAAAGTTTCCGAAATTCCTGCCGCGCGCTCTTGTTAGCGTTCACAAACCGGTCTATATTGAACCGACACATCAACAATGTGGCCAGGACCAGGGAGCACTGGTGCTGCCTGGTCCACCAACACTTCGCGGCAGTGCTGCCGCGGAAGGAGAAAATGGTGAGAATCAAGAAACTGATGGGCGCGGTGGCCCTCGTCCTCGCCCTGACGGTGGGCGCCACAGGTTGCGGCTCCCGCGGCGGGGCCAGCGAATCCAGCGGTGCCGCCAAGCCCAGTGATTCACTGGTAGGCATTTCAATGCCCACGCAGACATCCGAACGGTGGATCGCTGACGGCGCCAACGTGGAGAAGTCGCTGAAGGACCTCGGCTACAAGACGGACCTGCAGTTCGCCAATGACGATATCCCCACGCAGGTGTCGCAGATCGAGAACATGCTGACCAAGGGCGCCAAGGCCCTGATCATCGCCGCCATTGACGGCACCACCCTGACTGACGTCCTGGCCAAGGCCAAGGAGCAGAACGTCAAGGTCATCGCGTACGACCGCCTCATCAACGGCACGCCCAACGTCGACTACTACACCACGTTCGACAACTACACCGTTGGTGTCCAGCAGGCCACCTCGCTGCTGACCGGGCTGGGCCTCGTTGATGCCAGCGGCAAGAAGGTGGACGGCAAGGGCCCCTTCAACATCGAGCTTTTCGCGGGCAGCCCCGACGACAACAACGCCAACTTCTTCTGGACCGGCGCCATGGACACCCTCAAGCCGTACATGGATGCCGGCACCCTGAAGGTCCCCAGCGGACAGACCAAATTTGAGCAGGCAGCGATCCTCCGCTGGCAGGCACCCGTGGCCCAGAAGCGCATGGAGGACATCATCACCTCCGCGTACAGCTCCGGCACCAAGCTGAACGGCGTCCTGTCCCCGTATGACGGCCTGTCCATCGGCATCATCTCGGCCCTCACCAGCACCGGCGGCTACGCCAAGGGAAGCCTGCCCGTAGTAACCGGCCAGGATGCCGAAAAGGGTTCCGTGAAGTCCATCGTCGCCGGTGAGCAGTACTCCACCATCTTCAAGGACACCCGCCAGCTCGGCGCGCAGGCCGTCAAGATGGTTGATGCTGTCCTCAAGGGCCAGGAACCGGAAACCAATGACACCAAGACCTACAACAACAAGGTCAAGGTTGTCCCGGCCTTCCTGCTGAAGTCCGTGATCATCACCAAGGACAACTACAAGAAGGAACTGATCGACTCGGGTTACTACAAGGACTCCGACGTCAAGTAGTCAGCGTCCGGGGGCTGTGGCCGGACCTCCATCCGGCCACAGCCCCGCCCGCAGCCTCCTGCAGCAGCAGGAAGGCCCAGCTTCGACCAGTCAGTGGGAATTGACGATGAACACACCCATTCTTCAAATGCGAGGAATCACCAAGACGTTCCCGGGCGTGAAAGCGCTGCAGGACGTCACCCTGGATGTGAACCGTGGCGAGGTCCACGCCATCTGCGGTGAAAACGGGGCCGGCAAATCAACGCTCATGAAAGTGTTGTCCGGCGTCTATGCACACAACACCTTCGACGGGGAGATCCTGTTCGAGAACGAACCCTGCAACTTCTCCAGCATCTCGGACAGCGAGAAGCGCGGGATTGTCATCATCCACCAGGAACTGGCCCTGAGCCCGTTCCTCTCCATCGCCGAGAACATCTACCTGGGCAATGAACAGGCCACCAATGGATGGGTGGACTGGCGCAAGACCAACCTCGAGGCAGCCAAGCTGCTGGCCCGCGTTGGCCTGGACGAGAATCCTGTCACCCCCGTGCAGCACATCAGTGTCGGTAAGCAGCAGCTGGTGGAAATCGCCAAGGCCCTCTCCAAGGAAGTGAAGCTGCTGATCCTGGACGAGCCCACGGCCGCCCTCAATGACGAGGATTCCGGCCACCTGCTGGACCTGATCCTCCACCTGAAGGGCCAGGGCGTCACCAGCATCATCATCAGCCACAAACTCAATGAGATCCGCAAGGTGGCGGACGCCGTCACCATCATCCGGGACGGCAGGACTATCGAGACCCTGCGGCTCGACGAAGGCCAGATCACCCAGGAGCGGATCATCCGCGGCATGGTGGGCCGGGACCTGGAGAGCCTGTACCCGGACCGCGAGCCGCGAATCGGCGAGGAAGTGCTGCGGATTGAGGACTGGTCCGTGCGCCATCCCCAGGACCACAGCCGCATGGTGGTCAACAACGCCAACCTCCACGTCAGGAAGGGCGAGGTGGTGGGCCTTGCCGGCCTCATGGGTGCCGGCCGCACCGAACTTGCCATGAGCGTCTTCGGCCGCACCTACGGCACCGCCACCTCCGGCAAGGTCTACAAGTACGGCGAGGAAATCAACACCGCAACGGTGTCCGACGCCATCAGGCACGGCATCGCCTACGCCACCGAGGACCGGAAGCACTACGGGCTGAACCTCATCGAGGACATCAAGCGGAACATTTCCCTGGCAGCCCTGCGCAAGCTCGCCAAGCGCGGCTTCGTGGACAAGAACCAGGAAACCGTGGTGGCCAACGGCTACCGCACGAGCATGAACATCAAAGCCCCGTCGGTGGCCGCCATCACCGGGAAGCTGTCCGGCGGAAACCAGCAGAAGGTGGTACTGAGCAAATGGATGTTCTCCGACCCGGACGTACTCATCCTCGATGAGCCCACCCGCGGAATCGATGTCGGGGCCAAGTACGAGATCTACACGATCATCGCCAAACTCGCGGCCGAAGGAAAAGCCGTGATTGTGATTTCCTCGGAGCTCCCCGAGCTCCTGGGCATCTGCGACCGAATTTACACCCTCGCTGCCGGGCACATCACCGGTGAGGTGCCCATCGCCGAGGCCACACAGGAGACCCTGATGCACTACATGACCAAAGAGAAGGAATAGCGAAATGTCCGCCCTACGAGAATCGCTCGGATTCCTCACCAGCCGCCTCCGCCAGGTCGGCATCTTCGTTGCCCTGATCCTGATCGTCCTGCTGTTCCAGGGACTGACGGGCGGGATCCTGCTGGAACCGCAGAACGTCACCAACCTGGTGGTCCAGAACAGCTACATCCTCATCCTGGCCATCGGCATGGTGATGGTGATCATCGCCGGGCACATCGATCTTTCCGTCGGGTCGGTGGCCGGGTTCATCGGCGCCGTGGCCGGTGTCATGATTGTGCACTGGGGCTGGCCGTGGTGGGCCGCCATCCCCGCCTGCCTGCTGGTCGGCGCCCTGGTGGGTGCCTGGCAGGGCTACTGGATCGCCTACGTGGGGATCCCGGCCTTCATCGTCACGCTGGCGGGCATGCTGATCTTCCGGGGGCTGACCCTCATCACCCTGAAGAACCAGCAGATCACCCCCTTCCCCGCCGAGCTGCGTGCCCTGGGCGGCGGCTTCCTTCCGGACATCTCCGGCGGCACCTCGGTACTGGAATGGCTCACCGTCATCCTGGGCGTCGGCGCCACGGCGGCACTGCTGATCCAGGCCCTCAAGGAGCGCAGGATCCGCCGGAAGTTCGATCTGGAAAGCGAACCCCTGGTCTGGTTCGTCATCAAGACCGCCTTCACGGCCCTGCTCATGCTCGTCATCACCTTCCTGCTGGCGTCCTACCGGGGCACGCCGATCGTCCTGGTGGTGCTGGCCGCACTGGTAATCGCCTACACGGCCCTGATGAACAACAGCGTCTTCGGGCGCCACACGTACGCCATCGGCGGCAACCTCCATGCAGCTGAACTGTCGGGCATCAAGACCAAGGCCGTCACGTTCCGGCTCTTCGTGAACATGGGCGTGCTCTCCGCGCTGGCCGGCCTGGTCTTCACCGCCCGGCTCAACTCCGCCCAGCCCGCAGGCGGAACCGGCTTCGAACTCGATTCCATCGCCGCAGCCTTCATAGGCGGCGCCGCCGTCACTGGCGGCATCGGCACGGTGGCGGGAGCCATGATCGGTGGCCTCATCATGGGCGTGCTGAACAACGGCATGTCCATCCTGGGCCTGGGCACGGACTACCAGCAGCTCATCAAGGGCCTGGTGCTCCTTGTCGCGGTCGGTTTCGACATCTTCAACAAGAACCGCAGCGGTGGCGGCGGCGACATTGGCAAGCGCTTCAAGCTCAAGACCAGCCCTCCGCCGGCAGCAGAGAAGCCGGCGCCGGCCGCCAGCGAAACGGTGGAGGCAGGCATCAAGTAGGAAACACCTCCACCCGTACATGTGTTGGCCCCCGCCGCCCGGACCGAGTCCTGGCAGCGGGGGCCTTCCTGCGTGCGGCCCCGGTGGTTCCGGGCAACTGCTCAGGGGGCAGCCAGGCCTGCGGCAACATCGGCAGGCGAGCGCCGGCGGCGGCTCAGCACGATGAAGGGGGCCGCCAGCAGCTGCACCGCGCCGCCCAGGGCCAGTGACGCCGGGTAGCCGTAGAGGTCTGCGGTCCTCCCGAGCAGCGGTTGCACCACCACTCCCCCGCTGGACCCCATGAGCGAGGCGAAGCTCAGGACGGTGGCCCGCTGCTTCGAGGCGATCATGTCGTTGAGGTACGCCTGGCGCACGGGGGTTCCGGCGGAGGCAACCACCGCCCAGAGCGCCAGGAGCACCAGGGCCAGCCAGAAGATGTGGGTGGCCAGGAGCACCACCAGGACCGCTGAGCTGGTGATGGTGGAGGCGATCAGGATCGTGGTGCGCCGGCGGACCAGCTTCCGGACCAGCGGGGCAAGCCAGCCGCCCACGATGTCCGCGCCGGCAACGATGGCTGCTGCCAGGCCTGCGATGGCGTAGGCCCTGGGATCGCCGAAGAGCTGCAGCAGGTAGGGCTGGAGGGCGTAGAAAACGTAGAATCCCACGCCCTCCGTGAACGGGGCGGCCAGCATCATGAACCGCACCGGGGGGTTCTTCAGTCCGCCGTCCACCGAGGCCTGCAGGACTGCGCGGGTGGCCTGCAGGGGGTGCGCCGACCGCTCGGGGGTGAAGCCGACGTCGTGCATGAGCAGGAAGGCAACAGCGAACATGGCCACCAGCACCGCGACGCGCAGCAGGAACGGCACGCCCAGGTTGGTGGCCTGGGCAATGACGCCGCCCGCTACTGATCCGGCCAGCATGGCGATGCCGGAAACCATCTGGCCCCGGCCCAGGACGGCTTCGAGTCCGCCGTCGTAGCCGGAAAAGTGGAGGGCGTCCACCAGCCAGGCTTCCACGGCCCCCGAGAAGAAGGTGAAGCCAAGGCCCAGCAGTGCAGACACTGCTGCCCACCACCAGAACGGAGCCGACAACTGCCACAGCAGGTAGT
Source organism: Pseudarthrobacter sp. 902506025 (assembly GCF_040702325.1). Taxonomy (NCBI): domain Bacteria; kingdom Bacillati; phylum Actinomycetota; class Actinomycetes; order Micrococcales; family Micrococcaceae; genus Pseudarthrobacter; species Pseudarthrobacter sp. 902506025. Next base: position 137,967 of record NZ_JBFBKW010000012.1, read on the forward strand.
AAAGGTAGGTGGACCCGGCCAGGGTCACGGTGCCCAGCAGGAAGGACGTGCGGCGTCCCCAGCTGTCGGCCACCACCCCGGTGGGCACCTCGAAGAGCACCATCCCCGCGGTGAAGAAGGCGTTGGCCGCGAAGGCTTCCAGGTTGGTGAGCCCGGCATCGAGCAGGAAGAGCGTGTTAATGCCCCAAATGAACGACGCCGCAAGGGTGTTTCCCAGCGTCAGCGTCAGGTAGACGTTCTGGATCTTTCGTGCAGCGGCGTTCACCGGCGGCCGTTCCCTTCGGGCTGTTCCTGGCCGGGCGGATCAGGACGGGCTGAAGTTGGGGGGAACGGGGTCGTGCCGCAGGTACTGCCGGCGGAACCGGCCCGTACCTGCCGTCAGGGCCCGCAGTTCCACTGCGTACCGCAGGAGTTCCTGGTCCGGGACTTCGGCGCTGATCTCCGTCAGCCCTTCGCCGGAGGAGGTTGTGCCGGTGAGGCGTCCGCGCCGGCCGGACAAATCGCTCATCACGGTGCCCACATGTTCGTCGGCAACGGTGATGGAGACGGAGGACACCGGTTCCAGGAGCTGGATCTTTCCGGCGGCGGCCGCCTCGCGGAGCGCCAGGGCCCCCGCCGCCTGGAATGCCGCGTCGGAGGAATCGACGCTGTGGGCCTTCCCGCCGGTCAGGGTCACCCGCAGGTCCACCACGGGAAAACCCGCAGACACTCCCCTGTCCATTTGGGCCCGGACTCCTTTTTCGATGGACGGGATGAACGTTCCCGGGATGACGCCGCCCACTGTCTTGTCCACGAATTCGAAGCCGCCGCCGCGGTCCAGCGGTTCAACCTGGATGTCGCACACGGCGTACTGGCCGTGGCCGCCGGACTGCTTGACGTGGCGTCCATGGCCGGTGGCGGGGGCAGCGAAGGTTTCCCGCAGCGGTGTCACCACGTCCACGGTGTGCAGTTTCACCCCCTGTTCCCGCAGCCGGTCCAGGACCACCTCGGCGTGTGCCTCCCCCATGCACCACAGCACCAGCTGGTGCGTTTCAGCGTTCCGCTCCACCCGCAGGGTGGGATCCCCGGCCGCAATCCGGCCCAGGCTGCGGGCCAGCGCATCCTCGTCGCTGCGGGAATCCGCTTCCACGGCAACCGGCAGCAGCGGTTCGGGCATCTCCCACGTGGCCAGCAGCAGCGGGCTTTCCCGGGCGGAAATGGTGTCCCCGGTTTCAGCGCTGCCCAGCTTCGCCAGGGCGCACATGTCACCTGCCACGGAGAAGGGAACAGGCCGCAGGCTGGCACCCAGCGGGGAGTAAATGTGGGTGACTCGTTCATCGGTATCGTGGTCCTGGTGCCCGCGGTCAGCGAGGCCGTGGCCGGCCACGTGGACAGGCGTGTCCTCCTGCAGTGTCCCGGAGAAGACGCGCACCAGGCAGATGCGGCCCAGGAAGGGATCGTTGGAGGTCCGCACTACTTCAGCGGCGAGCGGCCCATCGGGATCGCAGGACAGTCTTCCACCCGGTTCCCCTGCAAGGTCGGTCGTGTCCGGCAGTCTGCCTTCCAATGGTGCCGGGAAGGCGCGCACCAGGACGTCGAGCAGTTCCGCCGTGCCGAGGCCGGTGACGGCGGACGTGGGCAGGACGGGGAAGAACGAGCCGCGGGCGACGGCGGTTTCCAGGTCGTCCGCCAGCACCCCTGTATCGATGTCCTCCCCTTCCAGGTAGCGGTCCATCAGCGTTTCGTCTTCGCTCTCGGCGATGATGCCCTCGATCAGGGCGCCCCGCGCGGCGCCGGCGGCTGCAAGTTCCTCCGGGGCGGCTGGACGGACCTCCGGTGCGGGATCTCCGGAGGAGTAGTCAGTCACCTCCTGGGACAGCAGGCCGAGGAGGCCGGCCGCCCCGCCTTCGGCCGGCACCGGGACGTACAGCGGGAGCACGCCGTCGCCGAACGCTTTCTGGCAGGCGGCCAGGGCGCCGTCGTAATCCGCCCGCGGGTGGTCCACCCTGGTGATGACGACGGCGCGTGGCAGGCTCATGTGCGCGCACTCGGCCCAGAGCGCGGTGGTGGTCGCGTCGATGCCGTCCACGGCGGAGACCACAAAAAGGGCGGCATCCGAGGCCCTGAGCCCCGCCCTCAGCTCCCCGATGAAGTCCGGGTAGCCGGGGGTGTCCAGGAGGTTCACTTTGACGTCGTCGACCATCAGCGGCACCAGGGACAGCGTGACCGAGCGTTGCTGGTGGACCGCTGCCGGGTCCGAGTCGCTGACCGTGGACCCGTCCGCGATGGAGCCCTTGCGGGTAATCACCCCGTTGGCTGCCAGCAGCGCCTCGATCAGCAAGGTCTTCCCGGCGCCGGAGTGCCCCACCAGGGCCACGTTCCGGATCCGGGCCGGGTCCTGCGCCGCGATGCCGGCGGCCTGGTCTGCCCGCTTCGAATCAGGCCCGTTCCTGCCGCCCGCTGCCCGCGCTGACTCCCTGGAGCTCTTCACCGACATTGGAACCTCCTGGCATCATTGCCGACCGGACCGGACGTGTCCTCTGATTCGACACCTTGGGACGGCGGGACGGCAAGAGCACAGGCTATTTGCTGCGGGCTTTGCGGGTAGCGGCGTCGTTGGCCTTCTGGAGGGCGTGGACCAGCTGGTCCTTGTCCATCTTCGAGCGGCCCTTGACATCCAATTCCCTGGCGAGCTTGTAGAGGTGCTCCTTGGAGGCGTTGGCATCGACGCCGCCGGCGGTGGGTTCGGACGAACGGACACCCTGCTCCGCGCGCTTGTCAGAGGGGCCGCGCTTTTCCTTGGGCTCCCAGTGGTCGCCCACCTTCTCATAGCTGTGCTTCAGGGAGGCGTAGGCTGCACGGGCAGCGCGCTCTTCGTCCTGGTCGTAGGACTCAAGGGCGGAATCGTAGGTTTTCGCGAACGTGTCCTGGGCCTTCTGGTCCGAACGCTGCAGGGTCGAGGGAAGCTCGTCCTTGCGGGCATGGTCGTTCTTGCCGGTCTTGGGCATGGCAGCCATCCTCCTTTAGTCAGCAGGCTGATTATTCGGATGGATCCAGCTTAGACCCGGCGTTGGTGTGGAGCCCCCTGTCGGATTCGAACCGACGACCCCCGCTTTACAAGAGCGGTGCTCTGGCCAACTGAGCTAAGGAGGCGTGCCCCTGGGGGCGTGCGCCCGGAAGGCGCTAGATAAGGTTAGCCCAACTCCCGCCGGGCGTAAAAACGCGCCGGAACCGCCGCCGGACGCGGCAGGGGCCCGCCCCGGAGATGATCCGGAGCGGGCCCCTGCCCTGGCTGTTGGCCCTTAGCCCTTGGCCGTGATGGCTGCCTGCAGGAAGTCCGGGAACGGCGTCTGGGCGCTGTCCCCCTTGCCCCACTGCTTTCCGTCCACGAACACCGTAGGCGTACCGGTCACGCCGATCGCCGCTGCTTCCTTGGTGGTGAACTTCACGAACGGACGGTAGGTCTTGTCATCCACGCAGGAGTCGATGTTCACGCCCATGTCGGAGGCCATCTTCTTCAGGTCGTTGTCCGACAGGCCTGCGCTGCCCTCCGCAGGCTGCTTGGCAAACAGCGCGTTGACGAAGTCGGAGTACTTCTCCGGTGATGCGTTGACCACGCAGGCCGCGGCGTTGGCGGCGCGGGACGAGTAGTTGGTGGTTGACCGGCTGTCCAGGAAGCCGAGGGCACGGTATTCCACGGTGATCTTGCCGTCATTGCGCAGCGAGGTGAGCTGGTCGTTGTACTGGGCCTCGAAGTTCTTGCAGACGGGGCAGATGAAGTCGATGTAGAGGACAACCTTCACCGGCTTGCCGGCTTCCGCCTCGGCACCCGGGGCCACTACCTCGGCGGGCGGAGTCTTCGGGGCATCCCCCACGGAAGCCGCGTCAACGGTTGCCGCTTCGGTCTTGGCCACGCCCGTGTTGGCCAGCAGGGTCACGCCGCCGTGGGCGTTGGCATTGGCCGGAACGGGGCCCTGGTCCGCAACCGGTGCGTTTTGCTTGAGGCTGTTGGTGACCACCAGGGCCACCACCACCAGGATGGCCACGACCGCCGCCACGATACCCCAGCCGATCAGCATCTTGTTGCGCTTGTCCTTCTTTACCTGCGCTTCGCGGATCAGGCGCGCTTTTTCCCGCGCCTCGGCGGTTCGCTCAGCCTTGGACTTACGTACTTCGTTTGCGGGGCTCATGAGTTCCTTGGGTCGGTCGACGTAGGGGGACCACTTGGTGGCACCCCAACATTTTAGGGGAGAAAGCTGAGAGCTTGCGGGTTCAACCATTCTTCCGGGTTGACCAACGGACGAATAGCCCCGATGATTCCGTCCGGCTAGGGTGGCTTAGAGGCACAAGCAACCCCAGGGGGCCGCAATGCAAACACCCGTCCAGGAAAAACCAGCCGGAACAGCTACGGCCGGCAGTTCCGGTTCCGGCCACGCCGGCCATACCAAGTACGACTTCATGGTGGTCTCCAACAGGCTGCCCGTCGACCGGGTGGCGCCGGGGGACGACAGCGATGACGGCTCCGGCTGGCGGCGGTCGCCCGGAGGCCTGGTGACCGCCCTGGCACCGATGATGACCAAGACGGACGGCGCCTGGGTGGGCTGGCATGGTGCCCCTGACGAGACGGTCGAGCCATTCAGCCACGGCGGCATGGACCTCGTTCCAGTACAGCTCAGCACCGATGACGTGGAGCTGTACTACGAAGGGTTCTCCAACGCCAGCCTTTGGCCGCTGTACCACGACGTCATTGCCCCGCCGGAGTTCCACCGCACCTGGTGGGACGCCTACCGCCGGGTTAACCGCAGGTTCGCCGACGCCGTGGTGCGCCACGCGGACCAGGGGGCCACCGTGTGGGTTCAGGACTACCAGCTGCAGCTGGTGCCCCGGCTGCTGCGCGAAGCACGGCCTGACCTGCGGATCGGCTTCTTCAACCACATCCCGTTCCCGCCGCCTGAGATCTTTGCCCAGCTCCCCTGGCGCCAGGCCATCATCGACGGCCTGCTGGGTGCCGACCTGGTGGGCTTCCAGCGGCCCAGCGACGCTGGAAACTTCATGCGCTCCGCGCGCCGCTTCCTGGGTGCCAGCGTCAAGCAGCAGCAGGTGCACGTCAAGGACCACAACGGCCAGCTGACCCACATCGCGCGGGCGCAGGCCTTCCCCATCTCCATCGACGTCAAGCAAATCACAGAACTCGCTGCCAGGCCGGACATCATCGAACGCGCCCGGCAGATCCGGCAGGACCTTGGCAACCCCAAGACCATCCTGCTCGGCGTGGACCGGCTGGATTACACAAAGGGCATCCGGCACCGGCTGAAAGCCTTCGAGGAGCTCCTGGCGGACGGCCGGCTCACGGTGGGCGACGCGACCCTCATCCAGGTCGCCTCCCCCAGCCGGGAGCGGGTGGAACAGTACCGGCTCCTGCGCGAGGAGGTGGAAGGCACCGTTGGACACATCAACGGCACCTACGACACCCTCGAAAACACCGCCGTCCGCTATCTGCACCACAACTACCCCGTGGAGGAGATGGTGGCGCTGTACCTGGCCGCGGACGTCATGCTGGTCACCGCCCTGCGGGACGGGATGAACCTCGTGGCCAAGGAATATGTCACCGCGCGCAACAACAACGATGGCGCCCTGGTCCTGAGCGAGTTCGCCGGGGCGGCCGACCAGCTGAAGCAGGCGCTGCTGATCAACCCGCACGACATCGCCGGCCTGAAGAACACCATCATGACCGCCGTCGAACTGACCCCGCGGGAGGCCTCGCGCCGGATGAGGGCCATGCGAAAGCAGATCCTGGACCACGACGTGGACCACTGGTCCGCCGACTTCCTGCGCGCGCTGAATGAAAAGGTGGTCCGCGATGACTCCTGAGGGCCGCCGCGCCAAGGCGCCGCTGGCGCTCTCCCCGGAACTGCGGGAGGCCCTGCGCCGGATCGCCGGCACGGAGCACCTGCTCGTGGCCATGGATTTTGATGGCACCATGGCGCCCATCGTGGGCCGCGCACAGGATGCGCGGCCGCTTCCGCGGTCCGCCGCAGCGTTCGCGGGCCTCGCCGTGCTGCCACGCACGACGACGGCCCTCATCTCCGGACGCGCCCTCGCCAGCCTGCGGGAGGTCGCCTCCCCGCCGGTCGACACGTTGCTGATCGGCAGCCATGGCGCCGAGGCGTGGCTGGGGCCGGGCTCCACCGAACTGGCCCTTGAAGAGGACCAGAAGGCGCTCCTTGAAGAGGTCCGCGCCGAGTTGGCCGGCATCGTCGCCGAGGCGCCCGGCACCTCCCTGGAGGACAAGCCTGCCGGCGTCGTCCTGCATACCCGCCAGGCGGAGGACGACGTGGCAGAAGATGCAGTGGCGGCAGCACGGTCGGTGCTCCAGGACCGCAAGGGAGTCTTCCTGAAGGAAGGAAAACGCGTCCTGGAGATTTCGGTTGTCAATGCCTCCAAGGGCGAAGGTGTCACCTTCCTGCGGCAGGCCACCGGGGCCACTGCCGTGCTGTTCGCCGGCGACGACGTCACGGACGAGGACGCTTTTGGCCGGCTCGAACCGGGCGACGTGGGGGTCAAGGTAGGTCTTGATTTCACCCAGGCCCAATACCGGGTGGAGGCTCCCGTCCACATTGCGGAACTGCTGGAGGCCCTGCTCCAGGAGCGGAGCATCGCGGTTGCCGAGGAGGATCCGCAGGCCGCGTCAGGTTAGGACGTGGCCGGCGGCACATGTGACGTTCGTAACATTTTCGCAAGGAAGCGCAACCTCTGGCATACTCTGTGTGTGATGTGGCGCACAACCAGCGTGCGGCGTCATTTTGTGCCCCGGGCTCAGGCTCGGAGCACTTTGCAGGAACAAAACTGAATAAACATGAACCATTCACAACGGATCGTCCGGCACGTACCTGCCGGTGAAGGGATTGATAACTGTGGCTACAGTTACTTTTGATAACGCTACGCGTCTGTACCCGGGCACAGATAAGCCCGCCGTCGATAAGCTCAACATCGACATCGCCGATGGCGAATTCCTGGTCCTCGTGGGACCCTCCGGTTGCGGCAAGTCCACCTCCCTGCGCATGCTCGCAGGACTGGAGGACGTCAACGCCGGCCGCATCCTGATCGGTGACCGTGACGTTACCGATGTTCCGCCGAAGGACCGCGACATCGCGATGGTTTTCCAGAACTACGCGCTGTACCCGCACATGACTGTGGCCGACAACATGGGCTTCGCCCTGAAGATCGCCGGTGTCTCCAAGGAAGAGCGCGCCGAGCGCGTCCGCGAAGCCGCAAAGCTCCTTGACCTTGAGCAGTACCTGGACCGCAAGCCGAAGGCACTCTCCGGCGGCCAGCGCCAGCGTGTTGCCATGGGCCGCGCCATCGTTCGTAACCCCCAGGTCTTCCTCATGGATGAGCCGCTGTCCAACCTGGACGCCAAGCTCCGCGTCCAGACCCGCACCCAGATCGCGTCCCTGACCCGCCGCCTCGGCGTCACCACCGTCTACGTGACGCACGACCAGGTTGAAGCCATGACCATGGGCGACCGCGTGGCCGTGCTGAAGGACGGCCTGCTGCAGCAGGTGGACACCCCACGCAACCTCTACGACCGCCCCAAGAACGTCTTCGTTGCCGGGTTCATCGGCTCCCCCGCCATGAACCTGCTGGAGCTTCCCGTGGTGGACGGCGGCGTCCAGTTCGGCGGCACCGTCTACCCCGTGCCGCGCGACGTCCTCGAAGAGGCACACGGCTCCACGGTCACGCTGGGCAGCCGTCCCGAAGACCTGGAAACCGCTCCCCAGGGTGAAGGCCTGAAGGTGGAAGTGGACGTCGTCGAAGAACTCGGCGCCGACGCCTACGTCTACGGCCACACCAACCTCGACGGCAAGGACCACGACATCGTGGCCCGCGTCGACGGCCGCCGTCCCCCGATGAAGGGCGAGGTCATCTACGTCCGTCCGCAGTCGGGCCACGTGCACCTCTTCGACACCAAGACCGGCCTGCGCCTCGGCGACTGATTCCTTGGCTCCGGCGGTTGGGCCTGGCACAACCGCCGCTTGTCCGACGGCGGCCCGCACCTTTTTCGTAAACGGTGCGGGCCGCCGTCGGCCTTTAACGATGTCCGGGCGAAATTTAGCCGCCCTGCCCCGAGTACGGAAGAATTGACCCATGACCGAGGAATACAGCGCCCAGTGGCACGATGAACCCACCGACTACGCGCAGATCGGTAAACTGCCGCGGTTCGTGGCAGCCAGTGCCGATGACAACAAGGCAGCCTCGGTAGCATCGTCGCTGAATATCACTGCGGCAGCGGCGGATCCCGAACTGCTGGACCTGCCGTGGCACATCGCCCTCGAGGAGTGGCCGGCGCAGTACCTCGCGGCACTCCCCCGAGGCATCTCCCGGCACATCGTGCGCTTTGCCCACCTGGGCGGCTCTGTCATCGCCATTAAGGAAACCTCCGAGCACGTGGCCCGGCACGAGTACCACATGCTCCGCAAGCTGGCCCGCTTCGATGTGCCGTGCGTGGAGCCGGTTGCGGTGATCACCGGGCGCACCACCCCCGACGGACGCCCGCTCAACCCGGTCCTCGTGACCCGGCACCTGAAATTCTCCATGCCCTACCGCGCCCTCTTTTCCCAGATGCTGCGCAAGGACACCCTCACCCGCCTCATCGACGCGCAGGCCCTGCTGCTGGTGCGCCTGCACCTCATCGGTTTTTACTGGGGCGACGTCTCGCTGTCCAACACGCTGTTCCGCCGCGACGCCGGCGCCTTCGCCGCGTACCTGGTGGACGCCGAAACGGGCGAGCTTTACCCCGACCTCTCCACAGGGCAGCGCGAATACGACCTTGAAATTGCCCGGGTCAACATCGCCGGCGAACTGATGGACCTGCTGGACGGCGGCCTCATCGAGGAGAAGGTGGACCCCGTGGCCACCAGCGAGCTGATCATGGACAGCTACCGGCGGCTGTGGGCTGAGCTGACCGAGAAGGAATCCTTTGAACTGGGCGAACGCTGGCGGGTGGGCGCCCGCATCCGGCGCCTGAACGAGCTCGGCTTCGACGTCGAGGAATATGCCATCAAAACCACCCAGAACGGCTCCACCATCCAGCTGCAGCCCAAGGTGGTGGACGCAGGGCACCACCAGCGGCGGCTGCTGCGGCTCACCGGCCTGGATGCGCAGGAGAACCAGGCCCGCCGCCTCCTCAACGACATGGACTCGTTCCGGGCGGACAACAACCCGGAGATGGATGAGGAATACAGCGCCCACCTGTGGGTGAGCCAGATCTTCGAGCCGATCGTGCGCTCCATCCCCCGGGACCTCTCCGGCAAGCTCGAGCATGCCGAGGTGGTGCACGAGGTCCTGGAGCACCGGTGGTACATGTCGGAGAAGCAGGAGCGCCATATTCCGCTGGCAGAGGCAGTGCAGTCCTACATCGACTCGATCCTCCGGCACCGCCGGGACGAGGCCGCGATCATGCTGAACCCGGACACCGAACTGCTGAAGATCCTCGAGGTGGAAAACGAGGAATCCCGCTACGGTGCCGATGAGTCAGAGGACGAATACCCGGATTCGGACGACTGAGGCCTAGATCGCCTTTCCGGGGTTGAGGATTCCGGCAGGATCGAACAGCTCCTTGATCCTGCGCTGGAGTTCCCGGACCGGCTCCGGTTGCTCCTGGCCAAGCCAGCGCAGCTTGTACTGGCCCACGCCGTGCTCCCCCGTGATGGTTCCACCCATTGCCAGAGCGGCGGTAATGGACTCGTCCAGGGCCACCTGGAGCCGCTCCATGGCGCCGGCTTCAACGTCGGGGCCCTGCCGGTCGATCCAGAATGTGGGGTGCAGGTTCCCGTCGCCGGCGTGTGCCACCACCTTGAGGTGCACCTGCTGGGCGGCGGCCATGGCCTCGAGTGCCGCGACGTAGTCCACCAGGCGGGAGCGGGGAACAGCGACGTCTTCGCCCACGCGGTACTCGTCGTCCACCTCGGTGCCCCTGCTGTGCCGTCGCAGCTCCACCAGCCGCTCGGCTTCGGCGCTGGCCTCGGTGCTGACGGCGGCCCCGCCTTCGCGCAGGACCTGCCGCACCACATCGGCTTCCGCGGCAGCCCCAAACCCGTCTGTCTGGATCAGCAGCAGTGATGTGCCGCGTGCGGTGAGGTCGGAGCCATGGATGTCGTCGAGCTGGGCCAGTGTGCCGCCGTCGAGCAGTTCCATGATGGCGGGCTGGACGCGGGCCCTTCCCACCGCCAGGACGCCTGCGGCGGCAAGCCTGAAGTCCGGGTAGAACGCGGCAATGGTGTGTACTTCCCGGGGCAGGTACTTCAGCCGCACGGTAATTCCGACGACGATGCCCAGCGTGCCCTCGGACCCCACGAAGAGGCCCGTGAGGTCATAGCCCGCCACGCCTTTGAAGGTCTGGTGGCCGGTGTGGATGAGGGAGCCGTCCGCAAGAACGACATCCAGGGCCAGGATCGAGTCCCGGGTGACCCCATACTTGGCGCAGCGCAGGCCACCGGCGTTGGTGGCAACGTTGCCACCGATCGTGGAGCTCCGGAAGCTGGCAGGGTCCGGCGCGTACATGAGGCCATGCTCTGCGGCCGCTTCATTCAGGACGGCATTGACCACACCGGGCTCCACCATGGCGGTTTCATCGTCCGGGTTCAGGGCGAGGATCCGGTCCATCCGCTCCAGGGAGAGGATGATGCAGTTGGTGGTGGCATGGGCACCGCCGGATACACCCGTTCCGGCGCCCCGGGGGACGATCGCCACCCCGCTGCCGAGGCAGGCTTTCACCACCGCCTGCACGTCCGCCACTGATTCGGGGAACACCACGGCCAGCGGAAGCTGGAAGTCGATCACGGGCGCCTGATCTACGGCGTACCGGCGGAGCGGGACCTCGCCCGTGTCGACCTGACCCGGCGCCAGGAAGGCTTCCAGCTCGTCAACGATGCTTCCCACAAAGCCTCCACCCGTCGTCGGACATACCTTCACAGTCTAGGTGCGCTGCCGGCTGATGCCGCGGCTACCCGCCCGTGTAATCGTTTCCAGTTCCCTTGCTGTGCATGCATTCGCCTGCGCGATGAGCGCCGCGAAACAATTATGGAAGCGTTTTCAGTCAATCGGCGTGACGCAGCTATGCTGACTTCCATGTCTGTCGAAACTGTGACCCAGGACACTCTGGCTTGTGCCGGGCCCCTGACGCTCATCCATGCTGCTGACACCGCTCCAGGCTGGTGGCGCTCTGCTGTGATCTACCAGGTCTACCCCCGGTCCTTCCGTGACTTAAACGGCGACGGCATTGGCGACTTGGCCGGAATTACCCAGGAGCTCCCGCATCTCGCAGACCTGGGAGTCGATGCAGTCTGGCTCTCGCCCTTCTACCGTTCCCCGCAGCGTGACGCCGGCTATGACGTCAGCGACTACTGCGACGTGGACCCGGTCTTCGGTACGCTGGCCGACTTCGACGGCATGATGGCCGAATCCCACCGCCTGGGCCTGCGGGTCATCGTGGACCTGGTGCCCAACCACTGCTCCGACCAGCACCCGGCATTCCAGGCAGCCATTGCCGCGCCGGCCGGAAGCCCCGAGCGGGACATGTTCATCTTCCGGGACGGGACCGGCCACGACGGACAGGAACCACCCAACAACTGGCAGTCCCACTTTGGCGGACCTGCCTGGACTCGGGTGGCAGGAACTGACGGGCAGCCGGGGCAGTGGTACCTCCACCTCTTCGATTCCTCGCAGCCGGACTTCAACTGGGACAACCCCGCCGTCCACGCAGAATTCGAACGCGTGCTCCGTTTCTGGCTGGACCGCGGCGTCTCAGGTTTCCGGGTGGACGTCGCCCATGCGCTGGTCAAGGCCCCCGGACTGCCCGCCTGGGGCGGCCGCGCCGACGGCGGCAGCAGCGACGGGTACCCGGGCCATGAGGCTCCCATGTTCGGCCAACCAGCTGTCCACGATATCTACCGCACATGGCGGCTGATCCTGGACGAATACGGACCCGACCGGATCCTCTGCGCCGAGGCCAGCGTGGACCTGCACCGGCTGGCGCACTGGGTCCGGCCCGACGAGATGCACCAGGCGTTCAACTTCCCGTACCTCCACGCGGGCCTGGACGTCTACCGCCTCCGCTCCGTCATCACCGATTCCCTGACAGTCCTCGACGGGGTAGGTGCTCCCAGCACCTGGGTACTGTCGAACCATGACGTGGTCCGCCACGCCAGCCGGTTCGGGTACAACGGGCTTGGTCCGCGGGACGGCGACGGCATTGGCCCGGCAGATCACCAGCCGGACCATGATCTTGGCCGCCGCCGCGCGGCCGCTGCCTCGATGTTCATGCTGGGACTCCCCGGCGCCGCGTACCTGTACCAGGGCGAAGAGCTCGGGTTGCCGGACGGCATCGACATTCCTGACCACCTGCGCCAGGACCCCACGTTCGCCCGCACCGGCGGCCAGCGGCTGGGCCGTGACGGTTGCAGGGTGCCGCTGCCCTGGCGGGGCGGGGACCCGCACCTGGGGTTTGGCTCGGGCAGCGACCCCTGGCTGCCCATTCCTGCCACGTTCAAGGCGCTGGCGAGGGACCTGCAGGCGGAATCACCGTCGTCGCACCTGTCCCTGTACCGTGACGCCCTGGCCTTCCGCCGGGAGCTGGACCTGGGCAGGGGATCCTTGTCCTGGGCCGAGGACTGGTGCACCGGCTACTCCCTGGGCTACCTGAACGGCACTACGCTGGTGGTTATGAACCTGAACCACGAGCCGCTGGAAATGCCTGCGGGACATGTCCTGATCCGCAGCCTGCCCGCAGGTGCGGGCCGCGCCCTTGCCTCCGGTGAGACCGCGTGGATCCAGCTTGGACCGGACGCCGCAGCAGCCCTCTGACCGTGGCAGGCATCAAAGAAGTTGCCAGCCGGGCCGGGCTGTCGGTGGCCACCGTCTCGCGGGCACTGAGCGGCAAGTCCAACGTCTCTTCCAAGAGCCGCCGGCTGGCCCAGGAGGCTGCCCGGGAACTCGGGTTCGTTCCGTCCTACCACGCGTCGAGCCTCGCCTCAGGGCGGAACCACAACATCGGGCTGGTGGTACCCAACGTCCAGCGCTGGTACTTCTCTTCTGTACTGGAAGGCGTTTCCGAAACCCTGCTCGATGCCGGCTATGACCTGACGCTCTATAACGTGGGTGAACAGCCGGAGCGGCGCAACAGCATCCTGACCGACTTCCTGCTGCGGAAACGCCTGGATGCGGTAATCGCCGTGGCGCTGGTGCTCAGTGAGGAAGAGATCGGGCAGCTGCTGGCCGTGCACCGTCCCATCGTGGTGATCGGAGGCGCCCTGCCCGGGGCGTCCACCATCAGGATCGACGACGAGGGCCTGGCGAAGATGGCCACCAGCCATCTGATTGGGCTGGGACATACCCGGATTGCGCATATCACCGGGGACGCGGGGCTGAACAGGGACTTCAAGCTTCCTCAGCTCCGGCAAAAGGGCTTCGCGGCGGCCATGGCGGCAGCAGGGCTTGGGTTTCGGCCCGAGTGGCATGCCACTGCCGACTTCACCATCCAGGGCGCTTACGCGGCAGGCCGCCGGCTGCTGGGAACACCCACCGAACGGCCCACGGCAGTCTTTGCCGCCTCCGATGAGATGGCGGTGGGCGTCATGCTTGCCGCGCGCGACTTCGGCCTTCGGGTTCCGGAGGATCTCTCCGTGGTGGGGATTGACGGGCACGAGCTGGCAGAGACCTTCGGGCTGACCACTGTGAGCCAGGACCCGCGGGGCCAGGGGAAGCTGGCGGCCGCGACTGCTTTGGCCCTGCTGGAGGGCGCCGGCAGGCATCCCGACGGCGGTCCGGCAGTTACGGCAGCCCAGGACCAGGAATACCCTACGGAATTCGTGATCCGGCACAGCACCGCCGTACCACCGGACGTTGCCGCGAGGATGGCCTAGGACAGGCCTTCGGAAGGGGCGGCATCCGTTGGGTCGCCGGCACCCATGAACCGTGCAAACCGTTCCAGGATCAACGGCCACGCCTCCACATAGGCTTCGCGGGCGGCAACCGGGTCCTCGGCCCCTTCCCAGCCCTCATGGAAGACCCGGACCTCCGTTTCCGCCTCAACGGCGCGGAACACCACCAGGAGCTCGGTGGACCACAGCGCCGTGGTTCCGGGGTGCCAGGAGGCATGGAAGGACAGCGGCGGCTGCCAGTCATCGAGGGTCCCCCAGATGCTGGTGCGGCCATCGTCAGCCGTCTCAAGGATGAGGTTCTCCTCGAACTCCACATAGGAGCCGGCCCCATAGACGCCGTGCCGCTCCAAGGGCCACCACAGGTGGGCGTGGTCGGTGAAGCCTGCGAAAGCCCGGGCCACCGGTCCCGGTACGCGGACGGTGTTCACCACGGGTTCCAAGGGATCTGAGGCCTGGCGGCCGTCGTCTTGGGAGGGGTCCTGGGCGTGGCTGAAGATGCTGCTCATGAGGGTCAATCCTACCCGCGGACCTTTGGCCGTCCGGCGGCACCGGTCTTGGGGTTAAAGTCGAAGGGCCCTGACAATCCTTGTCAGGGCCCTTCGTAATGTATGTCCGGCGGTGACCTACTCTCCCACACCCTCCCGGGTGCAGTACCATCGGCGCTGTGGGTCTTAGCTTCCGGGTTCGGAATGGGACCGGGCGTTTCCCCCACGCTATGACCGCCGTAACCCTTGTACCCGAACCCCGCAGGGGGTTGGGAAGTCTTGTGGTTACAACATCCCTGCCCGTGGGCAGGGGGTGGTGTTGTTATTTAGTTGTTTGGTTCCGCCAACAGGGTTGTTGGTTGGGAACCACATAGTGGACGCAAGCAGAATGTTTTTCTGTGTGGTGTAAGTTATTGGCCTATTAGTACCGGTCAGCTTCACGAGTCGTTAGTCCTCGCTTCCACATCCGGCCTATCAACCCAGTGGTCTGGCTGGGGGCCTCTCACACATAATGTGTATGGAAATCTCATCTTGAAGCGAGCTTCCCGCTTAGATGCTTTCAGCGGTTATCCCATCCGAACGTAGCTAATCAGCGGTGCACTTGG